>JBNLAC010000027.1:0-31623 GCA_050301935.1 Methylophilaceae bacterium | reverse complement strand
CTGTCTAATGCTTCTGCTAGTTTTAGAATCGCTGGAACACCAACCTCTGATTCGTCACCTTCTAGTGCTTTAAGTGCTGAACCTTTAACAATCGGTGTGTCATCACCTGGGAAGTCGTATTTGTCTAACAATTCACGCACTTCCATTTCAACCAATTCCAACAACTCTGCATCATCAACCATGTCAGCTTTGTTTAGGAAAACAATAATGTAAGGAACACCTACTTGGCGAGCTAATAGAATGTGCTCACGTGTTTGTGGCATCGGTCCATCCGCTGCAGAACATACTAGAATCGCACCGTCCATTT
This sequence comes from Methylophilaceae bacterium, assembly GCA_050301935.1. Taxonomy (GTDB): domain Bacteria; phylum Pseudomonadota; class Gammaproteobacteria; order Burkholderiales; family Methylophilaceae. The sequence goes on along the minus strand of JBNLAC010000027.1, from coordinate 31,316 downwards.
GAGCAGCACCTGTAATCATGTTCTTAACATAGTCAGCATGGCCTGGGCAGTCAACGTGCGCATAGTGACGTGTCTCTGTCTCATATTCTACGTGCGCTGTATTAATCGTAATACCACGTGCTTTCTCTTCTGGCGCAGCGTCAATGTCTGCGTAGCCTTTGGCTTCACCACCAAATTTCTTCGACAAAATTGTGGCCAGCGCCGCTGTTAGTGTCGTCTTACCATGATCCACGTGACCAATCGTACCTACATTCACATGCGGCTTGGTCCGCTCAAACTTGCCTTTTGCCATTTTCCAGTCCTTTACTTAAAATTAGTCTTAACTAAAATTTTATTAACTTAATTTTTGTCTATCTTCAAAGTTTTATTTAACTTAATAAAACTTTATTTTTTAAAACCCAATCAACCCGCCAACCCAACTGCGATTCATGGTGCCCATGGCGGGAATCGGACCCGCGACCTCTCCCTTACCAAGGGAGTGCTCTACCACTGAGCCACATGGGCTGCTAACTCTCCAAACGAACATCATGTTTGGAGCGGGAGACGAGGCTCGAACTCGCGACATTCAGTTTGGAAAACTGAAGCTCTACCAACTGAGCTACTCCCGCACTGCGGCTCACCAAATCTTTTACAAACCCAGTACATCTTAGTGGTGGAGGGGGAAGGATTCGAACCTTCGTACTCAGAGAGAACGGATTTACAGTCCGTCGCCTTTAACCACTCGGCCACCCCTCCTAACCGAACCCGCGATTATGCTTAACTTTTAACATTCTGTCAAACTTAATCAAGCATAAAAAAGCCACTTTAAGTGGCAAATTTTATAATGATTCTTTTAAGATATATGGTGCCGGATGTCGGAATCGAACTGACGACCTTCGCATTACAAGTGCGCTGCTCTACCAACTGAGCTAATCCGGCGTTTTTATTTGAGGCGTGACTATAGCATTTTTTATAAATTATGCGCTAGTACTTTTTGAGAATTTTTTTATTTAACGATTTTAAGCGTTGGTTTTTTCTTTTCTTTAGAATTTGCAGGCTTATTATTGTCATCACCATCTTCATCTTTTGCATCTGGCGCGAAAAGTGTTTTTTGCGTGCCTACTTCGAAGAACATACCTTGCCCATTTTCACGCGCAAAAATGCCTCTCACCGCATCCATTGGCACATAAAGATTTTGCGCTACTCCACTAAATCTTGCTGAAAAAGTAATAGCATCGTTTTCAATACGCAAATCTTTTGTAGCTGAATAGTTGAGATTAAGCACAATTTCACCATTTTTAACAAAAGCCCGCGGCACTATTGTTTGTTGGTTAACGACAACCAACAAATGTGGCGTAAGCGCATTATCTATACACCACTCATGTATCGCTCTAACCATATAAGGTTTTGTTGAGGCAATCTCTGATGCCATAACTATTTTCGCATCACCTTCTCTGAAGGCGTCATCGCTTCGGCATATAAAGGTCGCGCAAACAATCGCTCCGCATATTTTAATAACGGTGCAGCTTGATTTGGCATTTCAATGCCGTAATGGCCCAAACGCCATAGCAGAGGTGTCACAGCCACATCTAACATTGAATACTCATCTCCAAGCAAGTATTTTTGCTTGCTGAAAATTGGCACCAATTGTGTCAAGTTATCTCGCACTGTCTTTCGTGCTTTTTCAACCGCCTCTTCATCAGAAGATTCCAAATCTTTGATATGGCTAAACAAATCTTGCTCAAAACTGTAAAGAAAAAGACGGGCTCTAGCACGCATCACTGGATCTGCAGGCATTAATTGTGGATGAGGAAAGCGTTCATCAATATACTCATTAATGATATTTGCCTCTGAAAGAACTAAGTCACGCTCCACCAGCACAGGCACACTACCATAGGGATTTAAGACAGCAAGATCTTCTGTTTTATTAGCCAGGTCAACATCAATGACTTCAAAGTCCATCCCTTTTTCATACAACACAATACGACAACGGTGACTAAAAGGGTCAACCGAACCCGAATACAATTTCATCATAATTTTTTAAACCCTCAATTCCGCTTCTTTCAATTTACTTAAAGCGTTTGTTATCAATTTTTTTATTTAATGTCTTTCCAGTAGGCCGCTTTCAGTTTCTTTGCCAAAACTAGCAAAACCCCTAAAAATAGAATGACCCACACACCCAACATTTTTCTTTGCTGTTTAGCTGGCTCTGCCATAAATGCCATATAATTTGTTAAGTCAGCAACAAACGCATCGTACTCTTCTGGACTGAGCCTGCCAGGCTTGACCAGCTCTAACTGATGGGTTTCATGGTTAAGCTTTTGCTCGCCTTGTAATTGATACAAAACGTGTGGCATCGCTACTTTATCAAACACAATATTATTCCAGCCACTTGGCGTACTATCATCTTTGTAGAATCCACGCATGTAGGCATAAAACCAGTCAGCGCCACGCGCCCTTAACTCGACAGACAAATCTGGAGGCGCCACTCCAAACCATTTTTTAGCATCAGCTGGATCCATTGCTGTTTGCATGGTAGCCCCTACCTTATCAGCCGCGAGCAGTAAATTGTCTTTAATCTCTTTTTCTGTAAGACCAATGTCAACCAAACGGTTATAGCGCATGTAGTTTGCACTATGGCAATTTAGGCAATTGTTAACAAATGTTCTTGCACCCCTTTGCAGCGAAGCCTGATCACTAGGATCAATTGGTGCAGAAACACTAATTTCGCCCGTATTAGCTAACACCAAAGCAGGTAAAAGTGTAATAAGAAATACTATCTTTTTCATATTAGTAAGTCACCCTTTCTGGCACAGGCTTAGTCTTATCGCGAGAAGTAAACCAAGGCATTATCAAAAAGAACAAAAAGTAAACTAAGGTAAATATACGTGCTACAACTGTTGCGCGGTCAGCACCATCCATCACATAAGCCCAAGCCATTGCTGGCCAATGCAAGACCCCTTGCACAAGCTTCGCCTGCTCCATATTCATAAACTGACCCCATACGTTTGAAGGCTTCGTTCCTAAGTAACCAAGAACAAGGAAACTAACAACGAATGCGGCTAACCAACGTTTGTACAACTGGCCGCGATAGCGAATAGATTTAACTGGACTTCTATCTAGCCAAGGTAACAAAGCAAAAACAACAACCGATAAACCCATCGCTGCAACACCTGGGAACTGCGAATTCATCACAGGTGGAACCGCCCTCAGAATTGAGTAGTATGGTGTAAAGTACCAAACAGGCGCGATGTGTTCTGGTGTTTTCAGTGGATCAGCAGGAATAAAGTTATTATGTTCCAAGAAGTATCCGCCCATTTCTGGCATAAAAAACACAATTGAAGCAAAAACAATTAAAAAGACCACAACGCCAACAATATCCTTGACAGTGTAATAGGGATGAAATGGAATCCCATCGAGCGGTATACCTGTTTTTTTGTCTTTTGTGGCTTTTATTTCAACTCCATCAGGGTTATTTGAGCCTACTTCATGTAGCGCCACCAAATGCACCATAACCAACCCCAATATCACCAATGGTAGTGCTATGACATGAAAGGCAAAAAATCGATTGAGCGTCGCATCTGCCGTCAAGTAATCTCCACGCAACCATTCCATTAAGTCTGGACCAATAAGCGGAATTGTACCGAACAAACTAGTAATGACTTGTGCACCCCAATATGACATCTGTCCCCATGGCAACAAATATCCAAAAAACGCTTCGCCCATCAACGCCAAAAATATACCTACGCCAAATAGCCATATTAACTCTCTCGGCGCTCTGTAAGAACCGTAAATAATGCCACGGAACATATGCAGGTAAACTACGACAAAAAACATAGATGCACCTGTGGAGTGCATGTAGCGAATAATATTGCCGCCAAACACGTCACGCATAATGTATTCAACGGACGCAAAAGCTTCTGCGGCCGATGGCTTGTAATGCATGGTCAAAAAGATACCAGTAAGGATCTGCATGACCAAAACCAGCATTGCCAATGAGCCAAAGAAGTACCAGAAATTAAAGTTTTTTGGCGCATAATACTCTGTTAGATGCGCCTTCATTGTACTGGTCAATGGAAAACGGCGATCAATCCAGCTGTAGAGGTTAGCAACCATATTATCTTGTTTGTTATCCGCCATGATTAAGCCTCCATCTCAGTTGCCACACCAATAACTAATGTATTCTCATCAGCATATGAATGGGGCGGTACAACAAGATTGGTAGGCGCCGGCGAGCCTTTAAAGACGCGCCCAGCCAAATCAAATTTCGAACCATGGCATGGACAATAAAAACCACCAGGCCAACTATCACCCATATCGCCACCTGCTTTCAGTTTAGCCGTCGGTGAACATCCTAAATGTGTACAAATTCCAACCACTACTCCGATGTTTGGCTTGATAGAGCGATCTTGGTTTTGACAGTACTCAGGTTGCTGTGAAGTAACTTCACATTTTGGGTCTGTTAATTGATCATTATGCTTTGGTAATTCTGCTGTCATTTCATCTGTACGATGAATAATCCAAACTGGCTGCCCTCGCCATTCAGCCGTCTTTATTTCGCCAGGCCCAATATCGCTAATATTAACCTCTACTGGGGCGCCAGCTGCCTTTGCGCGCTCACTTGGCAGCATGCTACCGACAAAGGGCACTGCAGCTGCCGCCGCACCTGCTGCTCCCACTGCGGCTGTTGCCACAGTAAGAAACTGCCTTTTCTCTAAATCTACTGCTGAGGGGGGCTGAAATGAAAGCGCACTGCTTTCTGTTGATTTCTTTTTACCTGAATCTGACATCGACCACTTTCCTTTACTCACCCTTTTGGGGTGTTCTATAGCTTCCAATGATGCGCAGATTATACCCTACGCATACTAGTTAAGCCAAGAAATATTTTATAAGTATCTGAATACAAATACTAAATTGGATTATCAATATCAATGAACTGATGCTGTAAATTGAACTTTTCAGCCAAATGCTCCCCCAGAGCCTTGATGCCATAGCGCTCCGTAGCATGATGCCCAGCTGATATATATGCAGTATTAGACTCTCTTGCCATATGTACTGTTTGCTCTGAAATTTCACCACTGATAAAGACATCAATATCATGCACTATTGCTTGCTCTATATAACTCTGCGCTGCACCAGTACACCAAGCGACTGTTTTAATTAGTTTATCTGGTCCACCGATATATTGCACCTGCCTGTTTAGCTTTAAACCAACCTCCTCAGCAAACACACTTAAACGTTTCTCTTGCTTGAGCTGGATCCAAGGCATCATGTTTTTATCATCTAAATAAGCGACTGAATCAAACCCTAATATCTTCCCGAGCATTACATTATTACCAAGCTCCAGATGTGCGTCTAGTGGGAGATGGTACGCAAAAAGGTTAATATTGTGCGCTAACAAAAATTGCAATCTACGCTTTTTTATACCCGTAACCACAGGTGACTCGCCTCGCCAAAAATAACCATGGTGAACCAAAACAGTATCGGCATTCACTGCTTGTGCTGCCTCTAACAAGGCCATGCTTGCAGTGACACCTGTAACAATACTTTTTATTTCAGTCTTGCCTTCTACTTGTAATCCATTGGGGCAATAATCATTGAAACGCTCTGGTTGCAATAACTGTGCGATATAATTATTTAACTCTTTTAGCTGCATTTAGCATTCCTAGCTTATTAATAATTGATTCAATTTCGCCTATACTAAGCAAACATTATGACAGACACAAAATCAATGCGGAAAATTTGGCTTATTTTTGCACAAACAGTAACCATTTGTTTAGGCATCTTATTCGTACTTCAGACATTCAAACCAGCGCTATTTGAATCTGAAGATAAACCAATTGTGATCAAAGAGGCTGACACAAAGGGTGTTGCTAGCAAGATTACTAGTTACCGTGATGCTGCAAAGAAAGCGATGCCTGCTGTGGTAAACATTTTCACTTCAAGCAAAACTGCAAGCAATCCACACCAACAATTTATGGATGACCCTTTATTCAGACATTTCTTTGGCGACCAAGAAGAAGAGGAAGAGGATCCATCCGACAATAGTTTAGGTAGCGGAGTTATCGTAAGTGATCAGGGACTTATTTTGACAAATAATCACGTGATCTCGTCTGCTGATGCTATTGAAGTTGCACTAGCAGATGGTAGAAAGCTATCAGCTGAAGTAGTGGGTACTGACCCAGAGTCTGATCTAGCGCTACTCAAAATTGAAGCGACAAACTTACCATCAATTACATTTGCCAAAACGGATGAATTGGACGTTGGCGATATTGTTCTGGCAATTGGCAACCCGTTTGGTGTTGGCCAAACTATCACTCAAGGCATTGTCAGTGCACTTGGTCGCAATCATTTAGGCATTAATACCTACGAGAATTTTATACAAACTGATGCATCAATTAACCCAGGCAATTCTGGTGGTGCTTTAATCGACATCTCGGGCAACTTAGTCGGCATTAATAGTGCCATCTATTCACGTAATGGCGGCAGCATGGGGATAGGCTTCGCTATTCCAATCAGCATTGCCAAACAAGTCATGGAACAAATTGCAGTGGAAGGCGTTGTCACACGTGGCTGGGTTGGCGTTGAAGCACAAAATTTGAATACAGAGCTTGCAGAGTCATTTGGTTTACCATCTATTAATGGTGCGCTCATCGCTGGTATTATCCCAAATAGCCCTGCTGAAAGAGCTGGACTGAGAGCTGGCGATGTACTGATTGCCATTAATGACAAACCTGTTATTAACAGTGCAACAATGCTAAACCTAATTGCCGTTCTTAAACCAAATAAAAAAGCCGATCTAAAAATAATTCGCGCTGGCAAGCAAATTGAAATAGCCATTCTTATCGGAAAACGACCCGTTCCAATCATTGCGAACGATGAAGAGTAACCTACAAGTCTGCATGGATGCTTTTGTGCTTGCCTTGCAGCATTTGCACAACAAAAACACCCAGCTCATATAGCAACCATAGCGGCACGGCTAACATAAATTGGGAGATGATATCTGGTGGTGTAAAAATTGCGGCTACTATGAACGCCCCTACAATGACATAGCCACGCACTTCTTTTAGCTGTTTAGTAGTCACCCAACCAAAGTGAGCCATCAACACGACCACAATTGGCACCTCAAATGCAAATCCAAATGCCAGAAACAAAGTCATCACAAAATCTAAATACTCTGCTATATCCGTCATTACAGCAACCCCAGCAGGCGCACTACTTAGAATAAATGCAAACACTACAGGAAAAACTAGAAAATAGGCGAAGGCCATTCCACATAAAAACAAGCAACTGCTCATCACAATTGCAGGCAACATTAGTTTTTTTTCATGCGCATATAAGCCTGGGGCAACAAACATCCATAGCTGATATAGCGTATGAGGGAGTGAAATAATAAATGCTGCCATCATAGCGACTTTCAGAGGCACAAAAAATGGTGTCACTACAGCAGTTGCTATCATATGCGTCCCCTCAGGCAATTTATCCAACATTGGGGCAGCAAGTAACGCATATATCTGATTAGCAAATGGGAAGAGTCCCAGAAAAGCAATTAATAGACCTATTAATGCACGTAAAAGCCTATCTCGCAACTCTATTAGATGACTTATAAAAGTTTCGGTTGGCGTGCCCATTACTTATCACTCGCTTCTTTCTTTCCAGGTGCGTTACGAGTAATTCGTTTTTTTGTAGCAGTAACGGCTTTTACTGATTTTTTCCCAGCCACTATTTTCTGTTTAGTGACGGCTGAACGGGTATTTGATTTAGTCGTTGACTCTACACTATCAAGTGTTGAATTAAGTGAGGCTTTCGCCGATGAAGCTGTAGCATGGATTTGATCCAAACCACCCATCATACTGGCCTCTACTTTACGCTTACCCTCTTTTATTTCTTGCTGCAAGTTCTGCAACTCTTCAAAGCGCACCTCACGATTAACCTCGTCTTTAACTTGCGCAACATAGCGCTGTAAGCGACCAACAAATGCACCTACAGTACGCGCTAACTGCGGCAGTTTATCGGGGCCAACGACAAGCAGCGTCACCACCGCAATGATCATTAGTTCTGAAAAGGAAATATCAAACACGTTAGCAGCCTAAATTACTGCTTATTCTTTTCTGTTACTTCACCTTCTATTGTTGCGCCTGTAGTGCTCGCTGCATCATCATCTTCATTCTCTTTTACTGCTTTTTTAAACTCTTTTACAGCACCACCAACATCACTTCCGATGTTGCGTAGTTTTTTGGTACCAAAAACTAAGACTACGATAAGTAGCACAATCAACCAGTGCCATATGCTAAATGCGCCCATCACATAAACTCCTCATTAATTGTATCTGGCATCAACCACCAAATACATGCACGTGAATGTGAAAAATCTCTTGCCCACCTTCACGACCAGTATTGATTAACGTTTTAAATCCTTGCAAGCCCTGCTCAGCGGCCAATTTAGGGGCTAGCAATAGCATCTTTCCTAATAAAGATTGATGCGTCTCTTCACACTCTTTTAAGCTATCAATATGTAGCTTAGGTACGATAAGGAAGTGAACCTTTGCCATTGGCTTGATATCATTGAATACAATCACATCATCGTCTTCGTAGATGATAGTCGCCGGAATTGTACGATTGATAATTTTACAAAATAGACAGTCTGTAGCCATTTCTTGAACCCTATAAAATCAACGGTTGTCTAGGCAAATATTAGTTTGCACTTCTAGCTTTTTTTTCATCTAAGCCTGACAAACCCTCACGCCTTGCCAACTCATCAAGCACATCTTGTGGTTTTAAATTCGCCTTTGCAAGCATTACCAAGCTATGGAACCACAAATCAGCAGTTTCATAAATAATTTCGTCTTTATTCCCACCTTTAGCAGCAATAATGGTTTCTGTTGCTTCTTCACCAACTTTTTTTAATATACTGTCCATACCTTTGCTATATAACTTAGCTACATAGGATGAATCTGGATCTGCAGTTTTACGCTGCTCCAACAAATCTGCCAATCGGTTTAATATGTCACTCATGCTAATGGTTTGTATATATCTTCTGGATTTTTAATAATCGGCTGGTCAATTTCCCAACGATTATCGTTTAATTTCTGAAAAAAACAGTTATGCCTACCAGTGTGACAAGCTATTCCGCCTTCTTGTTCAACATCAATCAGTATGACATCTTCGTCGCAGTCCAGTCTAATTTCATGCACGTGTTGAATATGCCCTGAAGACTCACCTTTACGCCATAATTTTTGACGAGATCTAGACCAATAAACAGCATGCTTGGTTTCGTTGGTCAGTTTTAGTGCTTCACGATTCATCCAGGCAAACATTAACACCCTACCCGTTTTATGCTCTTGGGCGATAACAGGCACCAAACCATCTTTATCCCAATTAATTTTATCTAACCAATCCATTTTGCTTGTCTATAACCTAACTTCAATATGATGTTGTTGCATATACGTTTTAGCTTCCTCTACGGTATATTCACCATAATGAAAAATACTGGCGGCAAGTACAGCGTCCGCACCGCCTACTTTAATGCCATCGACCAAATGCTGTAAATTACCTACACCGCCAGAAGCAATAAGTGGCACTTCAACTGCATTTGAAATAGCTCTGTTAAGTTCGTTATTAAAGCCAGTTTTTGTACCATCGCGATCCATACTGGTTACTAATAGCTCGCCCGCACCCAGAGAGACCATTTTCTTCGCCCACTCTACAGCATCTAATCCCGTCGGCTTTCTACCTCCATGCGTAAAGACTTCCCATTCGTATGGTTTATCATCTACTTTTTTAGCATCGATAGCAACAACAATACATTGCGACCCAAACCTTGCAGATGCAGCTGCGACCATTTGTGGATTAAAAACAGCTGTCGTATTGATGCTAACTTTATCAGCACCCGCATTTAGTAAACGCCGCACATCCTCTACTTCTCGCACGCCGCCACCTACAGTTAGCGGGATAAATACTTGACTAGCAACATCTTCGATAATATGTAAAATCAGATCTCTGTCATCAGATGTAGCAGTGATGTCTAGAAAAGTTAATTCATCTGCGCCTTGATCATCATAGCGCTTCGCAATTTCCACGGGATCTCCCGCATCGCGCAACTCTAAAAAATTGACCCCTTTTACGACACGACCTGCCGTCACATCCATGCATGGAATAATACGCTTAGCGAGCATCAGTCAACTCATCTGCAAGCTTTTGCGCAGCTGCAAAATCTAAAGAGCCTTCATAGATTGCTCGTCCAGTAATGGTTCCTATAATACCCTCACTCTCAACAGCACAGAGCTTGCGGACATCATCCAGATTGGTTACTCCGCCAGAGGCAATCACTGGAATTAACAACTCCTGCGCCAAAGCAACAGTAGCTTCAATATTAACGCCTGTCATCATCCCATCACGACCTATATCCGTATAGACGATAGAGCTAACGCCATAATCTTCATATTTTTTAGCAATATCAACTACATCATGACCCGTCATTTTTGACCAGCCATCCACAGCTACCTTGCCATCTCTAGCATCAATACCAACGATAATTTGGCCAGGGAAGGCATAACATGCTTCGTGCAGAAAACCAGGGTTCTTAACTGCAGCTGTGCCCAAAATAACATAATCAATGCCATCATCTAAATAGCGTTCGATAGTGTCTAAATCCCGAATGCCGCCACCAAGCTGAATCGGAATTTCTCCATCAATTGCCTTTACAATTGATTTAATTGCACTTTCATTGATAGGCTTACCTGCAAACGCACCATTTAAATCAACAAGATGCAACCGTTTACATCCCTGATTGAGCCAATGTTTTGCCATCGCTCCTGGATCTTCAGAAAATACCGTTGACGCCTCCATGTCACCTTGTTTCAAACGTACACAGTGTCCATCTTTAAGGTCAATAGCTGGGATAATTAACATAGTATTAGTAGTATTTTTGATTGAGTTAAGTAATTAATGGTATTGGTTTATGGTTTCCAGTTTACAAAATTGCGTAGCAATTGCAAACCCGCGTGTGCACTTTTCTCAGGATGAAACTGCACTGCAAATATATTGTCATTGGCTACAGCGCAAGTAAAACGATTTGGATACTCGCTATACCCTTCCACAGCACTGTCATCCTCTGGCATCACATAGTAGCTATGGACAAAGTAAAATCGCTCTCCATCGGCAATATTTTGCCACATAATGTGTGGCTTGCTGTTTTTGATAGACTTGGTTCCAGCCCATGTGCGGGACTTTCAATTTTTCACCTGAATCATCATGCCTTCCATCTAGCATAAATTTTTTCACGTTACCACTTAATAAGCCCAAGCCTTTCACATCACCCTCTTCGGAGTGATCAAACAACATTTGAAGGCCAATACATATCCCTAAAAAAGGTTTAGTTTTGGCGGCATTCGTAACGGCGCTATGTAAACCTCGCGCATCCAGCTCCTGAATACATTCAGGCATTGCCCCTTGCCCTGGAAACACGACACGCTCTGCGGCATGGATGTGTTCTGGCGTACTAGTGACTTGCACCACCTTACCTGGGGCAATGTGCTCTATTGCTTTTGACACGGACTTCAAGTTACCCATGCCATAGTCAACCACAGCGATATCAATTTTTTCCATTTGAATGACTACTAAGAACTTTTTTTATAGCACACCTTTAGTTGAAGGCATAACCCCAGCCATACGCTCATCAACTGATACAGCCATTCTTAAAGCACGACCAAATGCTTTAAAGATTGTCTCTGCCTGATGATGAGAATTATGCCCTTTCAGATTATCAATGTGCAAGGTCACCAAAGCATGATTGGTAAAGCCTTGGAAGAATTCATGAAACAAATCAACATCAAATTCACCTATCATGGCACGTGTAAACTCACAGTTAAAATCCAAACCAGGGCGCCCAGATAAGTCCAACACCACACGAGAAAGCGCTTCGTCTAACGGGACATATGCATGACCGTAACGATTAATGCCTTTTTTATCGCCTACCGCCTTTAAGAACGCCTGACCCAATGTGATGCCAATATCCTCAACAGTATGATGCGCATCTATGTGCAAATCACCTTTTGCTTTGACACTAATATCCATCATGCCATGTCGTGCAACTTGATCTAGCATGTGGTCTAAAAATCCTAGCCCAGTTTCAAAATGAGACTTACCTGTTCCATCAATATCAATAGAGACAGTAATTTGCGTTTCGAGGGTATCCCGAGTAACTTCAGCTTGACGCATAGAATATAATCTAACAGTGGTAATGAATTTAATTTCAATGATTTAAGCGCATTTTAACCTAATCTCATACTTCTGGGCAAAAATGCAATAAAAAAGCCGACTAATCGTCGGCTTTTATACTAAGGTGCTTAATTATTCAGCATTAGCAGCATCTTTAGCTGCATCAACCATATCAGCTGCCTCATCGGCTGCAGCATCAACAGCTTCACTAGTCGCATCTGCTGCATCTTCCATTGCTTCATCTGTTGCGTCAACAGCATCTTCCATTGCGGCACCAGCTGCATCAACACTTTCTTCCATCGTTGCTGCCGCATCAGTAGCCGCTTCATCAGAAGAGCCACCATTCAATAAGAATAAGCCAAGAAGAACTGCACCAGCAATGATTGCCCATGGTAGCCACTTCATACCGCCTGATGCTTTTTCACCACCAGCATGTACAATGCCAGTGATTTCTGCAGCTGATGCCGCAGGATCAGCTGCACCGTAAATAGCAGCGCCAGCAACAACGATATCTGCACCTGCTTCAACCACTTGTGCTGCAGTATTGGCTTTTACACCACCAGCTACAGACACTTTTGCACCTGTATTGAGGCTGGTAACCATCGCCAAATCTGAGAATGGGGTTTGGCCAGCAGCTTGTTGATCAAGACCAGTATGCACACCAATCACATGTGCGCCCAATTTAGCTACTTCTAATGTACGTGCTTTTTTATCTTTAACGTTGATTAAATCTACTTGTGCCATTTTGCCATATTTGTTTGCAACATCGATCACGCCTTTAATTGTGCCAATGTCCGCAGTACCCAATACCGTACAAATATCAGCGCCCGCTTTATAGAATGGCTCTGCTTCGTAATAGCCAGCATCCATTGTTTTCAAATCAACTAAGATTTTATTGTTTGGAAATTTTGCGCGAAGCGTTTCTAGTAACTTAATACCATTATGCTTGATACAAGGTGTGCCGATTTCTAAAATATCGACATGTGGCGCTACTTTTGCTGCCAAAGCAACCGTTGCGTCAAAGTCAAGTGAATCCAATGCCATCTGGGTTTGTGCCATGATAATGCTTCCTCCGAATTTGCTCTAATATTCGATTAAAAATTTAATATTCTCTATACCACTTATATGAATTTAACATCACTTTAAGTGTACATTGCGACATCATAACCGCAATTTGTGCAATATTTCAACATAATACTAGTATTTTTTAATCATTGCCATACAACTTCAAAGCATTTAATCATCATTTGATTTTGAAACATTTCTAGCTGGAACACCAATTAATACTGCATTATCTGGAAAACTCTCTTCAACTGTAGAATTAATAGAGATTTTTACATTGTCTCCCAAAGTAATATCCCCAACTATGCTTGCACCGCACCCCATTAACAAACCATCCCCAATCACTGGCCCTCGCACCTCTTTCCCTGCATCTGCAAAGTAATAAGGCGAAGCCATGATTGTGTTTTGATGAACTAAATGACAATTGCTACCTAATTTAACATGTGGCCCAATAAAAATATAACTACTATGATAGATTAAAAAGCCAGGGCCGATTTCCGTATTGGAATCAATAATGACCGTATACACAACATTGCTGAGCAATTTAAGCAAGGAAGCAATGAAACCCATATGATGCTGGTAAAAAAAGACTTGCCAACGGTACATTACAATCGGTGTAGATGCAGACTTGAGCAAATAACGAATGACTCTTAACGCTGTTAAAGGCTTTTCCTCGTTTTTGCTGCGCGCCTGCATATCCATTTTAATCAAGCGCAAGGTCTGCATTAAGCTTTGCTTCATTGGGCCACCTGCTCCAAAAATCCACCCAGTAGCGGGTTCCAGTTCATGATAGCGTTATAATCATCCACTCTGCGTTTTTTTGCAGGCACACCTGATAAGGTTGCACCTACTTTTGCCATTGAAAACATCACCACAGAATTATTTTTTACTTGTACGCCGTCAGCAATCGTAATTGGTCTCATGATCTTTGCGCGCGTTCCCAGCATACAGTAGTCGCCAATCACAATTCTATCCACAGTAAAATCAACCCCTGCAATAGCATTTAACGTAAATGTATTAAACCCTTGCAGAGTGCAATTTTTACCAATTACCGTCTCCCCAGGCACACCAATTGCACCAATATCGCCGAGCACGAGTCCTGGACCAATTTGCGCATAAGGAGAGATTTCATTTCTGCAGTACAAATGCTCTATTAATAGCAACAGCCTGCAAATAAGTCGTAACTTCCCCTGTACAAAGTAATGTGACAAGCGGTAACAAATAACCCCGATCATCCCAGGCTTTAATAACAACACCAGTTTGTGCAACAAACCTTCACAGTGTTCAAGCAACACCCTTCTTTGAAAGTCTTGCTTGATATTGCTAAGCGTTATTTTTAGGCTCGTCATTTTTTCATTTATTTAAATTTTCTTTAATAATAGCAGAAATCACATCTATTAACGCTTGCATCTCTAATTCAGTACCTATAGTGATGCGTAAATAAGGGGAAATACGTTCAGGTTTTTTAAAATGCCTAATAACGATATTGTTTTCTCTTAACCTTGAGGCAATATCTGCTCCATCAAAGTCATGATGCTTGGTAAAAATGAAGTTTCCGCCTGAAGGAAGCACAACAAACCCCATCGCTTCCAGACGTTTGACCACTGATTCTCTGGTTGCGACTACTTTCTGACAATTCATCTCGAAGTAATCGACATCTTCGAAAGCTGCAATTGCACCGGCCTCAGCAAGTCGATCGATTGGATAGGAATTAAAGCTATCTTTAACCCTAGTAAGCGCCTCGATCAAATCTGGATGCCCCAAGGCATAGCCAACTCTTAACCCTGCTAGGGAACGGGCTTTTGATAGGGTTTGAGTGACCAATAAATTTGGATATTGATTAATCAATCTTACAGATGACTCTGTGCCAAAATCGACATAAGCTTCATCAATCACCACGACTGAGTGCCGATTTTTTTGTAACAAAGCCTCTATACGCTCTAACTCGAGCGGAATACCAGTAGGTGCGTTTGGGTTAGGAAAAATAATGCCACCATTGGGGCGGTCATAATCATGAATGTTAATTTCAAACCGCCTATCCAATGGAACAGCCTCATATTCAATCCCATATAATCCACAATAAACAGGGTAGAAGCTATATGTTATATCTGGAAAGAGCAAGGGCCTGGACTGCTTGAGCAACGCCAGAAAAACATGCGCCAGAACTTCATCAGAGCCATTACCAACGAATACTTGATTCTCTGCCAAGCCATTGTAATCAGCTATGACCATCTTTAACCTTTTGGAGGTTGGGTCTGGGTAAAGCTTTAGTTGCTCACCGACTTCTGCTTTAATTGCCTCAATTACTTTTGGACTAGGACCATAAGGATTCTCATTGGTATTTAACTTGATGAGATTTTGTACTTTTGGCTGCTCTCCTGGCACATAGGGAACAAGGTCATGAACAATTTCACTCCAATATTGGCTCATTAGTTATCTTTCACTGGGACTATTTCAGCCGATATTCTGCTGATCGCGCGTGTGACTGCAAGCTCTCACCGTGAGCGAGTGTAGATGCAATTTTGCCGAGCTTTTGTGCACCGTCACTGGAAACCATAATCAGACTAGAACGTTTTTGAAAATCATAAACACCTAAAGGAGAACTGAAACGCGCTGTTCGAGAGGTTGGTAAAACATGATTAGGACCAGCGCAGTAATCGCCGAGAGCCTCGCAGGTGTCACGACCCATAAAAATTGCGCCCGCATGCTTTATTTTCTTACTTAACTCAAGCGGATTTTCAACAGAAAGCTCCAAATGTTCTGGGGCAATATAATTACAAATATCCACTGCCTCTTGCAGATCATTTACCTGAATTAGTGCACCTCTATCCGAAATAGATTTGCTAATAATATCTTTGCGTGGCATTTCAAGTAGCAACTTTTGCATTGACGCTGCAACTCGATCTAAAAATACAGCATCAGGGCATAGCAATATAGACTGCGCCAACTCATCATGCTCAGCTTGACTAAACAAGTCCATAGCAATCCAATCTGGATCAGTTTTACCGTCACAGATGACCAGTATTTCTGATGGTCCTGCAACCATATCAATGCCCACTACACCAAATACACGTCTTTTAGCTGCTGCCACATAAGCATTACCCGGACCAGTGACTTTATCTACCTGAGGCACTGTCTCTGTACCATAAGCCAGCGCTCCTATTGCCTGCGCGCCGCCAATACAAAATACACGATCAACACCTGAAATAGCCGCAGCCGCTAGTACGAGTGCATTTTTCTCTCCATTTGGGGTTGGTACCACCATAACCAACTCTTCTACGCCCGCTACTTTTGCCGGGATTGCATTCATCAAAACACTGGAAGGATAGGCAGCCTTACCACCTGGCACATACAAACCAACTCTATCCAGTGGCGTTACCTGCTGACCTAAAAGTGTTCCATCTGACTCTGTGTAATGCCATGATTCCATTACTTGCTTTTCGTGGTAACTACGCACCCGATCAGCGGCCTCTTGCAATGCTTCTCGTTGATCATTAGGCAATGCTTTTAAAGCAGCTTGCAATTCATCATGACTGATTTCAAGTTCAGCGATGCTTTTTGCCGATGTTTTATCAAACCGATTGGTATATTCCAATACAGCAACATCACCACGTGTTTTCACGTCTTTTAAGATTTCAGCGACAACTTGATCTATACTGTCGTCCTGTGCTGTTTCAAACGCAAGCAGCGCCTTTAATGCAACATCAAAATCTTGGTCTGCTGTCGATAAACGTCTAATATCCATATTGCCCTAACTCTTTGCAACCGCATTTGTAAAATCATCCAATATTGGTTGCAATAGTGAACGATTTAATTTTAATGAAGCCTGATTGACGATCAAGCGTGAGCTGATGTCCCCGATGTGTTCTACTGCTTCTAGATCATTGGCTTTAAGTGTGCCACCAGTACTAACCAAATCAACAATAGCGTCAGCCAGACCGACCAATGGGCCTAACTCCATCGAGCCATAAAGTTTGATTAAATCAACATGCATACCCTTAGCAGCAAAGTGCTCTCGTGCTGTTTTCACGTATTTAGTCACCACCTTAAGCCTTGCACCTTGCCGAACAACAGCGTCATAATCAAAGCCCTTGCGCACAGCAACCATCATCTTACACTTTGCAATTTGCAAATCTAATGGTTGATACAAGCCGTCACCACCATGTTCGTCGAGTACATCTTTGCCAGCAATACCGATGTCTGCTGCACCGTATTGTACATAAGTTGGCACATCCGAAGCCCGCACAATGATCAGACGTATATCTTTGCGATTAGTTTCTAAAATCAGTTTTCTCGAAGAACCAGGTTCTTCAGCAGCCTGAATGCCAGCTGCAGCCAGCAAAGGTGCTGTTTCATCGAAAATTCTGCCTTTAGATAATGCAATGGTAATCATCTTAATGTGCTCTTTTAACTTTTGCGCCTAATGCGGTAAATTTTTCTTCTAACAATTCATAGCCACGATCCAAGTGATAAATGCGTTCAATGACTGTCTCACCTTTCGCAACTAAACCTGCCAAAACCAGACTAGCCGAAGCACGCAAATCCGTCGCCATCACTGTTGCACCATCTAAATGTGGCACTCCTTTAACTAATGCAGTGTTACCTTCAATACTGATATCTGCACCCAATCTTTGCAACTCCTGTACATGCATAAAACGATTTTCAAAAATCGTCTCCGTAACAGTTGCAACACCTGCAGCAATTGCATTCATTGCCATAAATTGCGCCTGCATATCTGTAGGAAATGCTGGGTGTGGCGCAGTTCTGATATTAACTGCGTTTAATTTCCCGCTACTAATGACAGTAATACTATCATCATCAACTAGCACATCTGCACCTGCTTCTCGTAACTTTTCAATCACAGCATCCAACAAATCGGCACGTACGTTTTTTAGCTTAACCTTGCCGCCTGTCATGGCTGCAGCTACCATGTAAGTACCAGCTTCAATACGATCACACACTATATTATGGCTAGTACCACCTAGCTTTTCTACACCCTTAATTGTGATCACATCTGTACCTGCACCGGTAATATTTGCGCCCATTTTATTGAGGCATTCAGCCAAATCAACGACTTCGGGTTCTTTAGCAGCATTTTCCAGAACAGTGGTTCCTTCAGCTAGCGAAGCAGCCATCATCAAATTCTCGGTTCCTGTGACAGTGACCAAATCCATATAATAACGCGCACCTTGCAAACGACGATTTGGCAAATGCAATGTGCTGGCCTGGATATAACCATGCGTGATATGAATAGCGGCTCCCATTGCCTGCAATCCTTTAATATGCAAATCAACAGGTCGAGAACCAATTGCACATCCCCCTGGCAGCGAAACGCGTGCGCTACCAAAGCGCGCTAGCAACGGCCCCAACACTAAAATAGATGCGCGCATGGTTTTAACCATCTCATAGGTCGCTTCAAAAGAAGCAACATCACTGGCATCTAGGATGACTTCTCCATTTTGACGGGTGACTTTCACGCCCATTGTATCCAAGAGCTTTAAAGTCGTATCGATGTCTTTTAATGCTGCGACACTCTTCAAGGTTAACGGCGTCTCAGCTAGCAATGCAGCGCATAAAATGGGTAACGCTGCATTTTTTGCACCTGATATAGTCACTTCTCCATCAAGTGAGATACCACCTTCAATAATTAATTTATCCAATTATTTGGCATCCGCTAACAAGGTTTGCAACTCGCCACTTTCGTACATAGCCCGCATAATATCGGCGCCGCCGACAAACTCACCTTTAACATAAAGTTGTGGAATTGTTGGCCAGTTAGCATATTGCTTGATACCTTCACGTATCTCTTGATCTTGCAACACATCTATAGCGACATACTGTGCATCGCATGCATCTAGAACTTGTGTCGCTAAATTAGAAAAACCACATTGCGGAAATTTCGGACTACCTTTCATATACAGAACGATAGGGTTACTTGTTACTGTTTCCTTTATTTTTGCTTGTATATCCATATTGATTCCTAACTATAATTATTGACTCATCTCAGCCCACTTTTCAGGCGTCAAAGTGCGTATTGACAAAGCGTGAATCTCTGCTCGCATCCGGTCTCCAAGTGCGGCATAAACCAATTGGTGTTGCTGTATCATGGTTTTACTAACAAACTCAGGACTTACAATTACGGCTTCGAAATGCGTACCATCATCACCGATCACTTTGATGTAATCGCAAGCCAAATTGGCGGTAATATAACTTTCTAACTGTGATGCACTTAACACATTAATCCTTACACTTCATCAAGCGGAAAAATTTATTTAATTTAAAAACGGCGTTCATCAGCCGCGTATTTTATAACCAGATTTTAACATTTTTAAGCTGAGCACAACCAATAATGCTAAAAACGTACTGACAACTGCTAAGCTAATCCAAGGTGAAATATCGCCTTTACCAAAAAAGCCATACCTGAACCCATCAATCATATAAAAGAATGGGTTGAATTTAGAAATCGTTTGCCATATAGGCGGTAAAGAATGAATAGAATAAAATACACCCGACAGAAATGTTAGCGGCATAATGACAAAATTTTGAAACGCTGCCATTTGATCAAAACGATCAGCCCAAATCCCAGCAATAACACCAAATGTACCGAGCAAAGCGCTTCCGAGTAGTGCAAAAACCAGCACCCACCCAGAATGCGCAATGGGCAAATCAACAAACCATAGGGCGACTAAGTAAATACTTAACCCGACAACCAATCCTCTGACCATTGCAGCAGCTAAAAATGCCAAAAAAAACTGCACATATGTTAGCGGCGTTAGTAGTACAAAGATCAAATTGCCCATGACTTTTGATTGGATAAGACTAGATGAACTATTCGCAAAAGAGTTTTGCAATAGAGACATCATAATAAGCCCAGGTATCAAAAATGCTGTATAGGGCACATCATCATAAACTTGCACACGCCCTTCTAAGACATGTGAGAAAATCAATAAGTACAATAATGCAGTAATCATAGGAGATGCGATTGTCTGAAATGCCACACGCCAGAAGCGCAAAACTTCTTTTTTGAACAGCGTCCAGACGCCCCTATTTTGCTCGTTAATCAATCTATTAAACATTAGCACCACCTACGAGCGAGATAAACACGTCTTCTAAATCTGCTTCAATTAACTGCATATCCTCAATCACAGCATTTGATTTGCGCAGTTCACTGAGTGCATACTCAACCTGATTAAGTTCGGTAAGTGCTAAAGTGAACACAGCATCCTCTCCATTTTTGAGCATTGGGAGTAAGCTTGGCGGCAAACTGCCAGCACTTAACTTGACACGTAAATTCTTAGCTGAGAAATTACTCAATAAATTAGCAGTTGTATCCAGCGCAACAATCTCACCCTGTTTCATCATAGCAACACGTGAGCATAACTCTTCAGCCTCTTCAAGATAGTGTGTTGTGAGGATAATTGTGTGCCCTTGTTTATTCAGCTTTTTGATAAATGCCCACATAGTTTGTCTGAGCTCAACATCAACCCCTGCTGTAGGCTCATCTAGCACAATAACAGGGGGCTTGTGTGCCAAAGCCTGCGCGATCAATGCACGCCTTTTCATTCCACCTGATAACCTACGCATATTGGTATGCGCTTTATCAGCCAAACCTAAAGCATCAATAATTTCATCTATCCATGCATCATTCTCTTTGCCACGACCAAAATAACCAGCCTGGAAACGCAACATTTCTCGCACATTAAAGAATGGATCAAATACAAGTTCTTGCGGCACAACACCCAGCGCTCTACGTGCCTCTTGATAAGCATTAACAACATCATGACCCATTACTGAAGCATATCCTGCAGTAGGCTTCAATAATCCGGCAAGAATATTAATTAATGTTGATTTACCTGCGCCATTTGGCCCCAGCAAACCAAAGAACTCCCCCTGCTCAACTGCTAAATTCAAGCCTTTAAGTGCGTGCAAAGGTCCGAAACGCTTGTGTATATTCTCAATTTTTATTGCTGGAACTGTCAAAACGCCCTTATCTAAAAACCAATGTTGTTATAAAAACGAAACCCCATCATGGTAGATGGGGCTAAAATCAATCAAAAGCAAGGCCTTTGATAACTGAAGAAATTAACTCACCAAATCGGTCACACCGTATAATGCTGTCAGACTAGTAAGACCATCGGGTACATTAACGAATGCTAACTTTTTATTCTCACTTCTAGCGCGACGATGCCACTCCAACATCAAACTCACCGCAGCCGTATCGACATCTTCCACTTGAGCAAAATCTACTTGTGTGTCATCTGCCAACGCTAATCCCTTGCTTTTTTCCAGTAAAGAATTAGCACTATCCATATTGATATCACCAACTACTGTCCAGCAATTATTATTTTGTGAAATTTCAGTCATCTTGATTTAGCTATTATTATCTTTCTGTCAAGCCGATTACTTGGCCGCTGCATTTTTATCAGCAAGCTTTTTGATTAAACTATCTAAGCCATTCTGACGAATCTCTTGAGAAAACTGTCCGCGATAGTTCGTCACCAAACTCACTGCTTCTATGACAATATCATAAACCTTCCATGCGTCACCTTCTCTAGCGAGCGAGTAATCTACCGTGATCGGCTGGCCACCTGATTGGATAATTTTGGTTTTGACCGATACTGTTTTAGCATCATCCGTCATTCGCAATGGCAGAAACTCAATTTTCTGATCTTTATATTTAGACAAAGCCGTTGCATAAGTCCTTAAAAGCAATGTACGAAATTCAGATTGGAATGCTGTTTTTTGCTCAGGGGTAGCTCTAGTCCAATTTTTACCTAGCACCAAACGTGAAACGCGTTCAAAATTAAAGTTTGGTAGAATTTTCTCTTCTGCCAGCGCAAAAATCTTTTCTTGGTTACCTGCTTGAATGTCTGCATCAGACTTAACTATTTCTAATACATCTTCTGCGGTTCTTTTTACTAAAGCATCTGGTGCTTCAATCGCTAGCGATAATGTACTAAAACATAACAAACCTAAGGCAACAAAAAAGTGTTTAATCATATTCACGTCCTATTTAATATTACTTTGCAACTGATTTAATTAATCAAATCGTCCAAAGGATTAGCAGTTAACGCATCATCCCCAGTTTTGGTTGATTCAGTCGTTGTATTAGTTGCTGGCGTTGGCTCTGAAGCCTTGTTGTATAAAAATTGACTGATCATTTTTTCCAACACGACAGCATCTTGTGTGTGGGCAATTTTATCGCCTTCTTTCAAAGACTCCAGTTCACCGCCTGCCTCCAAACCAATATATTGCTCGCCTAATAAGCCTGCCGTGTAAATGTTAGCAAAGGTATCTGTAGGGAATTGGTAATGTTCATCGATGTTTAGACTAACAATCGCTTCATAAGTTGAGCTATCAAATTTAATATCTCCTACACGACCAACAACTACACCAGCACTTTTTACTGGCGCCCTAGGTTTTAAGCCTCCAATATTCTCAAAGGCCGCATTGACGGTATAAGTTTTGCCAATATTGGTTGTTGTTAAGTTGCCAACCTTCATTGCTAAACCAAGCAAAGCGGCCACACCTAACGCAACAAACACGCCAACCCATAAATCTATCGTCGTTCTATTCATAAATCTACCCTAAATATTTACTCAATCATAAAGGAAGTCAGTGCAAAATCTAATGCCAATACGGCTAGAGATGAGGTAACAACCGTTCTTGTTGTTGCTCGACTAACTCCTTCAGCCGTTGGCGGCGCATCATAGCCCTCAAACAGTGCAATCATCGTACACGCCACACCAAATACAACACTTTTTATCACGCCATTGACGATATCCAGGCGCCAATCTACATTGGCTTGCATCTGCGACCAAAAAGCGCCAGCATCAACGCCTATCAACGGTACTGCAACGATATAACCACCTAAGATACCAATCATTGAAAACAGCGCAGCCAGTATAGGCAGGGCGATAACCCCAGCCCAAAACCTCGGTGCAATAACCCTAGAAACAGGGCTAACCGCCATCATTTCCATTGCTGACAATTGTTCTGTTGCTTTCATTAAGCCGATTTCAGCTGTTATTGCAGTACCTGCTCTGCCAGCGAATAATAATGCCGTTACGACGGGCCCCAACTCTCTCACTAACGCTAGCGCCACTAATACACCTATCGCCTCAGAAGACCCATATTTTTGCAAAGTATTATAGCCTTGCAGCGCTAGCACCATCCCAA
This sequence comes from Methylophilaceae bacterium, assembly GCA_050301935.1. GTDB lineage: Bacteria > Pseudomonadota > Gammaproteobacteria > Burkholderiales > Methylophilaceae. The sequence goes on along the minus strand of JBNLAC010000027.1, from coordinate 7,878 downwards.
CGAAAAAAGCTGATACAGAGATAATAACCAACGACATCACACCCGTTGAGTAGACTTCTTTAACAACCAGGCTGAATCTACGGAAGCTCTCTCCGGAAGAAATCAACATATGGAAAAATAAACGCGTCCCCGCACCCAAGCGCCAGATTTGATCTATAAAATTACTTCCCAAATTGCGCAGTGCTCCTAGCACGCCGTCAAATATTCTAGTCATTTCTAGGCCCTAGCAACTCTTGCTTATAATCCCCAGCTGGATAATGGAAAGGCACTGGGCCATCCTTTTCACCGTACACAAACTGGTGTATGAAAGGTAATGTTGACTGACGCAAATCATCTGGCGTACCTTCTGCGGCTACTACACCGTCAGCGACGAAATAAATGTAATCAGCAAAAGAGAATGTCTCCTCCACATCGTGTGTCACCACAATTGATGTAACGCCTAGCGCATCATTTAGTGTTCGAATCAAATCACAAATCACTGCCATCGAAATGGGGTCTAAGCCAGCGAATGGCTCATCATACATAATAATATCTGGGTCCAATGCAATGGCGCGTGCGAGCGCCACTCTGCGTGCCATTCCACCAGAAAGTTCTGTCGGCATCAATTGATGTGCTCCTCGCAAGCCTACTGCATTCAACTTCATCAACACCAAATCACGAATCATACTCTCTGGTAAATCCGTTAACTCGCGCATGGGAAAAGCAACATTTTCATAGACGGATAAATCGGTAAACAATGCGCCTTGCTGAAATAACATTCCCATCTTACGTCTTAGTTGATACAAACCATCATCATTTTGCTTGTGTACAACCTTTCCATCTACACGCACTTCCCCTTTATTGGGTTTAAATTGCCCTCCAATCAGACGCAACAATGTAGTCTTACCACTTCCACTGCCGCCCATGATTGCAACCACCTTACCACGCGGAAAAGACATAGAAATGCCCTTGTGCAGTAATCGGCTTTTGTAACCAAATGAGAGATTGTCAATTTCGACGATATTTTGGGTCATTGAGATTTAATTATTATCATTTGCGTTTTGTATCAGGCTGCTATTCTAATTCAATTCAGATTGAATTGAAATAAAGTCTAGATGAAAAGCCAAAACAAACAATACCGAATACGGGGGATAAAAATACGTAAAAGCCCGCGAATGCGGGCTTCGATTAAAGTTTCTTCAAGCTCAGAACGCCATACATACCATATGAGGTGTAGCATCATCTGGTGCTGCAACTCCAGTAGTTGCGGCTCCTCCTACTACCTGACTACGCACAGAGCCTGTATTGCCAACACCATCATCAAGTGTCGTATCAAGTTGTTTCGCAAATTTACCGAGTATCGCATCAGAGCAGACAACGTATGCCCCAGTCATACCAGTAATATCTCCAAAACCGTTTACACTCTGCACCCCTATCAGACCACCATCAGCGTTACGAGGCTGATAAGTGTTACCATTCGAGCAGTCAACTACCGTAGGACCTGGCGCCAAACCTGCTAAACGCACATGCTGCCAAAAAACACAAGATTCATCGGTGCTGGTTGCAGTATTCCAGGTACCGTTAATTACACCGTTACCTAAATTACCTGCTGCAGCGGGCGTACCTCCTGTAACGTGGTTTACAACTGCGGCATCATCACCTGGCAATGCTTTAAATTTATCCTGATACCCATAAATATAGACTTGTACATTTTGGAAATCACGTGCCATGTTTTTCACTTTGGCACTATTAATCAGCTCCTGCCCCCTCAATACACCACCAAGCAATAAGCCGATAATCACCAGCACAATTGCAAGCTCGATAAGCGTAAAACCTGTTTGTTTATTCATGTGGTATCCTTAACCAATTCATTATTAAATGACTTATTATTGAAACTTATAAAGCATTTGCTGAAAAACACGCAAGTTTTATACCACGCACTAACTCATTATATATAAAGCGTAAAATTAAAGCTTGAATGCAAAAAGGATGGCAAAAGTGATGAAAACTCAACACTTATGACTGAATTTTGACACTTTTTCATCATATTTATGTGGTTAATGACTTATGTTTAATATTAAAGGTATCAACCAGTTTTTAGCTTCTCATGCTCACCGCATATTGGCACTGATGCTGCTAAGTCTGCATGCATTTCTCATATGGGATGAAACAGACAAAACACTTGCACACGCTATTTTCCTTTGCCACTACGGCTTTTTCCTCATGTGGCAGCCAATCTGGCGTAGTTCTGAAAAGCTTTCCAAACCCAGCGCTGTCGTTTTCTTTGCCTTTGCATGGATAACCTTTATTTTCATGAATTGGTGGATTACCGCTTTATGGCTGGCTATTTTGGTTGGCTTATTAGGCGGACGTATTTTTGCCGAGGAAGCCAAGCCTAACCGTATTATTCATATTCTGGCTGCCAGTTATTTATTAGCAATGTTACTACTCTGGGTTGTGCCAAAATTGCTCAATGCATCAGCCGACTTAGAGGCAGCGACGTTTACAATCACTTACTTGATGCCTCTATTACCATTGGCTATTCTATTTTTAAGCTCACAAGTAGCCAAAACTTCTCAGCAGCCCATACTGGATTTCTTTTACACACTGATTATCACGCTGATCGCCATCATTATCATTTTGGCTAGTTATGCGATTGGTAGTCAAAATCAGGTAAATTACATTCAAGTGATGTTCATTACTATATTTGCGATTGCACTATCACTCATAGGATTGAGCTTCTTGTGGAAACCAAATGCTCGCTTTTCTGGCGTAGAGCTACTCATGTCTCGGTATTTATCTAGCGTAGGCATGCCATTTGAAAAATGGGTCAGAAATATTTCTAACTTAGGTGAAATTGAATTAAACGCGAATAATTTCTTGCAAGGCGCGATGCAGGAAATGAGCTTATTGCCATGGGTAACGGGCGTCACATGGTATGCAGATTATGCAAAAGGTGATATCGGTAAGGTTTCTGAAAATGCAACCAGCTTTAGTTTTAAAGATTTGAATATGACGCTGCATACACGCTGGAAAATTTCGCCTGCGCTATATGTACACGTTAAATTACTTACCCAAATTATGGGTGAATTTTATGAAGCAAAACGTCGCGAAGAAACTATGCGTCAAAATGCTTACATGCAAGCTTTTTATGAAAGTGGCTCGCGACTAACGCATGATATTAAAAATATTCTGCAATCTGTCGGTACGCTAGTAAAAGCAGCAGAACAAACGCAAGATGAAGATAATGAGGCATTATTGAGCCTTATCCGCAGACAACTGCCTGTATTAAACCAACGGATTGCGGCAACGCTTGATAAGCTTAAAGCACCAGGTGAAGAGAAAAAACGGCTGGAGAAAATTGCAGGGTGGTGGTCTGGTCTGCAAATGCGGCATCAACTTAGCGATATACAGTTCAACGCGGAAAAGCTACCTGCGCTTGATATTAATGCGGAAGTACTAGACAGTGTGATTGAAAACTTAATCAGCAATGCTCTAGAAAAAGCAAAATACCAACCAGACACCCATATCAGTGTCACGATTTATGATAATAACGAAAGCGGCTACTGCATTGACGTGCTTGATACGGGCATGGCGATGGATAGCGCCACAGCGGAAAGTCTATTTAAAAAACATGTGTCCTCTGAGAACGGCATGGGTGTTGGTTTGTACCATGCCGCATATGATGCCAAGCAAGCTGGCTATACACTGAGCCTAGCTCACAATAAAGATGGTGCCGTTTGCTTTAGACTAGCATTAAACGGCCGCTAAAAACTTATCTTAAGCCTTGAATATAATCTGCAACGGCAGCCATTTCTGCTTCCGTCATTTTCACAGAGATAGCCTGCATCATAGGTGCGTTAGCCCGGTCACCAGTCCTGAATATTTTGAGCTGTTGCAAAGTATATTCAGCATGCTGGCCTGATAAGCGAGGGAAGCGTTTTGGAATACCTTCACCATTAGCTCCATGACATGATGCGCAAGCAGGCACTTTTGTCTCTAGAATACCACCACGATAGATTTTTTCGCCCAGTGATCCAACACCGTTAGATTTAGCTTGCCCTAGTTTAGGTGTTTGGCCTGCAAAATATTCTGCCAACGCTTTCATATCGGCATCTGATAAATTAGCAACCATCCCAGCCATGACAGCGTTGTTACGCTTGCCAGATTTAAATTCAGTTAACTGCTTATATAAATATTCTGGATGTTGGCCTGCGATTTTAGGGTTTAATGGTATTGCGCTATTGCCATCTGCACCATGACAAGCAGCGCATACTGTTTGCGCAGTTTGCTCCGCAGCGTTCATATTCATATCAGTAGGGGCCTGTGCCTCCTCAGCAACGACGACTGGCGATAAAAAAAGCGATGATAGTAATAAAGATAAACCCCTGATACGCATCCTTGCTCCGGAAATTATTTAGTCATTTAAGCCGATATTTTATCAAAGTTAATGGGTTCGTGATAGCATTTGCAGCTTGTGTTGACCACCTCATTTATATAAAAAACCTAAACATGTCTTTATTTCAAAACGCCCGCTTCTATATTTCTGCACATAAACTCAGTGATTTACCACCTGCGCATGGTGTTGAAATTGCTTTTGCAGGCCGTTCAAACGCAGGCAAGTCCAGCGCCTTAAACACACTAGCCAACCATAATCGATTGGCATTCGTCAGTAAACAGCCAGGCCGCACGCAACTCATTAACTTTTTTAGCCTGAATCCAGACAGCGACAACAATCAGTTCCTTGTCGACTTACCAGGCTATGGCTATGCCAAGGTACCAGAGAGCGTACGCAACCATTGGCAAGGAGTGTTATCAGCCTATTTAACAGAAAGAGAAAGTTTGTTTGGTCTAGTGCTGGTAATGGATAGTCGAAGACCACTAACGCCTTTGGATAGACAAATGCTAGATTGGTTTTGCCCAAGCGGCAAACCGGTACATGTGTTACTCACTAAGGCAGATAAACTCTCGCGTAATGAAGCTAATCAAACATTATTCAAAACTAGAAAAGAGCTCACCCAATGCTGGGGTGAAAACGTAACAGTACAATTGTTTTCCAGCCTGAAAAAACAGGGCGTAGAAGAAACTGAAAAGATAATTGGCCCCTGGCTAATGCCGCAAGATACGCAGCAATAATGCATTAAAGCTTGGTAAACACCAAATCCCAAACACCATGACCTAGCTTGATACCACGATTCTCGAATTTCGTCAGCGGTCGGTAGTCTGGTTTTTCTGCATAATCATTCGCCGTATTTTTAAGCTGCGGTTCTGCTGAAAGCACTTCTAGCACCCACTCAGCATACTCTTGCCAATCAGTTGCTACATGCAGGTACGCACCCTTTTTTAAGCGGCTACATAATAATTGAACAAATTCCGCTTGAATAAGCCTACGTTTATGGTGGCGTTTTTTATGCCAAGGATCAGGAAAAAAGATATGCACGCCATCCAAAGACGCCTCTGGCAGCATGTTTTGCAATACTTCCACCGCATCATGCTGAATGATACGGATGTTTTCAATATCACCTTCCTGTATCAACTTTAATAAGGCACCCACTCCTGGCGCATGTACTTCCACTGCCAGGAAATCAACATCGGGTAAAGTTTGTGCAATTTTGGCAGTGGCATCGCCCATACCAAAGCCAATCTCCAAAACCTTCCGACTATCCGCTCGTTTAAAGGTCTGGGCTAAATCAATCGATTGCTTTTGGTAATCCAGTCCATACACAGGCCAGCCAGTGTCGAATGCACGCTCTTGGGCGGGGGTTAATCGGCCTTGTCGTAGCACAAAACTACGTATCTTACGTTTGGTAGGTTCTTCCGCTTCTTCAAAAACTCGTCTGCGGTAAATGGGGCGCTGTTCAGTCATAGGGCGTGATTATACTAGAGAGTGTGCGTCTTATCGCCTTTTAAGAATCCCAGCATGTTATCTTCAAGCCCTTTACTGAAAGCAATCACTTTAAATAGCTCCCCCATCTCGGCTGGTGAGAGTAATTTTTGTACGCCTGCTGCAAAAGCTGCGTATGCAGTTGCATCTGCTGTTCGTTGAGAAAGTAAATCAAGAATACCGCAGTTCATTAAAAACTGTGCTTGGTTCGTATAACCTTCCAGCACAAGCTCTTGTGAAGTTGCAGCTTCGGCAATTGCCGTGAAATTCACATGGGCAGTAATATCTTGCAGGCCAATATACTGAAACGGATCGCTATGCGCATAATGCTGATAATGGCACATTAGCGTACCTTGGTTACGCTGAGAGTGATAATACTCCGCAGCGCCAAACCCATAATCAATCATCAATAAAGTACCATGATGCAGTAGATTAGCTAAACTATTGATTAGCCCAACTGCCCCTGGACATACTTCCGTTAAATAGCCTTCTGGCAGCGCATCAATGTCAAAGGTATCACGAACCAAATCGGTAGTTAAGTCTTTGTCCTGCCACTTAAAGCCAGCCTCATACGCCACACCTCGCTCTATCATCTTGCCATCTTGCTTAATGAGCAAATGCACTGGAATCGCATCCAGCACTTCATTACCCAATATGCAACCTGTCAATTGTTGCGGCAACTCATCTAACCATTTCAGCCTATTAAATATTTCTCGCGGCAACCCTTTTTGCAAATTTTTGCGCTGTACAGAACGCAAGTGACTACTCACTTCTAGGATATAATAGTTATGTGGTAATAGGCCTAATTCATCCAATGCCATCAATAAATCCAAAGCAAGTTTGCCAGTACCCGCACCCAACTCCAACACATCTCCTTCTGTAGCATTAAGTATCTGCGCAACCTGCCTAGCAAGCGACTGAGAAAATAAGGATGAGATTTCAGGTGCTGTTACAAAGTCGCCGCCGCCTTGTTTAGCATCACCAATTTTTTGCAAACCACCGCTGTAATAACCAAGCTCTGGTGTATAGAGTGCCATATGCATAAAATCAGCAAACGAAATCCAACTACCAGAATTTTTAATCTGTTGTTGAACTAAATCGCTTAATTGTTGGCTATATGCTAATAGCGCTTGTGATGGAATAGGTAAAGCAGTCATAAGCCATTATAATATTTTCAATTAATCCCGAGTAAGCAATTGACAAACCAATTAGAAAACAAAGTCGTCCTCATTACAGGAGGAGCAAAACGTGTTGGCGCTTGCATTAGCCGAGAACTACACGCGCATGGCGCTAACTTGATGATTCATTACAACACATCCAATAAAGAAGCCAAAGCGTTGCAAGCAGAGCTAAATCTAAAACGCAAAGATAGTGTGTCTATTATTCAAGGTGACTTACTCAATATGTCTGTCGTTTCTAGCTTGCCTGCGGAAACTGTAAAACGGTTTGGGCAACTAGATATACTCATTAACAATGCCTCAACTTATGAGCCAACCGAAATTGGCAACATTAACGAAGACAATTGGCAAGACCTCATTGGTAGCAACTTAAAGGCACCTGTCTTTTTATGCCAAGCCGCAGCAAAAGAACTCAAGAAAAACAAAGGCTGCATTATCAACATCACCGACATGCACATCGAAAGCCCCAAAAAAGGCTACGTGGTCTACAGCGTGGCCAAAGCCGGCTTGGTGACCCTAACCAAATCACTAGCAACCGAGCTCAGCCCGCATGTGCGTGTGAATGCAGTAGCCCCGGGCCCTGTTCTCTGGCCAGAGAACAACCCCCAATTTGATGAGGTATATCGTAAACGCGTCATCTCACAAACTCTACTCAAAAGAATCGGAGATCCATCTGATATCGCCAATGCCGTTAAATTCCTCGCAGCAGATGCGCCTTTTATTACAGGGCATGTCTTAGCTGTGGATGGCGGACGGTCGATTAATTTGTAGCTAGTACAATCTGTACTTCAATCAGCCTCTGAACAAAAATCAACAATAATTCATATAGTTACATGG
>JBNLAC010000026.1:0-32161 GCA_050301935.1 Methylophilaceae bacterium | reverse complement strand
AACAAGAATATATTTGAAACACGACACAACACAGCATTTAGGGAAGTCATCACTGCCTGCAGTAGAGTGAGTCGCTCGAATCAGAAAGGTACTTGGATTAATCATCGTATGATTGAAGCATACTGCAACTTAAATCAACAAGGCCATGCTATTTCATGTGAAAGCTGGCTGGATGGTCAGCTAGTTGGTGGTTGCTATGGTGTTTTAATAAATAAAATGTTCTTTGGAGAGAGTATGTTTCATACGCATACAGACGCTTCTAAAGTAGCCTTTGTGTCACTCGTTCAATGGCTTAAAGAGCAAGATGTGGGCATGATCGACTGTCAAATGAAAACACCTTTATTGACTAGCTTTGGTGGTCGTGAAATTTCGCGAAAAGTATTTAGTCAAATACTTGCAAAATTGGTAAACTGATTGTCATGAGCTCACCGAAAGAACTGCCATTACAAAAACTACAGTTTTATGTCACCACTCCTTATCCTTGTGGCTATATTGCCAATAATTTGGCGCAAAGTTTAATTGCTTCACCTCATCATGTCGTTGATGCACAGGTATACAGTGAACTGATTAAGCAAGGATTTCGACGAAGCGGTAAATTTGCTTACAGACCACACTGTGAACATTGTAATCAGTGTGTACCAGTACGAATTATATTAGATCAATTTACACCTACCCGCAGTCAAAAACGAGCTTATAAGCAGCATAACGACTTAACTGCTAAGCTATTACCTCTTGAATACCACCAAAAACATTTCACGCTTTACCAGCAATATCAGTCCAATAGACATCCATCTGAATCTGAGCTGAGTAAAACTACTCGCAATGAAGAAAAAGAGCAATACCAGCAGTTTCTATGTCAGAGTAATGTTGAAAGTCTAATGGTCGAGTTTAGCGACGAACAAGGTAAGATTATAATCGTTAGCGTCATTGATATTGTTGAAGATGGTGTTTCTGCGGTATACACTTTTTATGACACCGAACAAAAAGCCAGTTATGGCACTTATGCCATTATGTGGTTAATCGACTGGACTAAAGACCTCGGCTTACCTTATTTGTACCTAGGCTACTGGATAGCTGAAAGTCAAAAAATGGCTTACAAAGAAAATTTCCAAGCGCAAGAAAAGCTTATTAATGGCGAGTGGATAAATAACAATCCAACGGTGTAATAAGCACTCATCAGTGTCTATTTCAGGTAGCTTAATTCATTGTTGTAAAAGTGTAGTCCATAGCCGACACATGCAAGCGCTAAATGGTACAATTCAGCCTTTGTTCAGTTTGGTTTTACATAATTCATTGTGAAAAAAATCGTTATCTTTGGGGTTGGTCTGATTGGCGGCTCACTAGCTTTGGCTTTAAAAAAACAAGCCAATGCGCCGCATTGCATAGGTGTCGGACGAAATTTTGAAAATCTAAAGCAAGCGTTAGCGCTAGATATAATTGACGAAATTGCAACCAACATACCTTCCGCATTAGCAAATGCAGACATGGTATTAATTGCCGCGCCAGTTGCACAGACAATGAATATATTAAGCAGTATTCAACCACACTTGAGCCCGAATACAATTATTACAGATGCAGGTAGTACTAAAACAGATGTTTTGGCTATGGCGGAACAAGTGCTGGGTTCGCATATCAATCAGTTTGTTGGAGGGCATCCAATAGCAGGCGCAGAAAAATCTGGTGCTGCTGCAGCAATGGCTGATTTGTATGTCGGTAAACATGTTGTCCTAACACCAACGGCCAAGACAAATAGTGACGCCTTAACAAAAGTGCGTCATTTATGGGAGTCTTGTGGTGCTAAAGTAATTGAAATGCCTGCAGAGAAGCATGATGGTATCTTTGCTACGGTTAGTCATCTACCGCACCTTTTGGCATTCGCATTGGTTGAAGATATTGCATCGAGGGATAATGCGGATGAGCTTTTTCAATTTGCTGCTAGCGGATTCAGAGACTTTACCCGTATTGCAGGTAGCAGCCCAGAAATGTGGCGCGACATCAGCTTTGCGAATAAAGCCGCTTTATTAAAAGAAATTACTAGCTTTGAAAATGCACTTTCTAAGCTAAAACAAACGTTAGCAGAGGAAGATAGCACTGCCTTACAAGCTTTGTTTGAACGGGCAAGCAAAGCACGCAATGATTGGGCAAAGCGCAAGAAATATATTTAGTAATCTTAAAGAGACATTAATCATTGGAACAACTTTTATTAAATCCTGCTAGTTTGGTATCTGGCACTATACAATTGCCAGGTTCAAAAAGCATATCGAACCGTACGTTATTACTAGCTGCGCTTGCCAGCGGCACAACTGAGATTAAAGGTTTACTTGCCTCGGATGATACCGAGCGCATGTTAGATGCGCTGGCATCCTTGGGCGTCACCGTAATTAGGGAAAATAATAGCTTTTTGGTCAAAGGCACGAGCGGCAAATTCCCTAATAAACAAGCTGACTTGTTTTTAGGCAATGCAGGTACCGCTTTTCGCCCGCTTACAGCAGCACTTGCTTTTTCAAATGGAAATTATCATTTACATGGTGTACCACGTATGCACGAGCGTCCGATAGGCGACTTAGTGACCGCATTGCGTAGTGCTGGCGCTGATATAATCTACTTAGCTAATGATGGCTTTCCCCCACTACAAATTTCCCCAGCTTCTGTTGATGTCAGCAAACCAATTCAAATTCGTGGCGATGTTTCCAGTCAGTTTTTAACAGCACTATTAATGGCGCTGCCACTCACAGGACAAAAAGCCGTTATTGAAGTGGTGGGCGAACTAATTTCCAAACCATACATCGAGATTACCCTTAACTTGATGGCAAAATTTGGCGTAAAGGTTGAGCGTGATGGTTGGCAACGTTTTACTATCGTAGCGGGCAATCAATACATAAGCCCAAGCATGATTTACGTTGAAGGTGATGCATCTAGCGCCTCCTACTTTTTAGCTGCTGGCGCTATCGGCGGTAATGTCAATGTACAAGGTATTGATGCAACTAGTATTCAAGGCGATGTTAAATTTGCTGAGGCGCTCTCCCAAATGGGTGGGGTCATTGCATATGGTGAGAATCAAATAAGCGCTAGTAAACCAGATTCAACAAAACTTAAAGCCATCGATTTGGATTGTAATCACATCCCAGATGCTGCAATGACGTTAGCGATTTTGGCACTATTTGCTGAAGGCACTACAACGTTACGCAATATTGCCAGCTGGCGTGTAAAAGAAACAGACCGTATAACGGCAATGGCGACAGAGCTTCGCAAAGTTGGGGCCAGCGTTACTGAAGGCCAAGATTATATTGAAATTACGCCTCCAGCACAGTTAATACCAAATGCGGAAATTGATACCTATGATGATCATCGGATGGCAATGTGTTTCTCATTAGTGAGTTTAGGCGGCGTACCAATTACAATCAATGATCCAAATTGCGTAGCCAAAACATTCCCCAACTACTTTGAAGCATTTAAAAAAATTGTCAGTTAATCCTATACCTGTTATCGCTATTGACGGTCCTTCTGCATCTGGCAAAGGCACAGTTGCCGAGCGTGTTGCCAGCCAACTGGGATTTCACTACTTGGACTCAGGTGCGTTATATCGAATTGTTGCGCTAGCTGGAAAAAAACATCAAATAAATTGGTCAGATGGACAAGCGCTGAGTTTACTTATACCGAAGTTAGAAATAATGTTTAAAGATGCTGCAGTTTTTTTAGATGGGCAAGATATCAGTCAGGAAATTCGCAGTCCTGAAATAGGAAATGGAGCTTCGCAGGTTGCCATCCACCCAGAGGTTAGGAATGCTCTATTCGAATTGCAACATAGCTTTAGGCAGCCACCAGGTTTGGTTGCTGATGGTAGAGATATGGCAAGCGTGGTATTCCGGGATGCTGTACTCAAGATCTTTTTGACTGCAAATGTTGAAGAGCGCGCTAACCGTCGTTTTAAACAGCTTACTGCTAACAACATTGAGGCTAATTTTGATGAGATTCTACAAGACCTTAAGGCCAGAGATTTAAGGGATAGCACTCGCAGCTCGGCACCGCTGATACAAACAAAAGAAGCTATTCTGCTTAATACAGACAACCTCAATATTGCACAAGCTGTTGACTTTATATTGTCCAAATACGAATTATTTCAACAAAAGCAGTCATCTCAGCAATAAATTAAGATTAAGTCATTGAACACATGGATTTTTTTGTGTAAAATATGCGGTTCGTGTTAAGTTTTATTCGAAAAGCCATAAAACTTAATGTTTATTTAACTGCCCCACTGCTAGGTGGGATAAAACTGGATACTCTTTTTTAATGTCTACTACTGACTCAACAACCTCTTCAAACCCAGAATCATTCGCCGCCCTATTTGAAGAAAGCTTATCGCGCCAAGAAATGCGCTCAGGCGAAATTATCACCGCAGAAGTTGTTTCAATCGACAACGACCACGTTATTGTTAACGCAGGGTTAAAATCTGAAAGTGTGATTGATGCAAACGAATTTAAAAACCCACAAGGTGAACTTGAAGTCGAAGTGGGTGACTTTGTAAAAGTCGCTATTGAAAAACTCGAAGATGGCTTTGGCTCTACTATTCTATCTCGCGACAAAGCGAAGAAAATGGAAGCTTGGCTAGATCTAGAAGATGCAATGAATGAAGGTCGTGTTGTTAAGGGTTATGTAAGCAGCCGTGTTAAAGGTGGCTTACGTGTTTCTGTTAACGGCATCATGGCATTCTTACCAGGATCACTTGTTGATATTCGTCCAGTAAAAGACACAACTCCATTCGAGAACAAAGAATGGGATTTCAAAGTTATTAAACTAGATCGCAAACGCAATAATATCGTTGTTTCACGTCGCGCTGTTATGGAAGTAACAGCAGGTGCAGACCGCGAAGCCTTACTAGAATCATTAGTAGAAGGTGCTACTGTTAAAGGCATTGTTAAAAACATCACTGACTACGGTGCGTTTGTCGACTTGGGCGGCATTGATGGTCTTCTACACATTACAGATTTAGCATGGCGTCGTGTTAAACATCCATCAGAAGTATTAGCTGTTGGCGATGAAGTAGAAGCAAAAATCTTAAAATTTGATCAAGAGAAAAATCGCGTATCACTTGGTATCAAGCAACTTGGTGATGACCCATGGGTATCACTCAGCCGTCGTTACCCTGTAGGTACACGTCTCTTTGGTAAAGTATCTAACTTGACTGACTACGGTGCATTTGTTGAAGTTGAGCCAGGAATCGAAGGTTTGGTTCATGTTTCTGAAATGGACTGGACAAACAAAAATATCCACCCAGGTAAAATTGCTCAGCTTGGTGACGAAGTTGAAGTCATGATTCTAGAAATAGATGAAGACCGCCGCCGCCTATCATTAGGTATGAAACAATGTAAACCAAACCCATGGGATGACTTTGCTGCAACACACACTAAAGGTGACAAAGTAAACGGCCAAATTAAATCAATCACTGACTTTGGTGTATTCATTGGTCTGCCTGGCAATATTGACGGCCTTGTACATTTATCTGATTTATCATGGACGCAAAGTGGCGAAGAAGCTATTCGCAACTTCAAGAAAGGCGATGAATTAGAAGCTGTTATCCTTGCTATTGATGTGGAAAAAGAACGCATCTCACTAGGTGTTAAACAATTAACTGAAGATCCTAGTGGTGAAACATCAATCAACGACGATGATTCAGCTAAGCCAAAAGCAAAAGCGAAAAAAGCAGAAAAACCAACTGCTGAAGAAGCGGCTGCAGCCTCAGGTAATACCAACCTTGGCGCATTGCTTAAAGCGAAGATGGATGGCAAAAAATAATCATTCGTTATAACAGTTAATTAGAAAAGATCGTAACCATGACAAAATCTGAATTAATCAATCTGCTTGCGGAGCGTTTTCCGCAATTAGTTGTTAAAGATGCTGAACTATCTGTTAAAGCTATTTTAGATGCTATGACTGACAACTTGGCAACAGGGGAACGTATTGAAATCAGGGGCTTCGGTAGTTTTAGTCTTAATTACCGCCCGCCACGTCTTGGACGCAACCCAAAAACTGGAAGCAAAGTGCAAGTACCTGCCAAACATGTACCGCACTTTAAAGCTGGTAAAGAGTTAAGGGATCGTGTAGATTTTTCTAATTAACTCGCTTTAGAGTGATGCAAATTAAAAACGGTACATTAAACATGTACCGTTTTTTTATGCTTTTTTACTTTATCGTTGGCACCTGACTTCGACGTTAGGTAAAATGCTATAAACCTACTATTGATAACACATGACAATTGAATTTGAATACTGGTGGCTACTCATATTACCTCTGTTTTTTACATTGGGCTGGATAGCAGCACGCGTCGATATTAAACAACTTATTGCCGAATCAACAACATTACCTGCCGCCTACTTCAAGGGCTTAAACTTTTTAATCGGTGATCAACACCAGAAAGCAGTAGAAGCTTTTACCGAGGCTATTCATGCCAATAGTGACTCATTAGAGTTGCATTTTGCACTCGGCAGCCTATTTAGACGCACTGGTGAAACAGATCGCGCTATCAATATGCACTTGAATCTGCTTGATAAAAAAGAACTAACAGAAAACCAGAAAGATGCTGTTCGTGCAGAACTTGCTCAGGATTATTTAAAAGCAGGTTTATATGATAGAGCCGAGGAATTATTCAAAAACTTAAAGGATAAACGCTATCATCAACCAGCATTACGCGCTTTACTCGAAATCTATGTTCGCGAGCGTGAATGGGTGCAAGCGATTGAAACGGCAACAGAACTAGAGCGCGTATCAGGTATTCCATTTAGAAAAGAAATTGCACAATATCATTGCGAACTAGCGATGAATGCGATGATTGACCAACAGCCAGATCAAGTTAGGCTACACTTAGCTAATGCGCTAGATGCCAATAAAAAATGTGTTCGTGCCAATGTTTTATGGGGAGATTTGGAAATGCAGTCGGGCAGTCACGCTGCAGCTATCTCGCATTGGAAACACATTGAGTTTCAAGATCCGCAATACTTAGGTCTAATTGCACCCAAATTATTACAAAGCTATGCTGCAATCGACAAAACACAAGAAGGTATTAGTTTACTCAAAACCTATTCAGAAAATTATAAACTGCCATCACTTATGACAGCTCTGTATGAAGCGACTATAGCGGCAGAAGGTGCGGAGAGTGCAGCTAAACTGGCCAGGAATGAACTGATAAGACAACCTAGCCTTCAAACATTGGATCAATTACTACAAGCTAGAGCAATTTCAGATAACAGTAGCAAAAGTAAAGGTTATGAAGACATTCAATTAATGCAACAAACGGTGCGTAATGCAATTGGCAATAGAGCCGCTTATCACTGCAACCAATGTGGCTTCCGCGCAAAACAGTATCATTGGCAATGCCCAGCCTGTAACGCCTGGGAATCATTGCCATCAGAACCGACAGAAGCAGTCAGTCGTGAAATGACCATAAAAAAATAATACTCAATGAATATACAATCACATGATCCCAAAATAGTGGTAGCACTTGATTACGCTCAAGCTCAAGACGCAATGCGTTTAGTCGACCAACTCGATCCAACAATTTGTAAATTAAAAGTTGGTAAAGAGCTGTTTACTGCAGCAGGCCCACAGTTAGTAGAGCAATTAGTCGCTAAGGACTTCAAAGTATTTTTAGACTTAAAGTTTCACGATATACCTAACACAGTAGCTAAAGCTTGCGAAGCTGCTAGTAACTTAGGTGTGTGGATGCTTAATGTACACGCTAGCGGTGGATCCTCAATGATGGAAGCTGCATTAGAAGGCGTGAACAGAAGTCGCTATCAGCCATATCTTATTGCGGTTACAGTGCTGACGAGTATGAGCCAAGCTAATCTGAATGAGTTAGGTATCCAAAACTCCGTTGAAGAGCAAGTGCTCAAATTAGCAGACTTAACACAACGGGCTGGGTTACATGGTGTTGTATGCTCAGCAATGGAAGCGCAAATGCTCAGAAAAGAGATGTCTGATGATTTCTTATTGGTTACGCCTGGTATTCGTCCTGCCAGTGCAAGTCTTGATGACCAGACGCGTGTGATGACACCAAGCAAAGCACTCAATATGGGCGCAAGTTATCTTGTTATTGGTAGGCCAATCACACAAGCACATGACCCGCTCGCTGCCTTACAAGCAATTAATAAGGAGATTCAAACGCTCAGTTAATAACCCTTTTTTAGTTTTATTTAATACCTAAGATTTATTCCAGAAAATCAACAACAATAAGGAACAATAATGACAAAAACCATCATCAGCCTACTGATAGTATTCTTATGCTGTTTCAATATCTACGCAGCAACAGATCTTAATAAAGCAAGCCAAGAAGAGCTTGAGTCACTTACTGGCATAGGCCCTACCAAAGCAAAAGCGATTATCAATTACCGCAAGCAGCATGGTGGTTTTAATTCGGTTGAAGAACTAGAAAAAGTAGATGGGATTGGCCCTGCTACCATTAAAAAACTCAGCAAGCATATTTCGGTGACCCCGAAAGTAACTGAAGTACCTTCAAAAGGTCACATTTCATCGTCAATTGCTTATGAATAAAGCCTGACTATTTAACCCGCATGCCTGGCTGAGCACCTGCATCAGGCGATAGGATGAATGGGCCACCAGACTCATCAGAAGCAGCTAAGACCATACCTTCACTCAAACCAAACTTCATTTTACGTGGTGCAAGATTAGCTACCATGATAGTCAAGCGCCCTTCTAATGAAGATGGGTCATAAGCAGATTTGATACCAGCAAATACTTGACGTGTGTTTGCTTCGCCAATATCTAGGGTTAGCTTTAATAATTTATCAGCGCCCTCCACATGCTCGGCGGTTACAATTTTAGCAATACGCAAGTCAACTTTAGTGAAGTCATCTATCTTAATATAGTCATCTTTAGAAGCCTCATGCTTAGTTGCTGTAGCTGTTTTCTCAAGGTTAATTTTATTATCTTCTATCATTGCTGCAATCGCTTTCGGGTCAATACGAGTAATTAAATGTTCATACTGATTAATTTGGTGGCCAGATTGAAATGGTGCATTTACAGAGCTCCAACTGAGTTCAGGTATATTGAGAAACTTTTCAATTTTTTCTGCCAACTCTGGTAATACAGGTTTAAGGTAAATAGTAATCAAGCGGAACATTTCCAGCGCTGCTGAACAATCAAGCGCTAAAGCACTTCTTGCATCATTTCCGTCTTGTTTGGCTTTAACCCATGGTGCAGCTTCAGCGATGTCAGCATTTGCCAAATCTGTCAAACGCATGATTTCGCGTAAAGCTTTGCCGTACTCTCTACTATTATAGAAACCTGCAATCAATGGAGCAGATTTTCTTATCTCATCAATCACTGGCAAATTAGTGATTTTCTCCACTTTCCCATCAAAAAACTTATTGATAAAACCCGCTGTGCGGCTGGCAATATTGATATATTTGCCGACTAAGTCGCTATTCACCCGTGCAACAAAATCATCTAAGTTTAAATCAATGTCTTCCATTGTTGCGTTCAGTTTTGCTGCATAGTAATAGCGAAGGTATTCTGGTTTCTTGATATGATCCAAATAGCTTCGCGCAGTAATAAAAGTACCCCGCGATTTAGACATTTTCTCACCATTCACTGTTAAAAAACCATGTGCAAAAATCTGTGTTGGTGTACGGTATCCGCTATATTCCAGCGTTGCTGGCCAGAAAAGTGCATGAAAATATAAAATATCTTTACCAATAAAATGATAGAGCTCAGTCTGGCTCCCAGCTTTCCAATATTCGTCAAAATCCAAACCTTTTTTATCGCAAAGGTTTTTGAAACTAGCCATATACCCAATCGGAGCATCTAACCATACATAAAAATATTTTCCGGGTGCATCTGGAATCTCAAATCCAAAATAAGGTGCATCGCGGGAAATATCCCAATCATTTAAACCATTTTCAAACCACTCGCCCATCTTATTAGCAGCTTCACCTTGTAGCGTGCCGCTTTTAGTCCAGGCTTTTAAAAAGTCTTCACAATCTGACAACTTGAAAAAGTGATGCTCGGTTTTTTTTCTGACTGGAGTCGCTCCAGACACTGCCGAGTAAGCATTAATAAGCTCTGTTGGGTTGTAGGTCGCGCCACACACTTCACAGGAGTCACCATATTGGTCTTTTGCATGACATTTAGGGCACTCTCCCTTAATGAAGCGATCCGGCAAGAACATATTTTTCACAGGATCGTAGAACTGCTCTATTGTTTTTACCGCAATCTTGCCATTAGCTTTTAACGCCCGATAAATGTTTTGCGATAACGTTTTATTCTCTTCTGAATTTGTTGAATAGTAATTATCAAATCCAACCAAAAACTCTGCAAAATCTGCAGCATGTTCTTGATGCACACCCTCAATCAATGCTTCTGGCGTAATGCCCTCTTTTTCGGCGCGAAGCATAATAGGAGTACCGTGCGTGTCATCTGCACATACATAGTGTACCGTATGCCCCTGCATCTTTTGGAAACGTACCCAAATATCAGTCTGGATATACTCTACTAAATGACCTAAATGAATACTGCCGTTGGCATAAGGAAGTGCAGATGTAACAAGAATTTTGCGTGACATGGTAAATGAACCGAATATGCTTAAAAGCGCCATTTTAGCAAATGCACGCCAGTAAACCTATGACTTAGTAAAAATTAAGTATTGTCATGAAAGCTTTATGTATTTGTCATATTTATTAAAAAAAACTGCTACAAGATAGTCACAATTCAATTACAAATGGTTATGACGACTGCAGATGATTATTGTCACCGATACTTTTGAACAGACTAACGGCGTTTCAACTACCTATAAAAATATTAAACGAGTCGCTAGATCACGTGGCTTGGCATTTAAAGTTATCCACCCTAGTCTTTTTAAATGGATGCCCATGCCATTTTATCCAGAGATACAATTAGCAACAGAACCATGTCGTTTATGGCGGTTGCTAAACCGTATAAATCCTCCACAACTGCATATTGCAACAGAGGGTATTCTCGGCATAGTGGCTAGAACCTGGTGTCGCGTCAAAAAGAAACCATTCACTACTTCTTATCACACCCAGTTTCCCGAGTATCTCAATGTCTACTGCAAAATTCCACTTAGCTGGACCTATAGTTACCTGAGGCGCTTTCATGCCCCAGCTAAAACAACATTTGTTACAACAGAAACGATGCGCAAACAACTAGCTGAACGTGGCTTTAAACACTTAACAGTTTGGACACGTGGCGTATCCGAACAACTCAAAAGCGACAAACCGTTTCCAAAACCACAAATTAAACCGAAAGTGCTCAATGTTGGTCGAGTAAGTAAAGAAAAAAATTTAGATGCACTGTGTAAACATGAAGACGATTATGACATTTCCATTGTTGGTGATGGGCCTTATATGGAAACACTAAAAAACAAATACAAGAAAGTCACCTTTTTAGGTTACAAATTTGGTAAAGAACTCGCTGATATTTATACTGAATACGATGTTTTTGCCTTCCCTTCCCGAACAGATACCTTTGGCATTGTGATGATAGAGGCGATGTGCAATGGCTTGCCAGTTGCTGGCTATCAAGTGCCTGGTCCAATTGATGTGATAGAACCAGGGGTAACAGGGCATATGAGTGATGAACTGCAAAGTGCTATCAATCTATGTAAAGACCTCGATCGCCACACCATTAAAGAAAAGGCCAGAAGGCAATGGAGTTGGGCTAATTGTTTTGATATTTTCTTTAAACACTTTCATGCATAGCACTGCTCTTTTATCGTTAGACACATGACGTAAACAGCGACTTCCGTTAAAATACCTGAATTATTTAGTCAGGATTTAGTAGGATGACCATTACAGAATTACTCATACAAAGCACACTTAAATTGTGCATAGACCCCAATACCGAGAAAGATTTCATCAGTAGCAAGTCGGTTAAAAATATTCAAATTAATGGCAATGATGTGAGTCTGGATATCGTACTTGGTTATCCAGCGAATAGCGTTTTAGATGACATTAAACAACTTGTTATCAATGATTTAAAAACGATAGATGGTATTGGTCATATCAATGTCAATGTTGGAAGCCGCATCGCTGCACACAAGGTGCAGCAAGGTGTTAATTTATTACCTAATGTTAAAAATGTAATAGCAGTCGCATCTGGTAAAGGAGGCGTCGGCAAATCAACGACATCCGTAAATCTAGCACTCGCCCTTGCGGCAGAAGGTGCAACCGTTGGTTTACTTGACGCTGACATTTACGGCCCTAGTCAACCACAAATGCTTGGTTTAAGTGGCAGACCAGACAGTGCAGATGGGAAAAGCATAGAGCCCATGGAGGCACATGGTATCCAAGCAATGTCTATTGGTTTTTTAGTAGATACAGATACACCCATGGTGTGGCGTGGGCCGATGGTCACTGGCGCACTTGAACAATTGTTGCGCGATACCAAATGGCGCGATTTGGACTATTTAGTTATCGACCTCCCGCCAGGTACAGGTGATATTCAGCTTACACTCGCACAAAAAATCCCTGTCACTGGTGCAATCATCGTCACGACGCCCCAAGACATCGCCTTGCTCGATGCACGTAAAGGTTTAAAGATGTTTGAAAAAGTCGGCATTCCTATACTAGGGATTGTGGAAAACATGAGTACGCATATTTGCTCAAAGTGTGGTCACGAGGAACATATCTTTGGTACTGGTGGTGGAGAAATCATGTGTGAAGACTACAATGTAGATCTGTTAGGCAGTTTGCCACTAGACATTACAATCCGTGAGCAAACGGACGGTGGCAAACCAACGGTGATTGCTAGCCCAGAAAGTAACATTGCAACAACTTACAAGCAAATTGCACGGAAAGCGGCCATTAAGATTGCTAATGCAAGCTTAGATCACAGTAGCAAATTCCCCAATATTGTCATCCAGAATACCTAAGAAAAAAGGCGCATTTAGCGCCTTTTTCTTTTTTAAAAATCGACTATTTCAAGTCAACGCCAAAACAATACACATCAGCGCCATTTTTTCCAGTAACTAATGTAGCAGGGATTGGTACTCCTTTGCGCCAATTGTCGACTGCTTCTTGCTTGCCTGCTCCTGTAACGAGAAACATCACTTCATTCGCATTATTTAATCGATTTTGACTCATTGTAATACGATCAGCAGGAGGCTTTGGCGCTTCAAAAACGGGCACAGCATCCGCACTATTATCAACCGCTTGGTTCGGGAACAAGCTTGCAGTATGGCCATCTTCGCCCAAACCAAGAATGACTAAATCAAAGGTGCGGACATTTTTTAATGTACTTGCATAAGCTTTTGCGCCTTCAATGTTACCCAACTCAGCCGGAATATCGTGAATCTGGCTTTCAGGAATCGCCACCTTGCTTAACCAGACATCCCGCGCCATTTTGCTATTGCGCTCTACATGGTCAACTGGAAGGCAACGATCATCATTGTGAAAAATATGCCATTTTGACCAATCGACCTGCTGTTCACTTAACAATTGATAAACTGCCTTTGGTGTACTACCACCAGCCAAAACGATATAAAAGCTGCCATATTCTTTGATAGCGTGCACAGCAGATTCTAAAATTCTACTAACTGCTGCATGATTGATTTCATCTTGTGAGTCAAAGGAGTGCCAGCGAGTGGCAGATTGCTGCGTCATATTACAAAAAACCTTACTTTTATTTGATTACTATTATTAAGTCATGCGATTGCATTTGCTATAATTATACTTGTTCTTACACTAAAACCGGTTGAAAAATGACTAAAAAAATTGATCCATGCACCTTGGTCCTATTTGGTGCCAGTGGTAACTTATCTCGCGTTAAACTAATGCCTGGCTTATACCGCCTAGATTCATTGGGCAGACTACCAGATGATATGAAAATATTGTCAGTAGGCCGTTCACCCCTATCGCAAGAGGACTGGCAAGCAGAAGTACGCAACATGCTAGAAGCTAAATTTTATAATGGTCTAGATGAAGCAGTCTTTAAACGCTTTATTGCGCGAAACCACTACCAAGCAAATGCTTCTGGTGATCCTGATGCAATGAATAAGTTAAAAGCTACATTGAGTAATGAAGCAATATTCCCACAAAACCTTGCTTTTTTCCTATCAATCCGCCCTGTTGATTTTGCTACAGTTGTTGAGCAACTGGCAAGCGTGGGTTTGACTGATGATAGCAAGTACTGGCGTCGCGTTCTGATTGAGAAGCCATTTGGTACAAACTTGGAAAGTGCAGAAGCCTTACAAGCATCGATTACCAAACATTTAAAAGAACATCAAATTTATCGTATCGACCACTACTTAGGTAAAGCTGCAATTCAAAACATTATGCTGACGCGCTTTGCCAACCATATGTTTGAACCCATCTGGAATAGCGAACATATAGACCACGTTCAAATTACCAACAATGAAACACTCGGTGTTGGTGATCGTACGGAATTTTATAATAATACTGGCGCACTTCGTGATATGGGCCAAAGTCATCTATTACAGACATTGGCGTTAGTTGCGATGGAAAAGCCAGAAAACTTCCAGCCCGAGAGCATTCGAGCTGAAAAAATCAAGTTATTACAATCGATTCGTGCAATTGATACCGACAATTTAGACAAGCAGGCATTCCGTGCACAGTATAAGGAAGGTCATGCGCCAGCCAGAGACGGTCATGCAGAACACGTAAAAGGCTACCTGCAAGAGTTGGGCCATGATAGCCAAGTCGAAACATACGCAGCTATCAAATTGTTCATCGACAACCCACGCTGGAAAGGTGTGCCATTTTACATTCGCACCGGTAAGCGTATGCACGATGGTGGCACAGCCATATCGATTCGCTTTAAAAAAGCGCCAATGGTTCTCAAAGAGAGTCAGCAACAGAACTGGCTAATCTTAAGTATTCAACCTAAAGAAAGCCTCAAGCTTGAGATTCAAACCAAAGTGCCTGGTCTAGATATCCTTACTCGCTCAACAAGCTTAGATGGTGCATTACGCGTTGCGCAAGATGATAGCGTTGACTCTTACGAGACATTATTACTTAATTTAGTAGAGGGCGATCCATCACAATTCTTGCATATTGATGAGGTTAAAGCACAGTGGAAATTAATTGATCCTATTGTGCAAAGCTGGGCTAAGGACGCTTCTCCAGTTCATCAATATGCTGCTGGTAGTCGTGATCCAAAAGAATCAAGCGTTATCTTTGAATCAGAAGATCAGTTCTGGCGTTACAGCATTGAACTAGGTGGTGATTCACATTAGCCTTTTAATTTCATCAAAAAAAGTTGCAACGATAACAGCATTTATTGTTATCATTTTGCATTGAGTAAAAGCGGGGTAATTACCCCGCTTTTTACCTTGGAAACAAGGTGATCAACATTTAACAAAACAAGGTTTTTTACGTAAATTATGAGTATAAAGTCAGATAAATGGATACGTCGCATGGCGGAAGAGCATGGCATGATTGAACCGTTCGAACCCAATCAAGTCAAACTTTCAAAAGACGGTGAGCGCCTCGTCTCTTATGGGACTTCCAGCTATGGTTATGATATCCGCTGTTCTAGAGAGTTTAAATTGTTCACGAACTTGAACAGTACAATTGTTGATCCCAAAAACTTTGACCCAAACTCATTTGTTGAAGTTGAAGAAGATTATTGTATTATCCCGCCAAACTCATTCGCTTTGGCACGTACAGTTGAGTATTTCCGTATTCCGCGGAACGTGTTGACCGTTTGTTTAGGAAAATCAACCTATGCTCGCTGTGGCATCATTGTAAATGTCACCCCTTTTGAACCGGAGTGGGAAGGCTATGTAACGCTAGAATTTAGTAACACAACCCCACTACCTGCAAAAATTTATGCGAATGAAGGCTGTGCTCAAGTATTGTTTTTTGAAGCGGATGATGACGACATTTGTGAAACGAGTTACAAAGATCGCGGTGGCAAATACCAAGGTCAAGTCGGTGTTACTTTACCAAAAACATAGGCAAACCAAATGAAATTTAGATTTCCAGTTGTTATTATTGATGAAGACTTTCGCACTGATAACTCTTCTGGCTCAGGAATACGCGTTCTAGCCAAAGCAATTGAAGATGAAGGCGTTGAAGTTATTGGTGTTACAAGTTACGGCGATGTAGCCTCGTTTGCACAACAGCAAACCCGCGCATCTGCATTTATTTTGTCCATTGACGACGAGGAAATCGTTGAAGAAAAACCAGAGGCAATAGAAGCACTACGCACTTTTGTGAATGAAATCCGATATCGTAATGATGATATCCCCATTTTCTTACATGGCGAAACGCGTACTAGTCGACACATACCAAACGATGTGCTTAGGGAGTTACATGGCTTCATTCATATGTATGAAGATACGCCAGAATTCATTGCGCGTATGATTATACGGGAGTCAAAAACTTATCTAGACAGTCGTTCACCACCATTTTTTAAAGCACTCACGCAATACGCAGCAGATGGTTCTTACTCATGGCATTGCCCAGGCCATTCAGGTGGCGTTGCATTTCTAAAGTCACCCGTAGGGCAAATGTTCCATCAATTTTTTGGTGAAAATATGCTACGTGCCGACGTTTGTAATGCCGTTGATGAGTTAGGTCAGTTGCTAGACCATACTGGGCCAATTGCAGCCTCAGAGCGCAATGCTGCGCGTATCTATAAATGTGACCATCTGTACTTTGTCACCAATGGTACCTCTACTTCAAATAAAATTGTTTGGAATTCAACGGTTGCACCTGGAGATATCGTTGTCGTTGACCGTAACTGCCACAAATCGGTTTTACACGCGATTATTATGACGGGTGCTATTCCAGTATTCCTGATGCCCACCAGAAACCATTTCGGCATTATTGGCCCTATTCCCAAGAGCGAGTTTGAATGGGAAAACATACAAAAGAAAATTGAGCAAAACCCATTTATTGAAAACAAGAAAGCAAAACCACGCGTACTCACTATTACGCAATCAACTTATGACGGTGTGCTTTACAACGTTGAAGAAATCAAAGAAATGCTTGATGGCAAAATTGATACATTACATTTTGACGAAGCATGGCTACCGCACGCGACTTTCCATGACTTTTATGGTGACTATCACGCGATTGGCGAGGATAGGCCTCGTTGCAAAGAATCTATGGTATTTTCAACGCAATCAACCCATAAATTGCTTGCAGGCTTAAGTCAGGCTTCGCAAATTTTGGTAGAAGATGCGACCAATAACAAACTTGACCGTGATGTTTTTAACGAAGCCTATTTGATGCATACCTCAACCAGCCCACAATATGCAATTGTGGCAAGCTGTGATGTCGCTGCAGCAATGATGGAAGCACCTGAAGGTAAGGTTCTGGTAGAAGAGTCGATAATGGAGGCGCTTGATTTCCGTCGCGCAATGCGCAAGGTTGACGAAGAATGGGGCGATGATTGGTGGTTTAAAGTTTGGGGTCCAACTGATTTATCAGAAGAAGGGATCGAAGAAAGAGACGCATGGATGTTAAAAGCCAATGAGGATTGGCATGACTTTGGCAATCTGGCTGAAGGCTTTAATATGCTTGATCCTATCAAAGCGACGATTATCACGCCAGGCTTAGATATTAAAGGTAACTTCACCAATACTAATGGTATACCGGCTGCAATAGTCACCAAATACCTTGCTGAGCATGGTGTTGTGGTTGAAAAAACTGGCCTTTACTCGTTCTTTATCATGTTTACTATCGGCATTACCAAAGGCCGCTGGAATACTATGGTTGCCGCATTACAGCAATTCAAAGATGATTACGATAAAAATCAGCCAATTTGGAAAGTATTACCAGAATTTGCTCAAAAACATAGCCGTTATGAGCGCTTAGGTTTACGTGACTTGTGCACCCAGATTCATGATGTTTATAAAGCTGGAGATGTTGCCCGCCTAACTACTGATATGTACTTATCAAACATGGTACCAGCAATGAGGCCAACCGATGCTTTTGCCAAAATGGCGCATCGTACAATTGATCGTGTACCCATTGATGACCTTGAAGGACGTACGACAGCTGTTTTACTCACACCCTACCCGCCGGGCATTCCTCTTTTAATACCTGGCGAGCAGTTCAATCAAGTGATTATCAGTTACCTAAAATTCGCGCGTGATTTTAATGAGCGCTTTCCTGGCTTTGAGACAGATGTGCATGGCTTGGTTAAACAGGTTGTTGATGGTAAAGCGATTTACTATGTAGACTGTGTTAGAGACTAAAAAATAGCTTATATAACCAAACGGGCTATATAAAAAAGATAGCTTCATAGGTAAAGTTTAATGTTGATTACCCTCATAATCAGCAGCGAGGCTTTACATTTTGAAAAAAGAATATTTTACTTTTTACATCATCTTTCGCACAATAACCGCACTGTTTTTATTGTCTCTTAATCTATCGGCAATCGCGCAAGACTCATCAAATAGTGTAAATGCAGAAATGAAAAAGCCAACATCAGCAGATAATGTGGCAGAAGAAGATAAAAACCCTTATGAAGTCTTAGTAAAACTTGCTTTTAGGGGTAAAGGTACTGGTGGCATCAATAGCTATGAGGATGCGGCTGCACATTACTGCAAGAGCGCACGTGATATAAACGATGCGAACGCCTATTTTGCTGTCGGTTGGTTATATGCAAACGGTAAAGGTGTACCAAAAGATGCCAATATTGCGGCATTATTTTTTGAAAAAGCTGCTGCTCAGAACCACACCGCTGCACAAAAATGGTTAGCAAAAAATGAGGGGAATGCAAGTTTAGCAATAAAACCAGCTTGCTTACAACCAGAGCCAGAACCAGAAGTCATCGCAGAATCACCCACTAACATATACGATATTGAAGTCAACCGTGATGCATTCTATGAAGAGGGCCCTATATACGAAATCGTCAAAATCCTTGCACCTGATTATGGTATTGATACTGACTTAGCGATGGCCTTCATCAAGGTAGAATCAAACTTTAATCCGAATGCTACTTCGCCTAAAAATGCAAAGGGATTGATGCAGCTTATCCCAGAAACAGCAGCAAGATTCAATGTCAAAAAACCTTATGACCCAGAAGAGAATATTCGTGGAGGTTTGGCTTATTTACAATGGTTATTTGCTTATTATGAAGGTGACGTAAGGTTGGTTGCTGCAGCTTACAACGCTGGCGAAAATGCTGTCGATCGTTATAAAGGGATTCCACCCTACCCTGAAACTAGACGATATGTGACTAAGATCTACAATTTATATCGAAAATCTTACCACCCATTTCGTGAAGACTTGCTAATTGGACAGAGATCGTCTGTTATAAAGCTCTCTAGCAGTTACTAACTTGCAAGTTTGGCACGCGATCGTAAACCACATAGCTATAGCTGATATTGTTTCCTGAAGTGTGTTGTTCGCGTGATGTTTCATGCCAACTTGAGTAATCAATGGTTGGAAAGAATGCGTCACCCGCATATTCAGCATGTATTTCTGTTATGTAAAGACGATCCGCAAAGCTTAAGCCAAGCGTATACAATTCCGCCCCGCCTATTAAAAAAACCTCACTGTCGTTTTGACTTGCTTCTAGGGCATCTTCCAAGCTATTTACCACAACAGCACCATCTACAGTGTAATGTGGATTGCGTGTCACAATGACTGTTGTTCTTCCAGGTAAAAGACGTCCTAATGATTCATAGGTTTTACGACCCATGATAATATGGTGACCCATTGTTAGTGCCTTGAACCGCTTTAAATCATCGGGCAAATGCCAAGGTAGCGTATTATTAAACCCAATGACCCTGTTGTCAGCAACAGCAACAATAATAGAAAGTTGACTCATACATCTATTATACTGGATGTTAACGCGAATTAATTTGATACCTTTTATGCATATCCGCTATCCAGACTCTTTTTTAAAACTGCTCTTGATTGGTTTTGCATTTGCAATTTTTCCACTGTTATGGGCATTTACCAATGCAAACATTTCCTTCGGAATCATTGCCAAGCAAAGTGAAGCAACTATCTCTCAAGCAGTAGAAACAACTCGGCTGAGCCGTGCATTGCAGGAGAAATCAGGCCTAATGGAACGTAGTGCTCGCCAATATTACGTATTAAAAGATGCGTTACTATTTGATAACTACCAGCAGGCATATCAAACGTTTGATGATACCGCGTCTCAACTAGAAAAATATCTTAATAATGAAGCATTAGAAAAAAAACTGATTGCACTGAAAAAAAATGCAGCATCGTTACATAAAGCAATTATTGAAAACAAAGATACGATAGTTGATAATCCTGTTTTTCTAGATGACTTTATCAAATTAACGGCACAAATCAATCAAATTATTGCAGAAAACAATACAGCTATAGACATGGCATCAGCTGCCTTTACAACTGAAGCAAAGAAAACACAAAAAAGTCTATTTTTACAAAGCCTAATTCTAATTCCTCTTGCACTTGTCGTTGCTGGGGTTATTACCTTTTTGCTTGCTAGACCCATTCGTAGAATGGACAGCGCGATTAGAAATTTGGGTCAGGGTTTATACGAAGAGCCTATCTCTATAGATGGCCCAGGCGATTTAAAACAACTGGGGCGACGATTAGACTGGCTGAGAAAAGAGCTTAAAGATTTGAATGCGCAAAAACAGCAGTTTTTGCGTCATGTCTCACACGAGCTTAAAACGCCATTAACAGCTATTAGAGAGGCAACAGAATTATTACATGATGGTATCGGCGGCGCATTATCTGAACAACAAACAGAAATCATAAAAATCACGCGTGAAAATAGTATCCGCTTACAAAAAATGATTGAAAACCTGCTGAATTACACCAAAATAGAATCGATGCATGGTCAAAGTAAGCACCAAGTGATTGATTTAGAAAAACTGATCCATCAAGTATTGGCAGCACATGCACTCACTATTAATAATAAAAAATTACGTGTGAATGTTAGATCGCAGTTTAAAGGCAAACTAATATCTGATGAAGAAAAGCTTTCTATAATTCTTGATAACTTAATTTCCAACGCTGTAAACTATACGCCTGAAGCAGGTGAAATTAATATAGTTTCAAACCAAGAAACTGAATGGTTCATGATTGAGGTGATTGATAATGGTCCAGGATTAGCAAAGGCAGATTACACAAAAATATTTGATCCTTTTTATCGTGGCAGCTCGAACCATCATGGCTTAATCAATGGTAGCGGCCTAGGTTTAACAATCGTAAAAGAAATTGTCGCTACGCTAGATGGCAGCATTAGTTTAATTCCATCAAAAAACGGCGCACATTTTAGTGTGCGACTACCAAAAAATAATACAACCTCAATGGAGATTTAATGCTTATTATTCGCTTTTTGATTTTAATGGTTTGCATCAGCTTGCTGACAGCTTGTATGACAGCAAATACCAACAAGCAGACAACAAGTAACACAGATACAAGTTCAATTCAGTTCTCTCCTATTGCACATGCAGCTACAGCAGAATTGTTGGATTTTATCGCACAATATTCAAATCTGCCTGCGATACAACAAGAACAAGTCTATCAGGATAATTTAAAGACATTAAACACACAGCAAAATAAGACTAAACTACTGACAAAAAAGGCAATTATGCTTTCCTTGCCCAATAGTAAAGTTAGAAACACTACTCATGCATTAACGTTACTGAATGCTCTCTTGAATAGTTATGACTTAAACACGTCCGATGCTAACTTGATAAGATTACTACTGATGTACACACAAGAAAGTAGTGATTTAGCATTTGATTTAGATAACAATACAAAGATGAACACCACATTAAAACAAAAAAATAAAGCATTAGAACAAAAACTCAATGATCTCAAAAATATTGAGAAAACAATGATTGAACGTAACACCAAAGCGCAGTAACTGACTATGTATAAACCGACAATTTTGGTTGTTGATGACGACCAAGACATTTTAAAGTTAATTAGTATGCGACTAGCGGCCTCTGGCTACGACACTGTCTCCGCTAGCAATGGTGAACAAGCAATGACTGCGATTTCATTGAGACGCCCTGATTTAATCGTAAGCGATTTGCGCATGCCCGCAATGGATGGTATGGCGCTATTGGATGCTGTGCACAAGCGCCATCCCACTCTCCCTATGATTATTTTGACTGCACATGGATCAATTCCAGATGCTGTACATGCGACGCAACAAGGTGCATACAGCTTTTTAACTAAACCCTTTGATAGCCATGAATTATTAAAGTTAGTTGCTGATGCGCTTAGAATCAGTGGGGCCCAGAACGACGATAACCTTCCAGAAAATGATGATTGGCGCAAAAACATACTTACCCGCAGCCCTAAAATGGAAAGCTTACTAGGTCAAGCAAAACTCATTGCATCAACTGATGCTAGTGTATTTATTCATGGTGACAGCGGATCAGGAAAAGAATTATTAGCGCGTGCAATTCATTATGCAAGCCCACGTAGCGGAAGTTCATTTGTAGCAATCAATTGTGGCGCCATCCCAGAAAACTTGTTGGAATCGGAGCTTTTTGGCCATCAAAAGGGAGCTTTTACTGGCGCCATCAACAATCACATCGGTCTGTTTGAGAGCGCTCAAGGCGGCACACTGTTTTTAGATGAAATAGGCGACATGCCCCAAGCGCTACAAGTAAAAGTGCTGCGAGCACTTCAGGAAAGAGTAATACGCCCCGTCGGAAGCACTAAGGATGTCAAGATAGATGTCAGAGTCATTTCAGCAACTCATAGAAACCTGTTGGAAGAAATGCAAGAAGGCCGTTTCCGCGAAGATTTATTTTATAGAATCAATGTTGTCAGTTTGGAAATACCATCCCTATCTGAGCGTAGAGAAGACATCAGCCTATTAGCGAGCCATTTTATTCAATCATTTAACAAAAAATATAACAAAAATGTACATGGATTCGTGCCTGAAGCGCTAGAGCTTTTAATCTCCGCAAATTGGCCAGGTAACGTAAGACAATTACAAAATGTGATTGAACAAACGGTTGTACTTGCAACGACACAAGTTATACCACTCAACTTACTAGAGAAAGCATTACATGCGTCATCTAGTACCATTATTCCGCTTGATGTAGCTAAACAGCAATTCGAACAAAACTACCTAATCAATATTCTTAAAACAACGCAAGGTAACGTTGCGCAAGCAGCTAAATTAGCTAAGAGAAATCGCACTGAATTTTACCGTTTGCTAGAAAGACATCAAATTCAACCCGCTGACTTTAAAAACAACACTGAAAACTAATCAAACTGTCGTCATTTAGTGACAATAAAATCTAATATAATACAAATACTTACCTACATTCCTCTATATTTGTCGTCTGTGAGCGACAAACACAAGTAGATCCATTCCTTAAAAAAATACAAGCCATTGATTTATTTGATAAAAAAAGTTGGCACGAAACTCGCTATTAACTAATTAATAATAAAATCTGCAACATCAAAGGAGTTTTGGAGCTATGGCGATTAAGAACATCAAACTAATAGAAAATTCTGTTTTCTTATTTCTAATCCTAAGCTTCTCTGCAACAGTACTAGCTGCAAGCAAAGACATAATTACTGGAGATATTAGACCAAGCAATGCTAAAACAACAGTCATCGCTAAAGCACCTGAAGATGACAGGTTTAAATTACTGGATACAGACGGAAATGGGAAAATTTCACTGCAAGAATCCATTAAAGAGAGTGATTTAGCATTGAAATTCAACGATACAGATGTTAACCATGATGGTGTTATTACTGTTGATGAATACGCGATGTATCAATCTAGTAAGGAAACAAACATTAATTAATAACGATAAATTTTAGGTTTTTGTGGCTTCCCCCCTGAAGGCCACAAATTACAAGGCTACCTAATCAAAAGTTGGGTAGCCTTTTTTTACACAGAAAATGGATACGCAATTGGTTCATGGCACTGATAACCTTCAAGACTAAAATCGTCCATGGTTACCCATGTTTCTAAATCATTGAGTGTTTTAATATCAGGATTAATGATAAGCCTGGGTGAATCATAAGGTGTCCGTTTTAGTTGCACATTTTTCATTAAATCTAGCTGGTCTTCATAAATATGTGCGTTCACAATTTTATGATAGGCCTTCCCTGGTTTTTTACCGGTTATTTGCGCCATAATTGCTAGCAAAAAGTAAACCTGGACCATGTTAAAGTTTAGACCTAACGGTACATCACAACTACGCTGTGTACTATTTAGGTAAAGCGTATCGCCAAGTAAAGAAAAATGATGGCTATACATACAAGGTCTCAGGCAGCCCATATGAAACACACCGGGATGATAAAAAGTAAGTATTTCTCCCCTATTATCGATGCCAGCAGTCAAGTCATCGACGATTTTTTGAAGTAAATCAACACTGCCTCCGTCTGGTTTAGGGAAGTTTCTGGCTACTTTGCCGTAAATAAAACCGCAATCATCCTCACCCTTACGGTATGGGTTATTTAGCCATTCTTGATTTAGGTTTGCATTTGCATCCCAGGTTTTTGTACCTAGTTTTCTAAAATCAGATGCATTATCATAGCCGCGCAAATAGCCAATCATTTCAGCAATTGCAGATTTGAAGTAGCTTTTCCTTGTCGTTACCAAAGGGAATTTTTCTGCGTCTACATCGTATGTCAGGTCCGCATTAATGACAGTCAAGCACCTTTTGCCAGTTCGCTTATTTTCTACCCATACACCCTCGTCAACTATACGCTGACATAAGTCTAAATACTGCTTCATATTAACTAATCTAACCTATAGGTTATTGTTATCACTTACTGATTGAGCAATAAACGCCTTGATATTATCTGCACCTGCTGCCATGACCGTAAATTTTTGTGGTAAAGCTTCAATACCTTTAAGGCTTTCTGGACGTGGAGGTTTTTCCCCTAACGCTTCTATAATTGCATCTTCAAATTTAGCTGGCAAAGCAGTCTCCAGCACAACCATCGGGATATTTTTTTCCTTGTACTCTAACGCAACCTTTAAGCCATCTGCAGTGTGGGTATCAATGATAACGCCATATTTGGCATTGGTAGCGCGTATAGTTTTCATTCGTGCTGCATGGTTACTGCTCCCAGAGACAAAGCCAAATGTCTTTACTTTTTCTAGCATTTCATGAATATCAAATGCTCCACCTTTGTCGATATGCGACCACAACTCTCTCACTTGATTCGCATCTTGATTAAACAGGTCATATATAAACCGTTCAAAATTAGATGCCTTGCTAATATCCATTGAAGGACTGGATGTGTGATATGTGTTCGCAGACCCACGTGGTCGGTATATACCTGTCTTGAAAAACTCATCAAGCACATCATTCTCATTGGTAGCAACAATCAATCTGTTGATAGGTAGCCCCATCATGCGCGCAATATGCCCAGCACAAACGTTACCAAAGTTACCTGATGGGACTGTGAAATCTACTGTTTGCGCATTATGTTCTGTGGTTGCAAAATACCCTTTAAAGTAATAAACAACCTGAGCAACAATGCGCCCCCAATTGATTGAATTAACAGCGCCAATTTTGTATTTTGCTTTAAATTCAGCATCATTAGAAACGGCTTTCACCATATCCTGACAATCATCAAAGACACCTTCTACAGCAATATTAAAGATATTGTCATCCTGCAAACTAAACATTTGAGCTGTTTGAAAACGACTCATTTTTTTGTGCGGCGACAACATAAATACGCGCACACCTTTTTTACCGCGCATCGCGTACTCAGCTGCTGATCCTGTGTCCCCAGAAGTTGCTCCCAGAATATTGGTTGTTTCACCTTTTTTATCCAAGACATACTCAAATAGATTTCCCAGCAATTGCATTGCCATGTCTTTAAATGCTAATGTGGGACCATTGGACAAGGACAACAAAAATAGATTTTCTTCTAATTTCAATGTTGGCGTAATGTCACTAGCTTGTTGGCCTTCTCGAGCAAAACAGTAGACTTCCGCACGATATGTTTTATCTATAATTACGCGCAAGTCCGCTGAGGGTATGTCATCCGCGTCAATTAACCGGGTGAGAATTGCAAATGCTAGATCAGCATAACTCATGCTGCGCATCGCATTTAAATCAGTCTGGTTAAACTGCGGGTAAGTTTCTGGAATATACAGGCCGCCATCTGGTGCTAATCCACCAAGCAAAACCTCACTAAAACTTAAAGCAGGCGATTGCCCACGGGTGCTGATATATTTCATTACTTACCTAACGTTTCCATACGGATTTTAACAATCTCACCAACAACTGCTGGTAATGATTCAATTTCATCAATTGCAAGATTCATGTTTTTCTCAAGCGTAGCATGCGTCAAAATCACAATATCAGCTTCGTTTGAAGCTGTAGCAGGTTCTTTCTGAATCATCGCATCAATTGAGATTTTTAAATCAGCTAAGATTTTAGTAATGGCGGCCATTACACCTGGTTTATCCGTTGCTTTCAAACGAATATAAAATGCAGTCTCTACATCATCTATTGCAATAACAGGTAAATCTTGCACATGCTCTGGCTGATAAGACAAGAACGGCGTACGCTGTGAAGGAGATACATCTTTTAATCTTGCAATATCAATCAAGTCTGCAATAACAGCACTCGCTGTAGGTTCTGCTCCAGCACCAGCACCGTAATATAAAGTTGGGCCGACTGCATCTCCTTGTACAACCACAGCATTCATCGCACCATCTACATTAGCAACCAGACGCTTTGCTGGAATCAATGTTGGATGCACCCGTAGCTCTACACCACTTTCAGTACGCTTGGTTATGCCAAGCAGCTTAACGTTATAGCCTAACTCCTCTGCATATCCAATATCAGCTTGCTGTAATTTAGTAATACCCTCAGTGTAGGCTTCATTAAATTTTAAGGGCATACCAAATGCAATAGCAGACATAATCACTAACTTATGCGCAGCGTCTATTCCTTCAACATCAAATGTTGGATCTGCTTCTGCATAGCCCAATCGCTGTGCTTCACCAATCACATCTTGATAAGCCAGTCCTTTATCACGCATTTCGGTCAATATGTAATTAGTTGTGCCATTCAAGATACCAGCTACCCATTCGTTTCGGTTTGCCGTCAGCCCCTCACGTAAGGCTTTAATAATTGGAATACCACCTGCAACGGCTGCCTCAAATGCAACCATCACATTTATTTTTTGGGCTGCAGAAAATATTTCGTTCCCATGCACCGCAATAAGAGCTTTATTGGCAGTCACAACATGCTTCTTATTCTCAATCGCTTTTAATATGAGATCTTTAGCAATGGTATATCCGCCGATTAACTCAACAACCACATCAACCTCGGGGTTGCTAACAACAGCAAATGCATCGTCAGTAACATTCACTTCACCATTTGTTAACTCATTGATGCGTGTAGTATTTTTATCTGCAACTTGGACAACTTTGATATGGACGCCAGTACGTCGAGTAATTTCTGCAGCATTCCGTTTTAATACGGTATATGTCCCGCCGCCTACAGTACCTAAACCTAAAATACCTACGTTAAGTTGCTTCAAACCTTCGCTCCATGTTTCATTCTATAATTCTTTAAAAACCGTGCTATACGATTTATTGCTATCGTTAAATCATCTACATTCGGTAAAAATACGACTCTAAAATGGTCTGGGGTACGCCAATTAAATCCTGTGCCCTGTACCAAGAGTACCTTTTCTTCTTCTAGCAAGTCTAGTACAAACTGCTGATCATTCTTGATTGGATAAATTTCCGGGTCTAGCTTAGGAAACAAATACATGGCAGCCTTAGGTTTAAAACAAGTTACCCCAGGGATTGCTGTTAGCATTTCATATGCAAGATCACGTTGTTTACATAAACGACCATGCGGTGCAACCAAATCATCAATACTCTGATATCCACCTAAAGATGTTTGTATAGCAAGTTGCCCTGGCACATTACTGCATAAGCGCATTGATGCCAACATGTTTAAGCCTTCTATATATTCTTCCGCATGTGATTTATCGCCAGAAACAATCATCCATCCAGCACGATAGCCACAAGCTCGATAGTTTTTAGATAATCCATTAAAAGTTACAAACAAGACATCTTCAGCTAGGGATGCCATTGATATATGCTCATTTCCATCATAAAGCACTTTGTCATAAATCTCATCTGCAAAGATAACCAAACCGTGATGCCTTGCAATATCAATCAAGCCCTCTAATGTTTCTTTAGGATAAAGTGCTCCTGTCGGATTATTAGGGTTGATCACGACGATAGCGCGAGTGTTAGCATTAATTTTTGACTCTATATCTTGTAAATTTGGTAACCAGTCATTCTCTTCGTCACATAAGTAATGTCTCGGCGTACCCCCAGCTAATGTTGTTGCAGCCGTCCATAATGGGTAGTCAGGCGCAGGAATTAATACTTGATCACCGTTATTAAGCAACCCTTGCATGGCCATTACAATTAATTCTGACACACCATTACCAATGATAATATCGTCAACCGTAACGCCAGGAATATGCTTACTTTGGGTATAGTGCATAATTGCCTTACGCGGTTCGAATAAACCTTGGCTTTCAGTATATACACCAGATTTGGTGATATTACGAATCACGTCCTGCTGGATTTCGTCAGGCACCTCAAAACCAAAGACGCCTGGGTTACCAATATTCAATTTGATAATCCGTTGCCCCTCTTCTTCCATTTGGCGGGCACGATCTAGCACTGGTCCACGAATGTCATAACAAACGTTGTCTAATTTACTGGATTTCTTTAGTTTTTCTCTGGTATTTGTGTTCATATATGCAAACGCATTATAACAATGCTAGGGCAGTCGATTAAACTGCTGATTATTAAAAGCTGTTATCTTACCTTGTGAGTCCCTATACTAGCAATGGAGCGCTAGTGCTTAATTGCTTAATTTATAGCAAAATTAATTTATCATCGCTTTGAAAAACGCCTATGCAATATTAAGATACAATCATTGAAGTCTTTAAATAGTAGAAAATATCACAATGAAATTGCATCTAACTCAAGCAGAAGACAGCAATCTAATAACAGCCTACGGAAGTGGTTTCGTAGATGTGAATAAGGTTCGATACACAAGTCACCTTGTTATAATGCCCAATCAGCTGAAACTTGACTGGTCAGCTAGCGATTTTGCAAGCTTAACAGTAACCCATTTTGATGAGCTTCTTCTACTTAAGCCTGAAGTGATTTTACTTGGCACAGGTGATACGCATCAATTTATTCAGCCAAAACTGATCGCAAAACTTACAGGGAACAATATTTCAGTTGAATGCATGACGACTGATGCCGCATGCAGAACCTATAATATATTAATGAGTGAAGGTCGTAATGTGGCTGCAGCATTATTAATGCTCTAATACGGATTAAGTAAGCGTCTATTTAGGCGAAAAAGTTAATTGTAGGCCGTCGTCTGTTACGGTCATTTCTTTCGGGGTGTATTGTGTGCCTCCGAACGTTAACTCTTCCGGTTTCACTTTGTAAAGCGTCATTCCATTCAACAAATCACCGCCTAACTTACCTGCAAGTGCATTCAGCAAATCATTGTATTGATCTCCAGCTCCATCAAATACAAATTGCTCAACTTTAGGTTCATCCAGCACTATTGCATTTGTTGCTGCATCAAAGCGCAGCTTGCCAGAAATACCCAACTCACCTGTCGCTGACTCATTAAATAACGCACTTGATAATTTAGTATCAAACTTAGTATGCATTCGTCCAGTTTCTTTATCAAAAGTCACTAACGTGTTTGATAAGTTGACATCAAAGACTTTGAGTAGAGAAATAGGTATAGCAAATTTTTCATTCAACTTCTGCTGAATTTCGACTTCAGAAACTTTCACAGTGCGATCACCTAAAACGGTAGCGCAGCTGTATATTGCTAAAAGAATGAAAGCAGCAAGTAGTTTATTCATATACTCCGCTGATCTTTGCTATATTGTTCAGATGCTATAAGTTTTTAGTTGACAACGTTAAAGTAGCGTTTGTCCCACCAAACCCAAAACTGTTCGAAAGCGCCGTTTCAATTTTCACATTATCAATCCGATTGCGTACAATGTTTAAACCTTCAGCAGCAGGATCCAACGTTTCAATATTAGCTGATGCAGCAATGAAATTATTTTCCATCATAATCAACGTATAGATAGCTTCGTTTACCCCAGCTGCACCTAAGGCGTGGCCAGATAATGATTTAGTTGATGCAATGGCAACAGGAGTATCTCCAAAAACCTCTCGAATTGCCTCTAGCTCTTTAGTATCTCCAACTGGCGTTGATGTGCCATGGGTATTAATGTAATCGACTTTATCGATTTTGTTGCCTTCATGATCTTGCAGCGCTAAGTTCATACAGCGCACGGCACCTTCACCACTCGGTGCGACCATGTCGTACCCATCAGAGGTAGCGCCATAACCAATTACCTCTGCATAAATTTTTGCGCCTCGTGCTTTGGCATGCTCATACTCTTCTAAAACAACAATACCGCCACCACCTGAAATAACGAATCCATCACGATCTGCATCATAAGTACGTGATGCTTTTTCTGGTGTTTCATTGTATTTAGTTGAGAGCGCTCCCATAGCATCGAACAAGAAACTCATTGTCCAGTGTTCCTCTTCTCCGCCACCAGCAAACACAATGTCTTGCTTACCTAATTGAATCTGCTCAACACCAGCTCCTATACAGTGCGCACTGGTAGAACAAGCCGAGCTAATGCCATAGTTAACGCCTTTTATCTTCGCACCTGTCGCTAGACAGGCTGCTATGCCACTACTCATAGTCTTAGTCACCATGTATGGGCCTACCCGTCGAATGCCTTTTTCTGCCAGCGTGTTAGTACTCTGTAACATACTCTCTGTTGACGTACCGCCAGCACCTACAATCAGTCCTGTACGAACATTTGAAACCAAGTCCTCTGGTAACGAAGCATCAGCAATTGCCTCTTGCATAGCAATCCATGTATATGCATGACCTTTTGCCATAAATCGCAGTAATTTGCGATCGATGTGTTCTTCAATATCTAAATTTTTAACCGATCCTGCCACATGCGAGCGTAAACCACGCTCTGCATACTCTGGCTGAAACGAAATTCCAGACTTACCGTCAAACAGGCTTTTTTTCACTTCCGTTTTGTTGTTGCCTAGACTTGATACGATGCCTAAACCTGTTATCACAACACGTCTCATCACGTGTTCCCCCTACTATTTAAAAATTATCTGTGGTGGTAAAAAGACCAACACGTAAATCATTTGCTACATAAATCTCGCGACCATCTAGATCCATTTTTGCATCAGCAATTCCCATTACCAATTTACGCAAAATAACTCTTTTCAAGTCTATAGTATAGGTCGCTTTTTTCGCCGTGGGCAAGACTTGTCCAGTAAACTTAACTTCTCCTGCGCCTAGAGCGCGGCCACGACCTAAACCACCTTTCCAACCTAGATAAAAACCAACCAATTGCCACATTGCATCTAAACCCAAGCAACCTGGCATCACTGGGTCACCCGTAAAATGACACTCAAAGAACCACAAATCAGGCGTGATATCCAGCTCAGCGATTATTTGTCCATTTCCATACTTACCACCGTCATCCGTAATACTGATGATACGATCAAACATCAACATGGGCGGTAATGGCAACTGAGCATTACCCTCACCAAACATTTCACCCCTGCCACATGCTAATAAGTCTTCTTTGGTATAACTGTTTTGTTTTGACATTATGATTTTTATATCCTTTTTGACATAGACGCTATTTTCGCTGGAAAACGCTTTTCATGAAAGCCCTAACTAAATATTAATCTTCAAAACTTGAAAGGATTAAATAATAGATTTAACTATACAAACCTGTATACACTGTTTAAAAAATAGTTTAGTATTGTTACATTATGTTACAAATTAATTATTAACTCCAACCAAACTTACTAAATAGGAAAACACGATGAGCGATCGTCAATTAGCAGACTGGCGTCAACATGCGTTGACACTTGAATCAGAAGTCAACAAAGTTGTTGTAGGTCAGAGCAACCCTATCCGATTAATCACCATCTCAATCTTTGCTCGTGGTCATGTATTGTTAGAAGGTGATGTCGGTGTCGGTAAAACAACGTTATTACGCGCGATTGCACGCGGTGTTGGCGGCGCTTATCAAAGGATTGAAGGCACAATCGACTTAATGCCTAATGATTTGGTGTATCACACCTATCTTGGTGAAGATGGCAAGCCTCATGTGAGCCCAGGCCCTAT
>JBNLAC010000025.1:0-33611 GCA_050301935.1 Methylophilaceae bacterium | reverse complement strand
TTATCGGCTAATATTTAGGTGTGAAGTGAGCATTGACGAGTGCTAATAACTGTTCTGCCTCTAGCATGCGACCATCACCTGTTTCACCACATGCTTGTTCACCATTTCCAGGTCCAAAGACACGGATATTGTCTGTTTCAAGCTGTGCGAAGTTACGCCTTGTAGCTGGGTTTTCCCACATTTGTCTATTCATAGCAGGTGCTACAAGTAAAGGGCAGTCGCGTGCTAAGCAAAGTGTCGAGAGTAAATCATCGGCTCGACCATGCAATAGTTTTGCAACAAATTCAGCTGACGCTGGCGCTATTAAAATAGCATCAGCATTTCGGCTTAATTCGATATGAGGCATACCGTTATCAATGTTGCTATCCCACATGCCAACATAGACAGGCTTGCCAGATAATGCTTGCATTGTAAGTGGCGTTATAAACTGAGTAGCAGCTTCTGTCATCACCACCTGCACATCAATATCAGCTTTAATTAATAAGCGTACAAGTTCAGCCGCTTTATAAGCGGCGATTCCTCCAGTAATGCCTAATACTAAAGACTTAGCTTTTTGCATATTTGCTTTGCACTCATATCAAAATTTATGTAATGCTTGCATTTTAATATGAAACAGCCATCGATTGGCTTGTTTCCTGTCACGACATAGCTTAACTAGCATTAATGTTCGTTATAAAAAGAAAGAATAAAAATGGCGATTACAGATTGGCCTGCCAATGAGCGGCCACGAGAGAAGTTAATCGAGTTGGGTGCGCAGGCATTATCAGACGCGGAATTGCTGGCTATTTTCTTGCGCGTTGGTGTGCCAGGGAAAAGCGCAGTGGATTTAGCAAGAGACTTGTTAACACATTTTGGAAGCTTGAATGGCATCTATGCTGCAAGTGCGAAAGAAATTAGTTTGTTGCATGGGATGGGATTAAGTAAATATGCTCAATTGCAAGCAGTATTTGAGATGAGTCGTCGTGCTTTATTGGAGCAGATAAGGGAAAAGGATGTTCTCAGCTCACCACAGCAAGTGCGTAATTATTTGATATTGAAATTAGCAAATGAACCGAAAGAGGTTTTTATGGTGCTATTTCTGGATGCGCAAAATCGCTTAATTGGGATGGAGCAAATGTTCAGTGGCACATTGACACAAACCAGTGTTTATCCGCGAGAAGTTGTTAAGCGATCATTACATTATAATGCTGCGGCAGTAGTCTTTGCTCACAATCATCCATCTGGAATCGCTAAACAAAGCCATGCAGATGAAATGATCACTAAGGAATTAACAAAAGCACTTGCTTTAATTGACGTCAGAGTATTAGATCATTTTATCGTAGCTGGAAATGAAACATTGTCTTTTGCAGAAATTGGTTTATTGTAAACTTTAATAATAAAATAAACTTAAAGGGGCCCATGCGATTAGTTGTGGGAACTGTTTTACTCAAAATGGAATTTTATATTTAAGATAATTATGATGCAAAAACTGTTGAAATCGCTCTTTTGGTTTGCTGTGGCTTTACTTGGTGCTTTTGCGCTTTCTGCTATTGCGCTCAACCGCGGGGAAAGTATAAATGCGCTTTGGATGGTTACTGCAGCTGTTTGTATTTATGCTATTGCTTATCGCTTTTATGCAGCATGGATTGCAGCAAAAGTCCTAATGGTTGATGAAACCAGAGCAACGCCAGCTGAGCGCCTAGATAATGGGCGTGATTTCTTACCAACGAATAAATGGATCGTGTTTGGGCATCATTTTGCAGCTATATCAGGTCCAGGGCCATTGATCGGACCAACACTTGCAGCACAGTTTGGCTATCTACCTGGAACTTTATGGATACTTATTGGTGTAGTGCTGGGTGGGGCTGTCCAGGATATGGTGACATTATTCATTTCCACTCGTCGAAATGGTCGTAGTTTAGGCCAAATGGCGCGCGATGAAATTGGCCCGATAGGAGGAACCGCTGCATTAATCGGTACGTTTATGATTATGATTATTCTAATCGCGGTATTGGGGTTGGTAGTTGTTAATGCAATGAAACATAGCCCGTGGGCTACCTCTACAATAGCAGCGACGATACCGATAGCGATGATTATTGGCTTGTATATGCGGCACATTCGACCTGGACGTGTATTGGAAGCCTCAGCGATTGGATTAATATTATTATTGTTATCTGTCTTTGCAGGTGGTTGGATTGACCAACAAGCAGGTTTGCGTGATTTATTTGATCACAATGGTTTGACACTAGCATATGCCATTATATTTTATGGTTTCT
The DNA here is from genome assembly GCA_050301935.1 of Methylophilaceae bacterium. Classification (GTDB taxonomy): domain Bacteria; phylum Pseudomonadota; class Gammaproteobacteria; order Burkholderiales; family Methylophilaceae. Next base: position 31,356 of record JBNLAC010000025.1, on the reverse strand, counting down.
CTGCCGCCGTGTTACCTGTATGGTTATTATTGGCGCCACGTGACTACCTCTCTACCTTTATGAAATTGGGCACCATATTCCTATTAGCAATCGCTATTTTAGTGTTGCGTCCTGAAATACACATGCCAGCTATTACGCAGTTCGTTGATGGTACAGGACCAATATTTGGCGGTAAATTATTTCCATTTGTTTTTATTACGATTGCTTGCGGGGCTATTTCAGGATTTCATGCATTAATTGCTTCAGGAACAACACCAAAATTGTTGGCTAACGAACGTGATATTAGAACAATTGGTTATGGAGGCATGTTGCTGGAAAGTTTTGTTGCCATCATGGCGATGATTGCAGCAACAGTATTAGAGCCGGGCGTATTTTTTGCGATAAACAGTCCAGCTGGTGTTGTCGGTAAAACTGCAATAGATGCCGTAGCAACCATTAATAGTTGGGGCTTTCCTGTAACCACTGAGCAAATGGAACAATTGGCAAAAGATATGGGGGAGTCCACATTGTTTGCTAGAACTGGTGGTGCTCCAAGTTTAGCAGTTGGTATGGCGAGTATTTTTGCCAATGCATTTGGCAAAAGCTTGCTGGCTTTGTGGTATCACTTCGCCATTATGTTTGAAGCGTTATTCATACTAACAACGCTGGATGCAGGTACTAGAGTTGGCCGTTTTATGTTGCAAGATATATTGGGTAATTTTAACCAAAAATTAGGCGAGACGTCATACATGCCATCCGTTATTTTAACTAGTGCGTTGGTTGTGGCGGGATGGGGTTACTTTTTGTACATTGGTGTCATAGACCCTAACGGTGGCGTTAATATCTTGTGGCCGCTATTTGGTATTGCCAACCAAATGTTAGCAGCTATTGCACTGTGTGTAGGCACCAGTATTCTTGTTAAGTCTGGCAAATTAAAATATGCATGGGTTACAGGGTTGCCATTGCTCTGGCTTGTCATCATCACAACTACAGCAGCTTATGAAAAAATATTTAGCGAGGATTTACGTATAGGATTCTTTGCTGCCGCCAATAACCTAAGCGCACAACTATCTGCAGGGGTGTTGCCAGCAAGTAAGGCTGCAGTAGCGCCACAGTTAATATTGAATCAACATCTGGATGCTTACCTTACCATGTTTTTTGTTGTAGTGTTGTGGGTTGTTATTGCGGATATGATGAATGTTTGTGTGCGACATATACAAGGCAAAAAAATATTGCCAACGACAGAAACCCCTTACGTCAAAACTGCATTGGAATGAGTATGTTAAATAAAATTATACATATCTGGCATATGATTCGTCGTTTAACGGGGGATGATGCCTATGAACGTTACCTTAAACATCATGCTACTTTTCATGCGACATCAGTTGATGCGCCGCCACCTTTGTCGCGCCAGGCTTTTTTTAAGCTCTGGCAAGATGATAAATGGAAGGGTATAAACCGCTGTTGTTAATCGCTGTAGGTCAATTTTTTTTATAGATATTATCAATATCCATTTCGTCAGTATTTGTATCTGACTCTAGATCATATTCCGATAACCTTGCTGGTTTGCTCTTGGCTTTAGCACGGCTTGGTTTATACTCGCTGACGATGTAGTTATAGGTTGGTACTTCTCGCCTAAATAGTTTATCAATGATGCTTTTCATGATGCTTTTAAATATAAATTAAGGTACTTCATTCTGAGCAATAGCCATGCCAACGTGTGCCTCAGTTCAAGGCGTAATAACACTATGATTTTTCAATTAAAAATTTAAAGTGATGCTGTAGATAGAGCCGCAGCTGATGTAAATTTGATAAGAGTGTTATGATTTCGACAACTGAGTTTATTGTTTTTCAAAACGCTGTTGATAGGCAGCGCGCAACATCCAGATACCAACAAAAACCATAGGAAGACTCAGCCATTGGCCCATCGATAAACCTAAACCAAGCAGTCCTAAAAAGTCATCTGGCTGACGCGTAAACTCTACCAAGAATCTGAAGCTACCGTATCCTAATAGAAATAATGCCGAAATTGCACCAGTCGGTCTTTGTTTGCTAGAGAACCACCATAAAATAACAAACAGCAGAACGCCTTCAAGTGAAAATTCATATAATTGTGAAGCGTGGCGTGGCAGATTATCGGCTTGTGGAAAAATCATGCCTATCTTTAGGTCGGTAACACGCCCCCAAAGTTCACCATTGATAAAGTTACCCATACGACCAGCACCTAACCCGATCGGTACTAATGGCGCAACAAAATCCATCGTTTTTAACCAAGGTTGAGGGTGTTTTTTGTTGAATAAATACATGGCAACGAGAACACCCAAAAAGCCACCATGAAAGCTCATTCCCCCTTGCCAAACGGCTAGAATTTCTAAGGGGTGTCTCAGAAAATAAGCTGCTTGATAAAATACTACGTAGCCTAAACGGCCACCAATAATCACGCCCAGCGCGCCATAAAATAGGGCGTCATCCAACATCGTTTTATTCCAATTAAACCATGGCTTGTGTTTGATTTGATATTGACCTAAGAACAGAAATCCTAAAAAACCAGTAAGGTACATTAAGCCATACCAGTGAATACCAAAAGAACCAATGTGGATTGCGACAGGATCAAATTGTGGGTGTATTAGCATTGTGATTAGAGTCGATATAACGTTGTAGGGCTATATACTACAGTAAAAAATATTTGGCGCAGGTTAATTTAAGCTGTATATTTTTACTAACAATAAATCATTTCACAAATGTGAGTATGTAATAAAAAGGTCGGGGGGCCAAGTGCAAATAAAAAAATCAATAATAAACCAACCAAAAAATCTTGAACTGAATGTGGATAGTGCTTTGCTCGATATTTTGAGTTCAGCATTTGGCCCATTATTCGAGGCATCATCAAATCAGATTATCGCAATGGATGCGAACCAATGCATTCTGTATATTAACAATGCTGCTTTAAATCATTATGGCTTGATTGCTGAGCAGACATTAGGTCAAGCATTTGCTACTGTTTTCGCAGAAAGGCCATTAGTCCAATATAGTGAAGTTCTTATTGGCGTTGCTGCATCAAAACAAGTTGATGTGGTGACGGAGCCAAACAAAGAAAAACAATCGACGTATGACATGGTTACTATTTCTCCAATTTTGGGTAAAGAGGAGTCATTGTTAGGTCTGCTCATGATTAAGCAAGTAATGGCAGTGGAGTCACTTGTAGAGCAGGAGATTACACGCACTAGCGTATATCACAAGACGATTCTGGATAGCATACCTTTTTTGATCTGGTTAAAAGATAAAGACAGCCGTATATTGTTAGCTAATACCGCTTATGCTGAGATGACAGGGGTGTCGGACGCAAAATTATTAGAAGGTAAAACGGACTTTGATTTGTGGTCGCCATTGCTGGCTAAAACGTATGTTGAAGATGACAAAAAAGTCATGCAATCTGGAGAACCTATAACGCTGGTCGAAAAAATTAAAAAGAAAAGCGGCGATGTAAGTTGGGCTGAAACATACAAAGCGCCAGTGTTTGTTGATAATGAAGTAATTGGTACAGTTGGATATGCAAGGGATATAACGGAAGAAAAGCGTTTGTTTTCTACTATTACCGAGAAAGACCTGCAGTTCACAGCATTATTAAAAAATCTTCCCCTGACGATAATCCGATACGATACTGATTGCCGGCGCACATTTATCAATACCAACCATGCAGAAGCTGATGCGTTGATTGGTAAAACCCCAGAAGAAATGTGGGCGCCAACTATTAAGAATATTACGGCCCAAGAGTTTCAAGCCAGACTAATGCATGTTTTGTATCATGGAGAAAAGCAAACATTTGAAATGCACTGTGAGGACGGTGGGAAAACAATTGTTAATATGGTGACTTTACTGCCTGAGTTTGACGAGCACCATCAAGTGATAGGTGCATTGACAATTGCAAATGATGTCACCGAGATCAGTAAGTATCGAGATGATCTGGAGTATATGGCTTATCATGATGCACTTACTTCCTTGCCTAACAGAAGTTTAATCAACCAAGAGCTTCAGAGACTAGCGGGAGAAGGCGCCTGCTTTGCATTATTTTTTATGGATATAGATCTCTTTAAAGAGATAAACGATACTTTAGGTCATGCCATTGGGGATGCTTTGTTAATTGAAGCGGCCCAACGGATTGCTTCTGTAGTCAGTGATACGGATATGGTGGCACGAATAGGAGGCGATGAATTTGCAATTTTAGTCTCTGACTTTAAGGGTAAGGACCAGCTGGCAATGCTGGCGGTAGATGTGGCAAATAAGCTTTCAGCGCCATTCGCTATTGATGAGATTAATTTTTTCGTGAGCGCCAGTATTGGCATTGCTTGCTATCCGACTGATAGTGACAATGTGGATGATTTGATTAAATATGCCGATACAGCGATGTATGATGCCAAAAAGCAAGGGCGAAATAATTTCCAATTTTATTCGCCAGAGCTAACGCAAGAAGCAATGGAGCATTTGGCTATCGCTACAGCACTTCGATATGCAATCCAAAAAAATGAGTTCTTCCTGTTGTATCAACCAAAAGTTGATATTAATTCAGGCAGAATTGTGGGTGCCGAGTGTTTACTGAGGTGGCATGGTAATGTGTTGGGTAAAATTGAGCCAGATAAATTTATTCCTATCGCAGAAGAGAGTGGGCTAATTATCGACATAGGTGCTTGGGTTCTAGAAACTTCATGCAAAGTGGCAACTCAATTAAATAAGGATAGAGAGGAGCCGCTCAATATTGCAATTAATGTCTCTACCAGAGAATTTTCAGGTCGCAGTTTTATTGAGAACTTACAACGTTGTTTAGAGGCAACTGGTTGCAAGCCAGAGTGGATCACGCTGGAAATGACAGAAAGTTTATTGCTGCAGGACACCAACGCTGCACTTGATACATTAATGAAAATTGATGAAATGGGTATTACTTTATCCATTGATGATTTTGGTACAGGTTATTCAGCACTAGCCTATTTGAGTAAGTTCCCAATCAAACAGGTTAAAATTGATCGCTCATTTGTGATGGATATTACTAATACGACTAGTGCTGCCTCTTTAGTTAAAGCTATTATTGCTATGGCACAGAGTTTAAACAAACAATTGGTTGCAGAGGGTATAGAAACCAAAGAGCAGGCAACATTATTAAAAGAATATGGATGTAATCAAGGGCAGGGCTATTATTATAGTAAGCCACTACCCATGTCAGCCTTTCTGCATGTCGTGTCGCAACAGTTAATTCACTAGCAACTTGAATTAACATATACTGAATAGGCCTGCATAGTTTAGAATTATGCATTATATTAAGTAAATGTTGGATTAGATTATGCCTCAGTATCGTTCAAGAACAACTACCCACGGCCGAAATATGGCTGGCGCTAGAGCGCTATGGCGAGCGACAGGAATGAAGGAAGGTGATTTTGGCAAACCAATTATTGCAGTCGCTAATTCTTTCACACAGTTTGTACCAGGCCATGTGCATTTAAAAGATTTGGGTCAATTAGTCGCTAGAGAAATTGAAAAAGCAGGCGGCGTTGCAAAAGAATTTAATACCATTGCTGTCGATGATGGTATTGCTATGGGACATGGTGGGATGCTTTACAGTCTTCCCAGTCGAGATTTGATTGCTGATAGCGTCGAGTATATGGTCAATGCGCATTGTGCAGATGCGTTAGTGTGTATCTCAAATTGCGATAAAATTACACCAGGTATGTTGATGGCAGCATTGCGACTGAACATACCTGTCATCTTTGTCTCTGGCGGGCCGATGGAAGCAGGGAAAGTTAACTGGCAAGGTCAAGCAATAAAGCTGGATTTGGTTGACGCAATGGTTGCAGCAGCAGACGACAAGGTTTCAGATGAGCAATCGGAAGCTATAGAACGTTCGGCATGTCCAACTTGTGGCTCATGTTCAGGGATGTTCACAGCGAACTCCATGAATTGCCTAACTGAAGCCTTGGGCCTTAGTTTACCAGGTAACGGGTCTACTTTAGCGACGCATGCAGCCAGAAAAGCATTGTTTCTGAAAGCAGGGAGAACGATAGTTGAAATTGCAAAGCGCTATTACGAGCAAGACGATGAGAGTGTTCTACCACGTAATATTGCGAGCTTCCAAGCGTTTGAAAATGCAATGAGTCTTGATGTCGCGATGGGCGGTAGTACCAACACTGTCTTGCATTTACTGGCGGCTGCACATGAAGCAAAAATACCATTTACAATGCAGGACATTGATCGGATTTCTCGTAAAGTACCTTGTGTTAGCAAGGTTGCACCAGCAACATCAAAATATCATATGGAAGACGTTCATCGTGCAGGTGGTGTCATGGGGATATTGGCTGAACTCAGCCGCGCAGGCCTAATCCACAGAGATATTCCGACAGTTCATTCAACTAGTATGGGTGAGGCGCTAGACAAGTGGGATATAGCTACAACCACTGATGAGGAGGTTAAAAACTTTTATCGTGCTGCACCTGGTGGCATACCAACTACTATTGCATTCTCGCAAAGCATGCTATGGCCAACATTGGATACTGACCGTGTAAACGGCTGTATTAGAAACGTTGAACATGCTTATTCAAAAGATGGCGGTTTAGCCGTGCTATATGGAAATATTGCGCTGGATGGATGTATTGTCAAAACAGCGGGTGTTGATGAAAGTATACTGAAGTTCACAGGTAAAGCGCGTGTTTTTGAATCACAGGATACAGCAGTTGAAGCGATTTTGTCTGATAAGATCGTTGCAGGCGATGTTGTTGTAATTCGCTATGAAGGTCCACGCGGTGGCCCGGGTATGCAAGAGATGTTGTATCCAACTTCTTACCTCAAATCAAAAGGGCTTGGCAAGGAATGTGCTTTACTAACGGATGGTAGATTTTCCGGTGGAACCTCTGGACTAAGCATTGGCCATGCATCACCAGAGGCGGCGGAAGGCGGCGCAATTGGGCTGGTTGAGGAAGGAGATGTTATTGAAATTGATATCCCTAATAGAACAATCAACCTAAAGATAAGTGAACAAGCATTAGCAGAAAGACGCACCAAAATGGACGCAAAAGGGAAAAGTGCATGGAAACCTGTGCAGCGGGAGCGCTATGTATCACTAGCATTACGTGCCTATGCTGCAATGGCCACAAGCGCAGCATTTGGTGCCGTGCGAAATGTGGAACAAATAGAGACTAAGTAGAAAGTAAATAAACAAATGGCTAAATCAGGGGCTATGGAAGAAAATTTGAGTATTGTTCAAAGCTTGGTGCCAGAGGTGGTGGAAAGGCATCCGCACATCAGCATGATAGAGGATGATAATGGGCTGCAGTATCTTCTAGTGGAAAATGACTTTGCGAAGGCAAAAATTGCACTGCAAGGTGCACATGTGATGCAATTCCACCCAAAGCACCTAAAGGAGCCTGTATTATGGCTTTCTGATCACGCACGGTATGTGCCAGGGCGTTCTATCAGAGGGGGTGTACCCATTTGCTGGCCTTGGTTTGGTGCGCACCCAACGGATGGCACATTATGCCCACACGGGTTCGCGCGTGTGATTCCATGGCGTGTGATTGATGTAGACACTATTTATAATGGTGCGACACGAATTGCATTAGAGATGGTGCAAACGCCCGAGGCAAAACGACAGCTAAGCTATGCTTATGCTGTAACTTTGACAGTGATTGTGGGGCGACGCCTGAAAATGGAATTGGCGACAACTAATAAAGCAGATCACCCATTTAGAATCGGAGAAGGATTCCACACTTATCTGGCAGTAAGTGATGTGCAAAATGTTAAAATCACGGGTCTGCAAGAATGCGTATATGCTGACAAGCTAAAAAAATACGAGCGATCTGTAGAGAATGGTTTCCTGCAATTTGATGGTGAGTTTGACCGCATTTATATGGACCATACATCAGATTGTGTTATTCATGATTCTGGCTTTAATCGCTTGATACGCGTGCAAAAGTCAGGAAGTAGTAATACCGTGGTATGGACGCCTTGGGAAGAAAAAGCACATGCTTTGGGAGATATGGGGAATGGTGACGAGTGGCGTAGGATGATCTGCGTTGAATCGACCAACTCATTAGAAAACTCTGTCATTATTAACCCACATAGAACGCATGTGATGACGGTTGAATACAATGTTGAGTCATTTACTTACAATGCATATTGAGTAATATTTGACGTGCAATATAGTTTAGCTACGTCAACCAAAGTCAAGTTTGAGCGTTGAAGGATTTGGCAGCAGATTTATATGGTTAAAATTTTACCTAATGACATGCTAGAATTGTTGTAGAATTTTTTTTTACAGGTATGATAGCCGAACGGGTGAAATTTATAAGAATTCAAGGAGATAGCATGAAAGCATTTTTGTTAACTGTAGTCGCTACAGGCGCGTTGCTTATCGCTGGTCAAGCAGCAGCTGATCAAGCTTTAGCGCAAAAGAGTGGTTGTTTAGCATGCCATGGCGTGGATAAAAAAGTTTTAGGTCCAGCATTCAAAGACGTGGCAGCAAAATATAAAGGCGATAAATCAGCTGAAGGTAAGTTAGTTGATAAAGTGAAAAAAGGTGGCAGCGGTGTTTGGGGACCGATTCCAATGCCAGCGAATAGCCCACAAGTTAAAGATGGTGATATTCAAACAATTGTTAAATGGATACTGTCACTTTAATAAATAGATGCAATAAACGAAAAAGCCAGCATATGCTGGCTTTTTTAGTATTTTTGCTGAAAGTCACTTTGTTAATACAGACCTAGTAGATTCAAAAAAACGATGATAATTGCTATAGGGGCGATTACTCTGTTAGAAATTTTCCAAAAAGAAAATACCCATCCCTTAATTTTTAGTTCTTCTTGAATGTGTTCTTTTTGCATGACATAGCCAGCAAAAATAGCCATTAGTAAGCCACCTAATGGTAGCATGATCGTTGAGGTGAGTTTGTCTAGCGTATCAAAAATACCTAAGCCAAATATTAATTTTACCCCTTGCCAGTGATTAAAAGATAAAACAACAGATAGTCCAATCAGCCATATACTCAAGCCCAGCATGAGGCTTGCGAGCGCTCTGTTTATTTTTGTATTCTCTATTATCCATGCAATCGCTGGCTCAACTAGCGAGATAGAAGATGTCCATGCGGCAAAACCAACTAATACGAAAAAAAGCGTAGCGAAGATGTTACCAGCTGGCATTGCGCCCAAAGCGATAGGCAATGTTTGAAAAATAAGGCCAGGCCCAGCATCAGGTTCCAAGTGGTTACCAAACACCAGTGCATAGATAGCTAAACCCGTTAGAAGCCCTAGAGCCGTATCTAATATAGCGATGAAGATTGTGGTTTGACCAATAGATACATTCTTACTTAAATACGACCCATAAACCATTACGGAGCCCATGCCAAGACTAAGCGTAAAAAAGGCATGGCCTAATGCAGAAAGTATCGCCAGTGGTGTGACTTTCGAGAAGTCTGGGTAAAACATAAATTCAAAGGCCGCTGTCATATTACCAACCGACATGCTGTAGCCTAGCAAAATGAATAAAATAGCAAACAAAAGAGGAATTAAGATGTTATTGGCTTTTTCAAGTCCTTCGTTTACACCACGTGCAACAACAATCATGGTCATTAATAGAAATATGGTGTGCCAAAATAATAAAGTAAGTGGTTTGGCAAGTAATAGATCAAAATTACTTGCGGCTTGGGCAGCGGTAATATTGGTAAATGTTCCTTGTACTGAAAAACTGATGTAGCTTAATACCCAACCCCCTACTACACTATAAAAGCTCAAAATCAAAATACCAGCCACCATGCCCATACCACCGACAAAAGACCAGATTGGATGTACATTAGCTTCTTTTGCTAGCAATTTAACCGCATCTAACGGATTTTTGTGCGCCCGTCGCCCTAGCATGATTTCTGTCATCATAAGGGGAATTGCCACAAAGATAATAGAAGCAATAAAAATGAGAACAAATGCACTTCCGCCGTTTACGCCAATCATATAAGGAAGTTTCCAGATATTGCCTAGACCAATGGCTGACCCAGCAGTGGCTAACATAAATGTCCAGCGATTTGACCAGTGTCCTCTTTTTTTTCTATTCATGACTGATTGAACTTACTTCCTTTCAGAAAGATAACGATTGGTTTCTTGTTTTATGATTTTAGATAATAACAATAAGCCAATTAAATTTGGAATGGCCATTAGCCCGTTCATTAAATCAGAGAAGTTCCAGACAAAGTTTAAGCTTGTCATTGCACCAACCAAGACGGCAGCAGTAAAAAAGATACGATATGTTTTGATGGCGACTTCGCCAAATAAAAACTCAATGGCTTTTTCACCATAATAGCTCCAGCCAATTAAGGTTGAAAATGCAAAAAAAGCGGTTGCAATGGCAATAATAATATTGCCATTATCACCCAAGGTTTCAGCCATGCTGGCGCTGGTCAGTTGTGCAGCATCCACGCCTAGAGTCCAACTTGTTGCTGTCAAGATAACAAGAGCAGTCATGGTACAAACGACTAATGTATCAATAAAAGTTTGTGTCATGCTGACTAATGCTTGCTTAACGGGGTCATCAGTTTTAGCTGCAGCAGCGGCAATAGGTGCGGAGCCTAATCCTGACTCATTGGAAAACACACCACGAGCAACCCCATAGCGCATTGCTGCTGCAACAGTGGCGCCAATAAATCCACCACTTGCAGCTGATGGATTAAATGCATGATAAAAAATCAATCGAAACGCTTCTGGAATGGCACTTGCATGGGCAATCAGTACCCATAAACTGCACACTACATAGGCCAATATCATAAATGGAACGATAAAAGAGGTAAATTTACCAATGGTTTTAATCCCACCAAGAATGACTAGCCCAGTTAAAGCAGTAAGAAAGATACCTGTTATTTCAACGGGAATTTGAAACGTTGCTTCAAATGCCTTTGCTGTGGCATTTGCTTGTGTCATATTGCCAATACCAAAAGCAGCGCAGGCTGTAAAAATAGCAAATAGAGTGCCTAGCCAAGGCAGCCCTGCGCCTTTGCTTAAATAATACATCGGTCCGCCGCGCATACCGTGTTTACCTTCCTCACGATACTTAACAGCAAGCACTGCTTCGCTATATTTGGTTGCCATGCCAACTAAGCCAGTCATCCACATCCAAAAAACTGCACCAGGGCCACCTAGCGTAATTGCTGTAGCAACACCAACGATATTGCCAATGCCAACTGTCGCAGCTAATGCAGTCATTAACGCTGCAAAATGGCTGATATCACCTTCTTCATTTTTATCTTTGCTGAATATCAGTTTTAAAGCGTGGGGCAGTATCCTAAACTGCATTCCCTTTAATAAGATAGTGAGGTACAGACCAGTGCCAACTAATAGAATAAGCATGTATGGGCCCCACACAATGCCTGATAACGTTGCAATAAGTGCCTCCAATGATTGCATATTACCTGTCCCCTTTACTTCGATTATAACGAGAAAGCACCAATCATTGCTAGGAGGCACTTTTGTCTAGGATTGAAAGTGCTGTTTTAACACCTCTATCATATAGCCATGATCTAATACGCCGGCACTCTCTCGAATGCTATGCATGGCCCACATCGGGTTGCCAACATCTACTGTTGGCATGCCGAGTTGGGCAGCAATTGTTGGCCCTATAGTGCTCCCACAACCTAAGTCTGTGCGGTGCGCATATTCCTGATATGGCACATTAGCTTTTTTGCATAATTGTATAAAACGAGCCGCTGTGTCTGCAGTTGTACTATAGCGTTGATTCGCATTGGTTTTTATCACAGGGCCTTGGTTGACCTTTGCATGATGCTCTGGTTCATAAGCGCTAGGATGGTTAGGGTGGAAAGCATGCGCCATATCGGCACTAATAAAAAAGCTATTAGCAAAACTACGTAATCGGTCTTCTTCGCTTGCTTGATAAAAAGCACTAATCCGTTGAATGACGTCACTAATAAAACTACCGCCTGCTCCCGTAGCACTCTCGCTACCAACTTCTTCATGATCAAAGAAGGCACAAATATTGGTAGTAGCCGGCTTTTCTGTAGCCAATAACGCGGTAATAGCTGCATGGCATGAGGCTAAATTATCAAGTTGGCTATTTGCAATAAAGTCTTGATTCACACCCCACAAACTTCCTTTTTGTGTATCGTAAACAGCTAAATCCCAAGTCAATATATCGATAGGATTGATGGCAAGTTCATTGGCTAATGCTAGGGTCAGTTGCCTATGCGCTTCAGCGCTATCAGCAGCAAAGCCAAAAATTAGCGGTAATCCTGTTTGCTTATTGAGTAGCAAACCTTTTTCATTAACCTCACGATTCATATGAATGGCGAGGTTAGGCAATCGTACGATAGACTGATTTAGTTTAATCTGATGTGATTCAATAGTATCGCCATTGCGCACCATCACGCGTCCAGCCAAGCTTAAATCTCTATCGGTAAAAGTGGCAATAATGGGGCCGCCATATACTTCCACTCCGAGCTGGGCAATACCTTGTGAACTATGTGCTGATTTAGGTTTTAAACGCAAACCAGGTGAATCAGTGTGAGCGCCTACTATCCTGAAACCCGAATCTGCTAATGGTTGCGATCCTAATGCAAAAGCAATGATTGAAGCGCCATCACGGCAAACATAGTAGCGACCGTTATTCTCTAAACGCCATGGATCGCTTTCTCTGAGTACTTTATAACCATTGGATTCTAATTGTGCAGCTGTGTTTTTTACCGCGTGCCAAGGGCTAGGACTAACATCAATAAAGTCGAGTAAATCTTGTGCTTGTTCTATGGCCTTTATTGATATGCTCATGTGTTAAACCCAATCTTTATCAATTAAAAAGTCAGTGTAAAGTTTTGCCTCAGGACTGCCCATTTCTGGTTTCCAATCATAACGCCATTTCACAATCGGAGGCATGGAGAGCAGAATCGATTCTGTACGGCCATTAGACTGTAAGCCGAACAAAGTGCCTCGGTCAAACACTAAATTAAACTCTACGTAACGACCGCGGCGATATGCTTGGAAATCACGTTCACGTTCGCCATAGGGCGTATCTTTTCTGCGTTGTACAATCGGCAAATAGGCTTGTGTAAAAGCATCACCTACTGCACGAAGCATTGCAAAACTTTTCTCAAAACCTAATTCGTTAAAGTCATCAAAGAAAATGCCACCAATTCCTCGAGGCTCCTTGCGGTGTTTTAGGTGGAAGTATTCGTCACACTGCTTCTTGAATAATGGGTAGAGCTCATCACCAAAAGGTGCTAGCGCAGCTTTGTTGGTACGGTGAAAATGTATACAATCTTCCTCAAAACCGTAATAGGGCGTTAAGTCCATGCCGCCACCGAACCACCAAATATCCTCGTCATCATTTGGGGCTGCGCCAGTGTTGGTTTCGTTAGATTTTTCTTTCCGCACTTGATGTGCTGTCTGCGAAAAATCTGCCTCATCGCCTTGGCTCGCTCCCAAATGCTGCGAGGATATATCTGTCTTTTTTGCAGCTTTTGCCACAAAAAAACGTACATTCATGTGCACAGTGGGAATATAGGGATTGCGTGGATGAAATACTAATGAAACGCCCATTGCTTCCCACGGTCGGCCTGCTGCTTCAGGATGTGCAACACTTGCGGCTGGGGGTAGTTTGTTGCCAAGTACATGTGAAAAACCAATACCAGCACGTTCAAACACGTTTCCTTCTTCTAACATACATGAATTGCCACCCCCACCTTCGGGACGTTGCCAGCCATCATGTAAGAACGTTTTGCCATCAACTAGCTCAACGGATTCAATGATACGTGCTTGCAAATTTTGTAAGTACTCAAATACTGCTTTCGAATCAATAGCACTCATTTAACATTAGCCTTTAATGGCACGATAGCCAATATCAGTTCTATATTGCGCACCATCAAAATGAATGTCCTCAATAATGCGGTATGCTTTCTGCTGTGCAAATTTTACTGTTTCTCCTAGGGCAGTGACACATAATACACGCCCACCACTGGTCACTACTTTACCATCCACTAGTTTAGTGCCAGCATGGAACACATACGCATCCTCTAGGTTTTTCGGCAAGCCAGTGATTTCATCCCCCAGTTTAGGTGAGGATGGATAGTTTGCACTTGCCATCACAACACCCAATGCAAAGCGTCTGTCCCATAATGCTTCTGCTTTATCCAGATTGCCCGCGATAGCCTGCTGCAGTAATGAAAGCAAATCACTCTTTAAACGCATGAAAATGGGTTGGGTTTCAGGATCCCCCATGCGGCAATTGAATTCGAGTGTTTTGATTTTGCCGTCTGGGCTAATCATCAATCCTGCATATAAAAATCCTGTGTACGGAATACCATCTTTCGCCATGCCTTCAACCGTGGGGCGAATAATCTCGCGCATGGCGCGGGCATGAATTTCAGGTGTAACAACGGGTGCTGGTGAATATGCGCCCATACCCCCTGTGTTCGGCCCTTCATCTCTGTCAAGTAAACGTTTGTGATCTTGACTGGTCGCTAGCGGCAAAATATTTTTACCATCAACCATAACCATGAAGCTTGCTTCTTCACCTGTTAAGAACTCTTCAATAACAACACGAGCGCCTGCATCACCAAATTTGTTGTCACCCAACATCATGTCAATTGCGTCATGGGCCTCTTTATCCGTCATCGCAACGACGACACCTTTGCCCGCTGCTAAACCATCTGCTTTGATTACGATAGGCGCACCTTGCTGATTAATATAGTCATGTGCAGCTTTCGCGTCGGAGAATGTCTGATAGATAGCTGTGGGAATACCATGACGCATCATGAACGCTTTTGAAAAATCTTTAGATGATTCTAATTGAGCAGCAGCTTTGGTAGGACCAAATATTTTAAGTCCAGCTTTTTGGAAAGCATCAACAACACCTTCGCTAAGCGGGGCTTCAGGCCCAACGACTGTTAGTGCAATCTTTTCTGTTTGCGCAAATTTGACTAACTCATCAATGTCAGTAATTGGCACATTAACCATGTCAGGATTCGTTGCTGTTCCTGCATTGCCTGGTGCAACATAGGTTTGACTAACTTCTTTATTTTCTGCGATTTTCCAAGCAATGGCATGCTCGCGCCCACCAGAGCCAATTACTAATACTTTCATCTTATTCCCCTGATGCTTTTATTAATGCCTAAAATGGCGAATGCCAGTCATTACCATTGCTAAACCACGCTCATCAGCTGCAGCGATAACTTCATCATCACGCATGCTACCACCTGGTTGGATAACGCATTTTGCCCCTGCATCCGCTAGTACATCGACGCCATCACGGAATGGGAAGAATGCATCAGACGCGACAACAGATCCTTGCAGACTGAGTCCTGCATGCTCAGCTTTAATCGCGGCAATTTTAGTACTATCCACTCGGCTCATTTGACCAGCCCCAACGCCTAATGTCATACCATTACCACAGAATACAATAGCGTTAGATTTAACATATTTCGCCACATTCCAGGCAAACAATAAGTCTGTCATCTCTGAAGGTGTTGGCTGTATTTTAGTTACCACTTTAATGTCAGTCATTTGTAAATCGTGATTATCTGCACTTTGTATTAATATGCCAGAGCCCACACGTTTACTATCCATAGCATTACGACCTTGTTGCCAAGCACTTGCTCCACCTTTAGGGAGTGCGATTTTTAGTATGCGTACATTGGCTTTTGAAGCAAACACGGCCAAAGCTTCTTGGGTAAAGTCAGGCGCAATGAGCACTTCGACAAACTGTTTTGCTACAGCTTCTGCAGCTGCACCATCTAGAGTACAGTTAAAAGCAATAATGCCACCAAAAGCACTAGTTGGATCGGTTTTAAACGCCTTACTATAAGCCTCTAATGCATTCGCGCCGAGTGCAACACCACAAGGATTGGCATGTTTCACAATCACGCATGCATTACTGGTGAACGATTTAACTGCCTCCCAAGCGGCATCAGAGTCGGCAATATTGTTATAGCTGAGCTCTTTGCCCTGTAGTTGCTTTGCAGTTGCAAGGCTGCCATCTGCAGGATATAAGTCACGGTAAAAAGCTGCTTGTTGATGAGCATTTTCGCCATAGCGTAAGTCTTGTACTTTCACAAAACTGCTGTTCATCTGAGCAGGGAATTGATTAATAACTGGTTTACTAGCTGATTCAGTTGCTTCAAAATCAATTGCTGAAAGATAATTGCTAATTGCGCTATCGTATTGGGCAATGCGGTTAAATGCCGCTACAGATAATTTGAAACGTGTGGCTTTGCTGATAGCGCCCTGGTTGCTATTTAACTCTGCAATCACTGATTCATACTGACTTGCATCAGTTAATACGGTTACATCGTTCCAGTTTTTAGCTGCAGAGCGCACCATGGCCGGACCGCCAATATCAATATTTTCAATCGCATCCTCTAAGGTGCAATCGGCTTTGGCAACTGTGGCCTCAAATGGATATAGGTTTACTGCCAATAAATCAATGTTATCGATTCCATACGCTTGCATAGCGGATACATGCTCAGGCAAATCTCTCCTTCCAAGCAGTCCGCCATGGACTTTTGGGTGCAAAGTTTTTACGCGGCCATCCAACATTTCAGGAAAGCCAGTAAAATCACTGACTTCTTTCACTGGTATTTGGTTATCACGGAATAATTTTGCGGTGCCGCCAGTTGAGAGAATCTCGATATTAAGTTGATTCAGGGCTTTAGCTAGTTCGACGATCCCTGTTTTATCTGAAACGCTAATGAGCGCACGTTTAATGTTAGCCATAGTTTAACTCTAGTTTAAAGAAATGTTGTCTGCAGTTGATAGCTTGATTTTACAATTAGCGACGTTACAGCCATGTTTAAGGTATGTTAATCAATCTTATACAATGCCATTTTTTTACGTAAAGTATTACGATTAATCCCAAGCATCTCAGCTGCTTTACTTTGGTTGCCACCGACTTTGTTGAGAATGTATTCCAGCATAGGTTGTTCAACGCAACCTAGTACCATGTCGTAGATAGCATGCGGCGGTTGACCATCTAAATGCATAAAATAATCATCTAGTGATTCTATGATTGCTTGACTTAATTTGCAGTCTTTGCTCATTATGCTGCAATAGCCTCGCTCGCATTTGTTGGCTCTTGTTCATAAACCAACCGCTCGTTTTTTGTTTTTAGTTCTGCAAAAAAGTCACTAATTGCCTGAAGCTGAAGTTCAGTTGTTTGAAGGGTATTCATGTGGTGACGGAATGCCGCTGAGCCTGATAGGCCTTTGGTGTACCAAGAAATATGTTTGCGCGCAACACGCATACCAGTTAGTTCGCCATAAAACTGGTACAAGTCATGCAAATGTTCCAACATTACTGTGTGAATTTCATCTACTGTAGGCGGTAACATGTGTGTGCCTGTAGTTAGGTAATGCTCGATTTCACGGAAAATCCATGGTCTACCTTGAGCCGCGCGGCCTATCATGACAGCATCAGCACCCGTATAATCCAGTACATATTTTGCTTTTTCTGGTGTTGTAATATCACCATTTGCAATTAATGGAATTTGTATTGCTTGTTTTACCGCGGCTATCGTATCGTACTCTGCATCACCTTTGTACAAGCATGCGCGCGTACGACCATGCATGGCTAAGGCTTGTATACCAATATCCTCTGCCATTTTTGCTATTTGCACAGCATTACGGTTATCTTTATCCCAACCAGTTCTAATTTTGAGTGTTACTGGGACGTCAACTGCATTGACTACAGCTTTTAGAATTTTCGCTACAAGCGGCTCATCTTTAAGTAGCGCAGAACCAGCCATGACGTTACAAATCTTCTTCGCTGGACAGCCCATGTTGATATCTATGATTTGCGCACCATTATCAACATTATGTTTGGCAGCTTCTGCCATCATTTGAGGGTCGGCACCGGCAATCTGTACAGAGATTGGATCAACTTCACCTTCATGATTAGCGCGTCTGCGCGTTTTTTCACTTCCATAAAGTAATGAGTTAGACGTAACCATCTCCGAAACAGCTAAACCTGCGCCCATTTTTTTGCATAATTGGCGGAAAGGCCTGTCTGTAACGCCAGCCATGGGCGCCACTACGAGATTGTTTTTTAGAATATGCTTGCCGATTTGCATCTAAACACTTCTTACAGAAAAGTTGATTATTTTATACGCAAACGGGCTATGAGGGAACTATAAATTGGTAGGTTAGGCAGATAAATAAGCTATTGTCGTCTCATCTCTATATGTGTGTGGATAAGTGTTTCTGCTTGATTCTTATATCGGTTGCCATCAGTGTCTTTAACCCACATATGAAGCAAACCAGAAAAAAACAAATGCGTGTCTTGCGCATATTGCGCTGCCGTCAAGGTTGGTTTGATTAGCTGCTTTTTCAGTGCTTTAGCGTATGCTTGTTCTAGTTTGTCTACAATGCTGGAACAATTACTCATGATTTGCTCCATCACTTTTTCGAACTCACCGACGTATTCGCATTTTGTCATCATGATTTCATAAGTTTGACGTGTTTCTTGGTGGTCGCTGAGTACTTGTATCGTGCATAGCAAAAAGTTTTCAATGCGCGTAAGTGGGTCTTTGCCAGGATTTTGTTCTTTGTCTAGATTCAGTAGAAGTTCGTCGTCCATGCGGTCGATGAGTGGTAGCACCACTTGATCCCGCATCGCATGCAGTAAGTCGGATTTATTTGCAAAGTGCCAATAGACTGCACCGCGCGTAACACCTGCATACCGAGCGATCTCTTCTAAGCTTGTTTTGCTTACACCTTTATCAACAAATACCTCGCGTGCAGCATTAATAATGCATTGGCGCGTTTGCTCTGCCTCTTGTTTTGTTTTGCGTACCATTTTGTGAATCTTTTGTTAAACCTATTTACATACATGCATGTTTGTATATAATATACATTCATTCTTGTATGTATGCAAGGCATCCATATTAATAATAACGACATATTATAGAGGCACCATGTTCAATTTATACAAGCATTATCAAACAACACTAACATTAATCATGGTTACCATATTTGTTTCGGCATGTGGGGAGCAAGATGCAGCGCCACCAGCTATGCAAGCAATGCCAGTCAGTGTGTTGGAAGTTAAAGCAACTAGCATCCCAGTACAAAAAGAGGCAGTAGCACAAACAGAAGGTGCTAAAGAGGTGGAAGTCAGACCGCGTGTAGGTGGTATTTTGCTTAAAAAATTGTATGAAGAGGGAGCTGAAATAAAAGCAGGGCAACCAATGTTCTTGATTGACCCTGTGCCCTATGAGATGGAGGTGCAGCAAGCGCGAGCTAGATTAGCAGAGCAAAAGGCACGACTCGCACAAACACAAAGAGAAGCAGAGCGGTTAAAAAAACTTCTCGAAACGAAATCAATTAGTCAGCGCGAATATGATAATGCAGTCTCGGATAATGCAATGGCAAATGCTGGCCTTAAGCAGTACGAAGCAGCTTTACATCAAGCTGAATTAAATTTGTCTTATACAAAATTAGAAGCACCTGTTGCTGGAATGGCGGAGCGATTTATTTACTCCGAGGGGACATTAGTCAATGCCAATACCACGCTATTAACAAAAATTGTTCAAGTGTCGCCTATTTGGGTTCGGTTTAGCTTATCTGACTATGAGTTAGAAGAATTGGGAGGTATGTTAACTCGCGATAATGTCAAAAAAATCACATTAATACTTCCTAATGGCGAGGAGTTCCCAGAAGAAGGTGATTTAAATTTTTCAGCTAGCCAGATTGATCCCACTTTAGGGACACAGCAACTAAGAGCAGTTTTTAAGAATAGTCAAAAACAATTAGTACCTGGACAATTTGTACGGATTAGGCTGACTACAGGTACACGTGATGGGGTGTTCCTTGTGCCGCAAACGGCTGTACAAACTGGTGAGCAAGGTAAGTTCGTTTTTGTAGCAGAAACAGATCAAGAAGGAAATACAGTGGCTGCGGTTAAGCCAATTCAAGTGGGTAGCTGGCACGGAGAGAACTGGGTGGTGTTGGATGGCCTTGAGCCAGGTGACAAAGTTATCGTTGATAATTTGATTAAAGTCAGACCAGGCGCACCAATAGTGCCAAAAGCGAGTGAGAGTGCAGCAGAAAGTAGTGCTGACCAGCTTGTTTCCAAGAAAATTATATAAGCGTAGGTGAATATCAGATGACCAAGTTTTTTATCACTAGGCCAATATTTGCCTCAGTATTGTCCATTATCATTGTGCTTTCTGGTTTGGCAGCAGCTTTTCAGCTGCCTGTAGCCCAGTATCCAGAAATTGCGCCGCCTTCAGTACAAATTACAGCAACTTATCCAGGTGCCAGTGCGGACACACTTTCAAAAACCGTAGCAGCGCCGATTGAAGAGCAATTGAGTGGTGTTGATAATTTGTTGTACTTCAGCTCTAGTGCAGACTCAAGCGGTACGCTGGTAATTACCGCAACTTTCGATATCGGTACCGATATCGATCAGGCAACATTCAATGTGAGTAATCGCGTTAATATTGCAACACCAAGATTACCTAACGAGGTACGTCGAAATGGTTTGATTGTACAGAAACAGTCAAACGATATTTTAATGGCGGCGATGCTGACGTCGACAAATGAAAAACACGACCGCTTGTATCTGAGTAATTACGGTACTTTAAATGTATTAGACGAGTTGAAACGCATTAAAGGCGTAGGAAGTGCACGTATCGTTGGTGGTCAGGATTATTCAATGCGGATTTGGTTACGGCCAGATCGAATGGCGCAATTAGGTGTTAGCACAAGTGATATTGCTGCGGCTATTAGCACGCAAAACAATCAATATGCGGCAGGTAAAATTGGTCAAGATCCTGCGCCGGACACACAACAACTCATCTACACGGTGACAGCGAAAGGACGTTTAGTCGATCCAGCTGAGTTCGGCAACATTATCGTTCGCGCGGATGGACCTAACGGCGTGTTGTATCTAAAAGACGTTGCAAGGATTGAGCTGGGCGCACAAAGTTATAACGCATCTTCAGCACTGAATGGTCAGACGGGTGTTGCTGTTTTAGTATTTCTGCAAAGTGGTGCTAATGCATTGGATACAGCAAGTGCCATCAAAGAAAAGCTGAACGAATTGCAGGAAAGTTTTCCTGAAGGGATGACTTATGCGATTCCTTACGATACCAGTGACTTCGTTAGTTCAACAATTGACGAAGTGCTGCATACTTTCGGTGAAGCATTGGTGTTGGTTGTGCTTGTCGTATTTTTATTTTTACAAAGTTGGCGCGCTACACTCATCCCAATTATTGCCGTACCAATTTCGCTAATAGGTACATTTGCTGGGTTGTATATATTTGGTTTCTCGATCAATTTATTAACCTTATTTGCCATGATCTTGGCGATAGGTATTGTGGTGGATGATGCGATTGTTGTGCTTGAAAACACCGAGCGCTTGATGCAGGAAGAGGGTTTAGACCCTCTGCATGCGGCAATTAAATCGATTGGACAAGTGTCAGGTGCTGTGATTGCCATTGTGCTAGTTCTTTGTGCCGTGTTTGTGCCTGTCGCATTCCAAGGAGGGATTGCAGGGCAGCTCTACCGTCAATTTGCAATTACCGTTGCGATTGCAGTTGTGATTTCAGGTGTGGTAGCGCTCACATTAACGCCTGCACTATGTGCCATGATTTTGAAAAAAGCACATGAGCAGGAAAGCACATTCTTTAAAAAATTTAATAGTGGCTTTAGTCGACTCACACGCTTCTACACTGGAACAGTTGATTTAACTTTGCACCATAAAATAATTGGCGCAATTGCCTTTGGTGGTTTTGTGTTAGCGATGGTGTTTTTATTTAGGACAGTGCCAGGCAGTTTGGTGCCACCAGAAGATCAGGGCTATATCATCACTGTTGTCGTTTTGCCTGATAACGCGACTCTGCACAGAACTACACAAACAACGGAGAGTATTCGTGCCACTGTTGCACAAGATTCAGCCGTTGCGTCTGAGTTTGCTATCAATGGATTCGAGTTATTTACTGGTGCAAACAAAACTAATGCTGCCACCATGTTTGTGAGAATGACTGATTGGGATGAGCGAACCGCAACTGCTGATGACATGGTAGGAAAAGTGACAGGTATCGGTATGCAACAACCTGATGGAATGGGCTTTGCTGTTAACCCACCAGCTATTCGAGGGCTTGGTTCATCTGGTGGGTTTGAGGTGTATGTGCAAAGTCAGCGTGATTCCGACCCTATTAAGCTGGCGCAAGTGATGAATAACTTAATGGATGCTATGCGGCAAAATCCTAAAATTACGGGCTTGAATAGTTTTTTCCGTCCAACAGTACCGCAACTTAAAATTGAGGTGGATGAGGCGAAAGCGATATCACTAAATGTCAATATTGAAGACATTTACGCTACTTTGCAAAGTACGATGGGTCAATATTATGTTAATGATTTTAATAAGAATGGCCGAACATATCGGGTGCAATTGCAAGCTGAGCCTGAATATAGGATGCAGCCAGAAGATCTGGGTAAAGTATATGTACGTAGTAAGCCAACAGCTGAATATCCACAAGGTAATATGATTCCGTTGTCTGCGTTAAGCACTGTGGAAAATGTAGTCGGCGCAGAGCAGTTAGAGCGCTTTAACGGACTACTATCAGCCAAGATTTTTGGTAGCGGAGCACCTGGTGTGAGCTCTGGCGATGCAATTAAGATCGTTGAGGATATTGCTAAAGCAAACTTACCTGATGGCTACAAAATTGCATGGACTGGTCAAGCATACCAAGAGAAGCGAACGGGTAGTGCGGCACTGGTTGCATTTGGTTTTGCTATTGTGATGGTCTTTTTGATTTTGGCTGCGCAATTTGAAACTTGGGCATTACCACTTGCAGTGATTATGGCTGTGCCATTTGCATTGACGGGGGCATTGTTAGCAGTGCTGTTCCGCGGTATGCCAAACGATATTTACTTCCAGATTGGTTTGATTACCCTCATAGGGTTAGCGGCTAAAAATGCGATTCTAATCGTTGAGTTCGCAAGTCAGAAAATGGAAGAGGGCATGCCTGTAGGAGAGGCGGCATTAGAAGCAGCAAGACTCAGGTTTAGACCAATAGTCATGACATCTATGGCTTTTGTACTAGGAATAGTGCCACTTGTAATTGCGACAGGTGCTGGAGCAGCAGCTCGCCAATCTATGGGTACTGGTGTATTTGGCGGCATGATATTAGCTACATTTATTGCAACGATATTTATTCCATTGTTCTTTACTTGGTTAACCGACAGTAAGCATGTAAGACATCATGGGCATATTGAAGGTGAATAGATCAAAGAGAAAGACGAATAATGACAAGATTTTTTAAACAAGGTAGCGCTATTGTATTGCTCACATCGTTGACTGGCTGCATGTTGGTGGGGCCTAATTATGAGCGTCCGGAATTGGCACTACCTGAAAATTACGGCGAAGCTGGGCAGTCGCTAGCACCTAGTACACTGGAAGAAATTCCTAATCAATGGTGGACTCTATATGAAGATCCCGAGTTGAATGCGATTGTCGAAAAAGCATTTAGAAACAATAGTAGTATCAAGAGTGCGGTAGCGAGAATAGAAGAGGCAGATGCACAAATGCGTGAAGTAGGCGCTTACTTATTCCCAACTGTTGATTTGGGAGGTGATGGAACAAGGACACGTGTAACTGAATCTGGGCCTTTTCCACCTTTTGGTGCAAACCCACGTAATAATTTTAATCTGACTTTAAACTCGGCAATTGAGCTGGATTTTTGGGGTAAGTTAAGAAGAGCTAAAGAGGCGGCTCGTGCCAATTACCTTGCAACCACTTATGCAAAAGAGATGGTTAAGCTAACAACTGAAAGTTTGGTTGTGAGTAGTTATCTCAATATTCGCAGCCTAGACTCGCAGTTAAAAAATGTACAAGAAAACCTGAAAATTAGCGAAGAGAGTTTGGCGCTAGCTAAACGTCGCCAAGAAGGTGGTATCGTTTCAATATTAGATGTACAGCAAGCTTCCTTGGTGCGTGATAACTTGTTAGCACAAGAGCAAGAGTTGATGCGCACCAGAAAATTAGCTGAGCATGTGCTTAATATTTTGACGCTGGAAGAAATTAAGCTTGAGCAAGCTGATCTAGCTAGCCTGCCAATGCCGCCCACGCCACCATTAGGTTTACCATCTGCTATTTTAGAGAATAGGCCTGATGTGCGTGAGGCAGAGCAAACGATGGTCGCTGCGAATGCAAACATTGGTCTAGCCAAAGCGGCTTTGTACCCTAGTATCTCACTAACTGGTTCGTTTGGCGGTGAAAGTGTAGAGCTAGGCGACGTTCTTAAGTCTGCATCTCGTATTTGGTCATATGGTTTGAGCCTTAATTTACCAATTTTTAATGCAGGTGCATTGTCTTCCAAGGTTGATCAGGCAAGTGCAAGACAAAAACAAGCACTTCAGTCCTATATAGGTACCGTTGCATCAGCTTTTAAAGAAGTTAATGATGCGCTGGTGAATTTGCGCCAATATAAGGCCATTGAAGCGATTCAGGCGTCAAAGAAAGAGACTACGAAGAGCATGTTAGAAGTTGCGCAAAATCGTTATAAAGCAGGGTATTCAAGTTATCTTGATGTACTTGAGGCGCAACGCAGCCATATTGATGCAACGCAAAGCTTTGTTCTTAGCCGGCAAAATACATTAACAGCTACAGTTGATTTGTTTAAAGCTTTAGGTGGTGGTTGGCAAAACACAAAAAATAAAGAGGCTGAACCTAGTTAACGCAACTAATAGTAACTATTCACTAGCAAATACTACTTGCAATTAATTAGCTCGCTTATAAGATAGGCGACATGCAACAGCCATCAACTACCAAAATTGCGTTTGCTAGCTTTATCGGCACAGCTATCGAGTTTTATGATTTTTATATTTATGCGATGGCTGCTGCTTTAGTGATTGGTCAGGTGTACTTTCCTGATAGTGACCCCGCAGTACAAACCCTCAATGCTTTTCTCACTTTTGGTTTGGCATTTATTGCTCGGCCTTTTGGTGCTTTGCTATTTGGACACTTTGGCGATAAAGTCGGACGCAAGGCAACATTGGCAGCCTCTCTGCTGGTGATGGGAATCTCAACATTACTGATTGGTCTGCTGCCAGGTTATGACACCTTGGGGTTCTGGGCGCCATTACTACTTTGCGTATTGCGATTTGGTCAAGGCGTAGGTTTAGGTGGTGAGTGGGGCGGCGCAGCTTTGTTGGCTATGGAGCATGCACCACAAGGTAAGCGTGGTTGGTTTGGCATGTTCCCGCAACTTGGTCCTTCTGTTGGTTTTTTGTTGGCAACGCTTAGTTTTCTCGGACTGACTCTATTCCTAACAGATGCGCAGTTTAAAAGTTGGGGATGGCGCTTGCCATTTATTCTTAGTGCCTTATTAGTTGCTATCGGTTTGTATGTGCGATTTAAGCTGGCCGAAACGCCAGCATTTGCTAAAGCCTTAGCCGATCAAGTTACGCATTCGGTACCGATTAAACCTTTACTAAAAGTACATTTAAAGCCAGTATTGTTAGGGGCATTAGCAATGGTGGTTTGCTACAACTTGTTCTATACCGCAGCTGTTTTCTGTTTAAGTTATGGCACCAAGCAGCTTGGTATTGATAGGCAAACTTTATTGCTCATGCTGTGTGTGGCTGTTGTGTTGATGGCCATTGCCACACCTATTTCCGCTTGGCTGTCAGATCAATATGGCCGCCGGCCAGTGTTATTAGCCAGTGGTTGTTTGGCAGTTTTGTTAGGATTTACCATGAATTCGCTGATGGGTAGTGCTTCAATACTGAGTATTACCTTGTTTTTATCTTTAGCATTGTTTTTAATGGGTGCTACGTTTGCACCAATGGGTGCTTATTTGCCTGAGCAATTCCCTGTTACAGTGCGTTATACGGGTGCTGGTTTAGCCTATCAACTGGGTGGTATTTTAGGTGCTTCTTTTGCTCCTAGTATTTCACAATGGTTGGTTATTGCAGGTGGGCTGACCTGGGTTGGCTATTATATGTCGGCAATGGCTGCTGTAAGTGTTATTGCAGTAT
This sequence comes from Methylophilaceae bacterium, assembly GCA_050301935.1. Classification (GTDB taxonomy): domain Bacteria; phylum Pseudomonadota; class Gammaproteobacteria; order Burkholderiales; family Methylophilaceae. The sequence continues at coordinate 5,378 of JBNLAC010000025.1, read as the reverse complement.
TTAGTATGCGTGAAACGGCCCACATTTGAGCGGTCTTTATACTACTTTAAGCTACGATAAGTCTTGCCAGGGGTAACCCAAAGCGCTAACAGCTAGCTTCAATTGTTCCATGGCTTGGTGAACAAATACACTTTCACCCTTCATCCCAAGCTCTGTTATGCGATGTTGTTTTGATTTAGGTAAACTGAATATTTTTAAGGTTGGATATTGCTCCAGCATACTATTCATTAAGTCAATCAAATCGCTCTCGCCTGCTTTGCTCACGATGATAGAAGACTCTAAATAATCCTGCTGGTGGAAAAGATGCTGATAATAAGTTTCTAGCACCCATTCAATCATTGGATGCCCCATCTCAGGAAAACCAGGCACAAAATAATGCTCATTAATACTAAAGCCTGCGACGCGATTGATTGGGTTAGGAATCAGGTCAGCACCTTTAGGAAAATCTGCCATCAATACGCGCTTTGGGTAAGCGCTTTCACCAAATTGCGATTCTATTTCTGCCACAGCACCAGCATGTCGTTCAATTGGTACGCCAGCCGCATCTGCTGAACACTGCCTCGTATAATCATCAGGAGTGGCGCCAATGCCGCCAAAGCTAAACACAATGTCACCACGTTCCATACTGGCTTTGAGTAATGATGTGATTTGTTCTGGAATGTCACCTAGAAAGTGAGCCCAGCTCAATTGTAAGCCACGAGCAGAAAGCAGTTCGATGACTTTGCTTAAATGCGCATCTTTGCGTTTACCAGATAGGATTTCATCCCCAATCACATACAGGCCAATATTTTGCATCATTCAATCGTACATTTTTAATAGATTAGTGGGCTCATTTTACTATCAGCCGGGAAACTACTGTATATAGAAAATACTAAACAAGAGAAATAATAGCTTATTTCTACAGCTTTTCTAATCTGCTTTCATAGTTCTCTCGTAGTAAAGGCGGTAATGATTGAATGGTTAAGGCATGCTTGAGTGACGTAACATCGCCTTCTTTTAATTTGTACAGCCCCAGTGCCTTTCGAATGCTGATACTATTTGTATCGCGGTCAATTAATTTAATCTGATCGCCAGCAGCAACTTCGCCTTCCTCAATGACTTTATGATAAAACCCACTAAAACCGCTGAACAAAAACTTTTCTAAAATATCCGGTTTGCCAACCTTGTTACCAAATTTAAAGCAAGGAATACGTGGCATCGTTGCTTGAATAACAGCATTGCCCACTTTGAATATATCACCAACATGTACATCTGTTTCTAGCAAACCAGATACGGTGAAGTTTTCGCCAAAAGTACCATAAGGTAATGATGCTTGGTTGAGCTCTTTTTGCCAGAAAGCATAATGTTCAACTGGGTAGCTATAGACAGCTTGAAATTCGCCGCCGTGCACAGTTAAATCTGCTTGGCCATCGCCCACTAAGTTAAGCTTGCCTAGCCAAACAGGCTCTGATTGGGGTTTTTTATTGATGCCTGTTAAAACAGTTTGACCATTAATGTTAACGGCTTCTGGTTTGGCGATATTGACGGAAACTAATTTCATCGTATTGAGCACTAATTGAAGTTAATCATATGTTGAATGAAAACGAACTGTGCTGCAATGCGTAATCATGCGTAGCTTAGCTGTACGTTATAATATTTACAATTATTTTATCTAATCCCAATAACTGGAAATAAAGACACTATGTTGCTTGTTATCTCACCTGCAAAAAATCTAGATTTTGAAACAGAACCTGTCACAAAAAAAGCCTCACAACCACGCTATTTAGCGCAATCAAAAGCACTGATTGAGGAGTTAAAGAGTTTCTCCGTGCAAGACATCGCATCTTTGATGGGTTTAAGTGATAAATTGGCAGGGCTCAATCTTAGCCGTTATCAGTCGTGGACAACACCATTTAATGCAGATAATGCAAAGCAAGCGCTGCTTGCCTTTAATGGCGATGTTTATACAGGTCTTGATGCCACAACGTTAGATGAAGCAGGGTTTGATTTTGCACAAAAGCATTTACGTATTTTGTCTGGCTTGTATGGCGTGCTAAAGCCACTCGACTATATGCAACCATATCGGCTTGAGATGGGTACAAAATTAAAGAATGCCAAGGGTAAAGATTTGTATGAATTCTGGGGCACGCAAATACAAGAGTCCTTGCAAGAAGACCCTGCATTGGCAGATGGTATCTTGATTAACTTAGCCTCTAATGAATACTTTAAAGCGGTCAATGCAAAGTCGCTTAATGCGCGCATTATCACACCTGTGTTTAAAGACGAGAAAAACGGGCAATATAAAATCATCAGCTTCTATGCTAAAAAAGCACGTGGCTTAATGAGTCGTTATATTATTGATAATAAGATTACAGAACCAGAAGCGATTAAAGGGTTTGATCGCGAAGGGTACTATTTTAGTCCTGAGCAATCAAAAGGGGATGAGTGGGTGTTTTTGAGGGAACATCAATAACAACAGATTCTTAATGCCGTCATTCCCGCGAAAGCGGGAATCCATGTTGACGTGAAATGACCAAAGTCAACCAATCAAATCAGCATATAAATCCCGCCATTCATTGTTTTGCTTTTCTATCAACTCAATTTTCCACATACGGCGCCACTTCTTTAATTGCTTTTCACGGGCAATTGCGGTTGGCATGTCATCAGCCATTTCAAAATAAACCAATGTCTGAGTTTGATATTTTTTTGTAAATCCATCTACCAAACCTTGTTTATGTTCCCATACACGCTTTATTAAATTGCTCGTCACCCCTATGTACAAAGTACCTCGGCAATGATTAGTTAAAATATAGATGCAAGGATTTTTCATCAAGAAGCTATTAGGAGATTATTAGAATGGATTCCCATTTTCATGGGAATGACGGTATTGAGAGATTGTAGGTTTAAGCTATCATTTTTTAGCGTTGTATTGTTGTTATTTAAGTTATTGTAGCTAAGTAATATTTAATATTACACAATACATCGTTTACTTGGCCATGGTCGTTCCCGCGAAAGCGGGAATCCATGTTGACTTGAGTTGTTGAGGATTTGAATGGATTTTGAGTTACTAATATTTGATTATGCCGTTAATTTCCAGACTTGATAACCACCATCAACACTATAAGATTTTTTAAAGCCTAGATTGTAAAAATAATCAGCAGCGCCCTTACTACTATTTCCATGGTAGCAATAAATAATCACGGGTTTTTCTTTATCTAAATTATTAACAACTTCATCTACGTTTTCATTAGTAAGATGAATCGCATCAGCAATATGACCAGTCATAAAAGAGTGTGGATCTCGAATGTCGAGCAATGTGGCAGATTCAGAATCTAATATTCTTTTTGCTTCGGCCACTGAAATACATTGATAAGACATAATTATTAACGTTTAAATTAGGGGCTCCGTCAGGCGTCCCTCTTGAATGATTGGTTAGGGGTTTCCACTAAAATATACCCTCTCTCTTTATTTGCCTAAAATACTTCATCGTATATAAGTGGGCAATAAAGATTGCAAAAATGAAAATAATAACAAGGATTAATAGAAACATTACTGTACCATCCATTAAACCACCATTTAATTTTCGTAATGGGGTAAAAAAGCCCAATAGTAAAGTAACGCAAATACTTATAGCTAATGTAACAAGGATAGCAAGTAAGTGCCCAATAATCCCAAGAGGCTCATCTTGAGGCTTTTGGTTGAATTGAACGTTGAGATTAAAAGTTGAATGCTTTTTTTTGCATTTTGGACAACCACCATATGCAACGGCTTTGTCCCATGCCTTATCCGCTTCAGAGAAAGAGTATGAGCAGTTTGGGCATTCAAACTTAACCATATATTGTTACCCTAACAGTTAATATAGAGGCCTACGGGTCAATATATTAATAATTGAATATTCCTTGTTCATTACTGTAACCATTTGTTTTTTATTAGTTTATTGTCTTTTCGTCTCTTTATCAAGCTATGAAAAAGGAGGAGCAGCATTTCTTTTATGAAGATTCTAAGCCATACAATTTTAAAGCGCAAAAATTAAATAAGATGGTTACGGTGGATCAGTCTAATCTTGGTAATATGACAGGATAATTAATGCGCTCCTTCCCAATTATTACTTACCCCAACTTCAGCTAATAATGGCACATCTAGTTTAGCGACATTTTGCATGAGTTCTGGTAGTTTCTGCTTAACTAATTCCAATTCACCATCAGGTACTTCTAGTACTAATTCATCGTGTACCTGCATAATGAGCTTGGTTTGTAAGTGTTCACTCACTAGCCAGTTTTGTACTGCAATCATGGCGAGTTTGATGAGGTCAGCTGCGGTGCCTTGCATCGGCGCATTAATAGCAGCGCGTTCTGCACCTGCACGTCGGTTGCCATTGGGGCTGTTAATCTCTGGTACCCATAAGCGCCTGCCAAAGTATGTTTCAACGTAGCCTTTTTCTTTGGCAAGCTCACGCGTGTCATCCATGTATTGGCGCACACCGGGGTAACGTGCAAAGTAACGCTCAATATAGTTTTGTGCGGCGCTGCGTTCTATGTTCAAGTTTTGTGCGAGGCCAAATGCGCTCATGCCATAGATAAGCCCAAAGTTAATGACTTTGGCATAGCGCCGTTGTTCACTGTCAACGGCATCACGGTCTACACCAAAAATCTCAGCCGCAGTCGCGCGGTGAATATCTTCATGGTTAGCAAAGGCTTGCAGCATGCCTTGATCTTTAGATAAATGTGCCATGATGCGTAATTCAATTTGCGAATAGTCAGCTGAAACGATTTGGCTGCCTTTAGGTGCGATAAATGCTTCGCGTATACGGCGACCTTCTGCCGTGCGCACAGGAATATTCTGAAGGTTAGGATCAGAGCTGGCTAATCTACCAGTTATGGCAACTGCTTGGTTATAGCTAGTATGAACGCGCCCTGTATGAGGGTTAATCATTTTTGGCAGTTTATCAGTGTAGGTAGACTTGAGTTTCGCTAAACCGCGATACTCTAATAACACTTTAGGCAGCGGATAATCCAGTGCCAGTTGCTGTAATACATCTTCATCTGTACTCGGTTTACCAGAGGGTGTTTTTTTAATCGGTTTAATGCCTAATTTATCAAACAGGATTTCTTGCAATTGCTTAGGTGAGCCGAGATTAAACTTTTGGTCTGCTAATTCGTATGCTTTGTTTTCTAGCTCAACTAAGCGCATGCCAATTTCATTGCTTTGTCTATTGAGCATGTCGGCGTCTATCAAAACTCCATTACGCTCAATGGTATAAAGAATCTCCATTGAAGGCATTTCAATCTGACTATAAATAAAATTGAGCTTTTCATCCTGTGCTAAATGCGGATATAAAGCGCCGTGAATTTGAAGGGTAATATCAGCATCTTCGGCTGCATATTCACTTGCAGATTCCA
>JBNLAC010000024.1:0-34826 GCA_050301935.1 Methylophilaceae bacterium | reverse complement strand
GGTTGTTGGTATCTAGGCCATCAACTATGGCTTCTTTTTCTGTCACAGGAAAGGCGAGTTTCCAATCTAAATCCGCTTTCACTGCTTCCATAAATTCTTTGGTGATTAAGCAAGAAAGATTGAATTGGCGTAAACGACCATCTTCACGTTTGGCTTTAATAAAGTCTGTTACATCAGGATGGCTGATATCAAAGGTAGCCATTTGGGCACCACGACGACCACCAGCAGATGAAACGGTGAAACACATTTTGTCGTAGATATCCATGAATGAGAGTGGGCCACTGGTATATGCACCAGCGCCCGCAACAAAAGCGCCTTTTGGGCGTAGTGTTGAAAACTCGTAACCAATGCCGCAGCCTGCTTTGAGCGTTAAGCCTGCTTCGTGCACTTTATCTAAAATATTATCCATGCTGTCTTCCACCACACCAGAAACCGTACAGTTGATGGTAGAAGTGGCTGGTTTGTGCTCTAGAGCGCCAGCATTAGAAGTGATACGACCAGCGGGGATAGCACCATGACGAAGCGCCCACAAAAACTTCTCGTGCCATTCTTCTTGTTTTTCTTTGGTTGGCTCTACGTCGGCAAGCGCACGGGCAACACGCGCATACGAGTCATCCATATTTTTATCAACATACGCACCATCTTTCGTTTTAAGACAATATTTTTTATCCCATATATCTAACGATACCGATTGAACTGGAATTTCTTTTGTCTCTTCTGCATTTGATTTTTTTGATGACTCCACCGCTTTAAGCATTTTCGCTCCCACCTTCTTGTTCTCATTTGCTGTATGGATACAGCTCCCTAAATATAACTTTTTGATTTTTATAAAAATAACTTATTTTTATTGGGGCTAAAGAACCCATCGAACACTATATGTTGTGTGGCTGGGAATAATTTATGCCTTTATCCTGTGTTTTGCAACACTTTTTTACAAATTTGTAATGCACCATTTTTGGGCAAAAAACGTGCTGCTTAAGCAAGCAATGGGATGCAGGCAATGTGAGTGATTACCAACATAAAAAAACAGTATAAAAAATATGTTTTTATACAAAAATCTTATATGAATGTTTCTATCGCCTTTTTGCAAGCCTTATCGTGCAAAGCAAACTTTAACTATCTATGCGAAAATAAGACATGCCTAGATTTTTATATACGTTATTACTCTATATTGCCTTACCGTTTGTACCATTAAAATTATTATGGCGCGGGCTTAAACAACCAGCTTACCGAGAGCACTGGTTAGAACGTTTTGGCTTCTATGCAAATAAAGCAGACAAGCCCATTATTTGGTTACACTGCGTTTCTGTTGGCGAAACGCACGCTGCTGTACCCTTAATTAAAGCGCTGCAGTATGCTTATCCAAAATACCAAATTCTGATTACACACACTACGCCTACAGGCCGCGCAGCCAGCGAGCAAATCTTTGCTGATGATGTATTACGTGTTTACTTGCCCTATGATTTACCTTTTGCTATTAAGCGTTTTTTGAATCACTTTAGGCCTAAGATTGGCTTACTGATGGAAACAGAGCTTTGGTTTAATTTGATTGCCACTTGTAGTAAGCGTGATATTCCAATCTTATTAATGAATGCCAGATTATCTGAGAAATCAGCAAAGGGATACCGCAAACTGGGCAAGTTAGCTTTTAATGGGCTTAATCAATTAAGTGCAATCAGCGCACAAACACTGACTGATGCAAAACGGTTGGCAGCGCTGGGGGCAAATAATATTACTGTCACAGGCAATTTAAAATTTGATGTGAAACCACCAGCAGATAGCCAAGAGAAGGGCGCTACGCTACGTGCGTTATTTGGTGGGGATGCGCGACCTGTATTTTTAGCTGCTAGTACCCGTGAAGGTGAAGAGGCGATGATACTGGATGCAGTAGATGGCTTGGCTGTATTGACTGTAATTGTCCCACGCCATCCGCAGCGTTTTGATGATGTGGCAGCTCTATTAAAACAGCGCAATATTCCATTTGTACGGCGCTCTGAATTACAGCAGCCGATTACGTCAGACATACAAGTGGTACTAGGTGATAGTATGGGTGAGCTTTATACCTATTATGCTGCTTGTGATTTTACTTTTATCGGTGGCAGCCTACTTAATTTTGGTGGGCAGAATTTAATTGAAGCGGCGGTGATGGCTAAACCAATTTTAATTGGTCCGCATACATTTAATTTTGCTGAAGCAAGTGAAGCCGCTGTTGAAAAAGGTGCTGCACTACGCGTGAACGATGCAGAAAACCTGAGCAAAAAAATTCAGTTATTGATGCTTGAAACGAATCAGCGTCAAGCGATGAGTAAGGCAGCCGTTGCTTATAGTCAGGCAGCGACGGGGGCAACACAAAAAATGATTATTATTATTGCGCCTTATTTATCAGTTAAAGCTTCTTTGGTTGATGACTAAAGTACAGTAAACGATTTAACCAACACCAATTCACATGCCCCAGCACCTGTATCATTGCGCGTAAGTGAGCTTTTCCAGCGCCAGCCTTTTGCTGGATCTACGACCTCTACCAAGTCACCTGTGAAGCGCACCATTTGCCCTGCTTTGGCAGACTGAATGGCTGCTGCAATAGCAGGTGTAGCGGGGATAAGGTGCATATTAGCGCTATTGGTTTCAATATCCCGTCGCGGGATGGGAAATTTTTCAACACGCCAATGATACCAGCGGTTGCTTTGCGTAACCTGTACTTGGCTAGATATCTGAAGGTCTGCCATTGGGCCCCAGCCCAAGGCTAAATCAACTGGCACCAAATCCGCTTCTTTATCTGCGCTATAGTGTTTGGATGACAGCACTCGTGCATGCATATCAAACGGTTCTAATGGTGTAATCTGATAACCCTTCATACTCACTACACCCTCAGCTGTAGGTTGACTGGCAACGAATTGATTGGGGTCACTTTGATGAAAGTGTTGATAGCCACCGTAGGCAATTAAGGCAATGAATAAGATGATTTTCCAATTCATCTATTTGCCCTACTTAATTAGTTTGGATAACACCTTAAATGCCTCATGTTGGGCATTGCCTAACCACTCGAATAACACTGACTCTGTGTTGGTGATGATACAGCCCGCATCGCGCATGCGCGCAATAGCGTTGGCTTTATTGCTAGGGTTGCGTGAGATAACCGCATCCTCCACTACAAACACCTTCTTGCCTTGTGCAATAAAATCTAACGCTGTTTGTAAGACACATATGTGCGTTTCTAATCCGACAAGGATAATGTGCGATTTATCTCGCTGAGAATGGGCTTTAAATTTAGGCTCAGCACAGGCTGAAAAAGCAGTTTTAGCAATCGGTTTAAGCCCGCCAAAGTATTGACTCACATCTGGTGTTGTTTCACCAAGGGCTTGCGGGTATTGTTCAGTCGCCACTGTCGGCACTTGCAGCACATTAGCAGCCTGCAAAAGAATACCAGTATTTTTAATTACTGTTTGCATGGCTTCTGCTGGCATTACATGACATAGCTTGGTTTGTATGTCGATAATCACTAACTGACTTAGGTTAGCATCCGCTATGGTCATCGTGTTATTGCGCTCCGTTAGAGGCTGCCAATAGTTGCTGATTAATTTCCTGCAAATCTGCTTCAGCGACAATACCTGTTGCAAATTTCAAACGTATTACATTAACAAGATAGTTATATCTTGCTTGCAACAAATCGCGCTTAGCTGAAAATAATTGCTGTTGTGCATTCAGCACATCGACACTGGTTCGCACACCCACTTCATAGCCTAGTGTAGTTGAATCCAATTGGCTTTGACTACTGATGAGCGCTTGTTCTAATGCTTTTACCTGCGCAATACTGGTATTTAAATTTAAATATGCCCGTTGTGCCTCTAAGTCTGTTTGCCGATGCGCCAAATCTAAATCATTTTGTGCTTTTTGCTTGTTCAGCACCGCTTGCCTTGCACGCGAGCTGACTGAGCCACCTAAGTAGATAGGGATATCCAGCTGTAAGCCTATGGTTGCATTTTGTAATTCGTTACCCGCATTAAAAGGCGTAGGACTACCATCCGTATAACTATGTGCATAACTGGCAATGGCATCTAGCGTTGGCAAATGCCCTGCGTTAGCCAGCTCCACTTGCTGCTCTGCCAGCTTTAGTGCATCCTGCTGAATCTGGATATTCAAATTGTTTTTTCTGGCAATCTCTTGCCAATCTTCCATACCTTCTTGCAGTGGCGCAACATTGATATCTGCTTTCACAGTGGATAATGACTCTGGCAACTGACCCGTAATCGCCTGTATGGCACGCTGTGCGATGAGATACTGATTACGCGCAGCAATTTCTTGTGAAACCACCAAGTCATAACGTGCTTGCGCCTCATTAACATCCGTAATGGTAGAAGTGCCAACTTCAAACGTTGCTTTTGCTTGCTCAAGCTGACTAAGAATAGCCTCTTTCTGCGCTTCGATTAATGCAATTTGGTCTTGTGCTATCAACACATCAAAGTAAGCTTCCGTGACTCTGGTAATGAGCTCTTGCTGGCTTAAATGGTATTGCTTATCCGCTTGGCTAACTTGTGTTTCTGCTTGATCGATTTGGACTAAATTTTGTTTATTGTAGATGGGTTGTCTGGCTTCGATAGTCGCGCGGTAGGTATTAAAATTCGCACGTCCACCAGGTATATTGTCATCTAAAAATCGAATATCAGTATTTGAGCGAGCACCACTGGCATTAAAATTAATCGAGGGTCTATATAATGCTTTGCCTTGCTCAATAATTTCCTGAGCAGCTTTGTTAGCGTTAAGTGCAGATGCCAACGTAGGGTCATTTGCTAACGCTTGCTGGTAGATTTCCATTAAATCTTGCTGATTTGTAGATTTGGCCTGACTGTCTTTTAGCGTCTCACTCTGGGCTCTATAGGTAGGTGGTGCAGCCTCTGGCTCTGCATAAGCAAAGCCAGACACAACTAACATCAATAATAAAATGGTTTTTTTCATTAATTAAAAAGTAAATCCTTCGAGTTGTGTTGCCCCTTCCAACTCTGGAATGCAAGTCTCGAACAGTACATCTTGTTTATAGCCCGTTTCAGAAACGCGTTGTATCAGCGTTGCTTCCATTACTGGTGCTTTGCCTAGTACGATAAACATGACACCGCCAATCTTTAATTGTTCACGCACGTTGGGAGGTTCTGCTGGTGAAGAACCTGTAAATACAATCACATCATATGGTTGTTGCGCTGGATAGCCTTTCACGCCGTTGGCTAACTCCATGGTTACATTGTGAATATTGTTATGCGCTAATTTGAACGACGCTGTTGCGTTAAGTTCAGGATCAATCTCTAAAGAGTAAACGTGCGCTGCTTGATGGGCAAGTAGTGCCGTGAAATAACCACTACCCGTGCCGATATGTAAAACTTTATCTGTCGGCTTAATGCTGAGCGACTGCAGTATGCGTGCTTCCAGCTTTGGAGAAAGCATGGATTGTCCAGAACCAAGTGGTATCTCAATATCGGCAAATGCCAAGCCTTGATAAGCTTCTGGTACGAAACTCTCTCTCGGCACCTCATGCAATAGTTGTAGCACCTTGGGATCCAGCACTTCCCATGTGCGGATTTGTTGCTCAATCATGTTAAACCGAGCTTTTTCATTACTTTGATTTGTGCGCACTGTCATCTCTTACTAACCTTATCACTTTTCTCAATATTATAATGTAATGCATCGCATATTGTGGGTTATTCCAGCATTTACGTCTGGCTAGGCATTTTGACTTTAAACCAAGCAGCATAGAGCGCTGGTAAGAACAATACCGTTAACAGTGTTGCCACTGCTAACCCACCCATAATAGCCACTGCCATTGGTCCAAAAAACACGCTTCTTGTTAAAGGAATCATCGCCAATATAGCTGTCCCTGCAGTTAGCACGATTGGTCTGAACCGCCTGATGGTAGATTCAATCACGGCCTGCCAGGGTTCCATACCTGAGGCTTTGTCCTGCTCGATTTGATCGATTAGGATCACAGAATTGCGCATGATCATACCTGATAAAGCAATACTACCTAGCATAGCAACAAAGCCAAATGGTTGATTAAACAACAAGAGGGCAATAGTCACGCCAATTAAACCTAATGGTGCAGTTAAAACAACCAAAAATATGCGCGAGAAACTTTGTAATTGAATCATTAATAAAGTCAGCACAACTACTAAGAACAGTGGTGCGCCTTTCGCTACAGAAGCACTTCCTTTGCTGGACTCCTCAACTGCACCGCCAGTTTCAATCGTTACGCCTAATGGCAAGTTGGCTTTAATGTCTGTTAATTTTTGTTCTATCTGATTAGAGACGACTGGAGCCTGAATATTACCCCGCAAATGCGCTCGCACGGTTATTGACGGCACACGATTCCGATGCCAAATGACGCCTTCTTCAAACTCATAGCTAATTTTTGCAATTTGTGACAATGGCACATTTTGCCCTGTTGGAGAAGTGACGACTAAATTCTGCAATCGTGACAGGTTGGTTCTTTCTAATTGCGTCCCCCTTGCCACTAAATCAATCAGTTCTTTACCCTCTCTGAACTCGGATAGTTTTAGCTCATTGATGGCGCCATTGATGGTATTAGCTACATCAACTGAACTCACATTAACTAGGCGCGCTTTTTCTTGATTGATGCTAATTTTTATGACTTTACTCGGCTCTTCCCAACCTAGCTGCACATTCAGCAGATTGGGATTAGCACGCATAATGTCTGCGATTTGATTAGCTACTTGTCTTGCTTTTGGAATGTCATAACTATCCACTCTGAACTGCACAGGAAAACCAACGGGCGGTCCATTTTCCAAACGAATCACTGAGGCGCGCAAGCTAGGAAAGTGATGTTGAAATAAGTCTAGAAGGTCGCTGCGGAGCAGCTCGCGTGCTTCCAGACTTTTAGACAAAATGACTAATTGTGCGAAACCTTTGTGCGGCATTTGTACATCCAATGGCAAATAATACCGTGGCGCACCTGTACCGATGTAAGCGACGAAATTTTCTAATCCATTATGTTTTTTATTCCACTCCCTAAGCCATTGCTCTACTTTTTTTACTTCAGCATTGGTGGCATGGTAAGAAGCACCTTCCGTTAAACGTAAATCCACTACAATTTCTAGCCGTGTAGAATCTGGGAAAAACTGTTGTTGCACTTTGCCAAAGCCAATCACCGATAAGACAAAAGTGGCTACAGTAATAAGAATAACCGTTTTACGGTATCGTACGCAGACTAGTAATAGCTTTCTAAAGGTACGATAAAACTTGGTGTTATAAATGTCATGATGATGATTGTCGTCATCATCTTTCATTTTTAACTTACTTTTAAGCCAGGTAATAAGCTTTGGCTTTTTCGGTGCTTCTGAATAGTCTGGTAGTAAGTGGTAGCCAAGATAAGGAACAAACACAACCGCTGCAATCCATGACAGCGATAAAGAAATGGCTGATACTTGAAAAATTGAACGGGTATATTCACCCGTGGAAGAAGCTGCAGTTGCGATTGGTAAAAAGCCAGCAACTGTAACCATTGTACCGGTGAGCATTGGCACTGCAGTTGAGTGAAATGCAAACGAAGCGGCTTTAATCCTATCCCAGCCTTGTTCCATTTTTGACGACATCATTTCTACGGCAATAATGGCATCATCAACGAGTAAGCCCAGCGCCAATATTAATGCGCCCAGTGATATTTTGTGCAGGCCAATATCAAACAGGTACATAAACAAAAATGTTGCTGACAACACAACGGGGATTGAAATTGCCACAACAATGCCTGTTCTTAAACCCAGCGATAACAGGCTGACCCCTAGCACAATCACCAGCGCCTCAATCAACGAGCCGACAAAATCATTAACGGAAGCTGCAACGATTTTAGATTGTGAAGTCACTGTTTTGAGCGTGAGGCCAACTGGCAATTCGCTTTGTATGCGTAAGATTTTTTTATCTAATGCCTCACCTAAATGGATAACATCGCCCCCTTGCACCATGCTCACACCCAGTAGCAGTGTTTCCTGTCCATTGAACCTTGCTGTATCCTTTGGCGGATCTTTATAGCCACGATACACTTTTGCCACATCAGCTAGTTTAAAGTCCTGATTACCTACTCTAAACCGTGTCTCACGAATGTCTTCTAAGCTTTCGTATCGACCAGACACTTCAATGCGAATACGCTCTTTTGGTGAATCATAGGTACCAGCGGAAATAACTGTATTTTGAGTCTGTAAAATATTGATAAGCTGACTACTATTGAGACCAATATTCGCGAGCTTGGCATTAGAAAATTCGATGTAGATTCGCTGCTCTTGTTCGCCAAAAAAATCCACTTTTTCTACATCTGGCGTTTTTAGTAATTCATTACGTATTAGCTCTGCTTGCTCTTTAAGCGCAAAATTATCATAGCCATCCCCGGTTAGCGCATACATGGTGCCGTAGACGTCACTGAACTCATCGTTGAAGCTCACATTTTGTACACTATTCGGCAAAGTATGGCGAATATCGCCTACTTTTTTACGTACCTGATACCAAATATCAGGAATCGCTTTTGAAAATGTATTGTCTTTAATAACTACAAAAATAAGCGACTCACCAGGCCGAGAGAAACTACTGGTGTAATCCAGATGAGGTGTTTCTTGTAACTTCTTTTCTATTTTGTCAGTTACTTGTTGCTCAACCTCTATGGCACTAGCACCTGGCCAACTGGTTCGCACCAGCATTACTTTAAAAGTAAAAGGAGGGTCTTCTGATTGGCCTAATCTGGTGTAGGCTAGCATGCCAGAAATAACTAACATCAGCATCAAATACAAGACCAATGCTTGGTGTTTTAGCGCCCAATCTGAAAGATTAAACGCCGATGGTGTGTTTGCACTCTGCGAATCTTCCACGCTATTGCTCTCTAGTCCATAATTGCGGCGTTACTTTTTGCCCAGCAACCAAGGTGTGAACACCAGCGACAGCAACCAACTCACCAGCTTCCAAGCCGCTTGTCACTCCTATTCCATATTCTGAGAACGCGGTAATGGTTACTTCTCTTGGATTGGCAATACCATCTTTATTAATTACCCAGACAATAGTTTTACCTGCTTTTTCTGTAACGGCAGAACTTGGTAAAACTACCTTGCTTTCTCCTTCATTAGGAAAAACAATGCCCGCTGTCATGCCTAGTTTTATCTGTTGATCTGCATCGAGTACACTCACCCTCATGTCAAAAGCGCGCGTGGCCTGGCTTGCTGCCGGAGTGATTTCCCTGACTTTTCCTTGATATTGCTTTTCTTGGTTTGCCCATAGGCGTATACCGACAATATCACCTTCTTTTACATTTTTAATGCGAGATTCAGGAATAGCCGCCAACACCTCAATTTCATTGATATCAGCTATTTGTGCAATGACTTCGCCTGCTTGCACAACTTGGCCTGGTTCGGCATTTATTTGTGTAATTACGCCATCTCTATCAGCTGTTAGCGTGGTATAGCGCGACTGATTTTGTGATATGTCCTCCTGAGCCTCAACTTGCTTAAGTCTAGCCGCTGCTGTTTTTAACTGAGACTCTTGCGTATCCAGAGCTGACTCAGACATGAATTTTTGTTGTACAAGCTTTCGGACACGCTCGACTTCTGCTAGGGCTAAATCATAATTCGCTTTTGCTGCTGTAACATCTGCGCCAGCCGCCTTGGTTAATAACTGATTATCTTTTGGATCGATACGGGCGAGCTCATCGCCTTTTTTAACCATATCACCCACTTCCGCACTGCGACTGATCACTTTGCCTTGAATCCGAAAACCTTGATTCGATGTATAGCGTGATCTAACTTCACCTATCAAAACCATTGATGTTTGTAATTGATCTGAACTACCCGCCATCATCACTAGAGCAGGCCGTGGCGGCAAAGGCGGTTCCTCAGCCTTTTCACAAGCTGTTATCAAAACAATTAGCCCGAGTAATAGTATTTGTCTATTCATATGGCTCTTTCAGCATTCCTCTAATAAACAATTCGCGCATTGCTAGCAGTCTTGTTTCGATATCTCGCCAGTTAATCCAAGTATCATTTGCCATCGTATTATGTAAGGCACATACACCATGTGTACCAGCCCACAATGTTTGTGCGATAAGCTCAGGATCATTTAACTCTGGTTTGAAAAGACCTGCTTCATACACTTGATTGACGACTGTTTTTAATTGGCAATAGGCATCTTGTTCATAATTGTTGTAAATGATGGATGATGATTCAGGCGCATGCGCAGGTCTGGGCATCATGAACATAAGCCGATAATGGTTCGGATGCGATAATGAAAAAAGGGAGTAAGTGTGTCCAAAGGTAAGCAACCGCTCTACGGGATCTTCAATGCTCATGACTTCTTTCAGCGTTGCTGCTAGCTTTAGCAAATCCGTGTCGCAAATCGCCCTGAGTAGTGCTTCTTTATCTGCAAAGTAAAGGTAAATAGTCGTCGCAGAATATCCAATACGTTTCGCTATCGAACGCATGGTGACGGCCTCTATGCCTTTATTGACAAATAGCTCTCGTGCCGCATCGATAATAGTTGTGCGTATTTGTTGTTTTTCAGCTTCTGTTTTTAGTTTGGGAGGCATGTTTTTTTATAATGTTTAAGAGCACTCGTATCATGGCTGCAAAAATCAACAAACAAACGCTATAAAAAGCGCTTACTTTGCATGTTTTTGCATTGTATTTAGCATGATTTAACAATGTTAACTTAACGCCGTCAAGCTGTTTGAAAAATATTACTTGTTCCTAGAATGAAGGCACCCTGAAAATGGCGTAATTGCTAACGCTAGCACTAGAAGATTAAATAATTACGCAAGTCTTACTTTAAGTTATAAGTATCAAGCTTGTACCAAAGTGAGCGTTCACTAATTTCAAGTAATTTGGCTGCTTTTGCTTTGTTTCCTTTACTGGCCTCTATTGCTTGAATAATGAGTCTTTTTTCTAGTTGCTGGGTATGTGCTGGAATAGACAGATTATTTTCTAGTTTGGCATCCATCTCTGGCAAAGATGGCTCTTCACCAACTATGTCGCGTGGTAAATGCTGTGGTTCGATGGCTTCTCCCCCAGATAGAATAGCTGCGCGCTCCAATACATTTTCTAACTCACGCACATTACCTGGCCAATCGTAACTTTCTAACTGCAACAATGCTGCTTCACTGATTTGACCGCCACGTCTGGTAATAAAATAATTACTCAGCAAGCGCACATCGCCTTGTCGCTCTCTTAACGCAGGCACATTTAACTGAAACACATTGAGCCGGTAGTACAGGTCTTCCCGTAATTTACCTTCTTTTACAGCCTGCATCGCATCTCGATTCGTTGCTGCTACGATTCTATTATCTAATGCAATCTGTTTATTGCTGCCTAGTTTCTCTATGACACCTTCTTGCAATGCGCGCAGTAGCTTTGCTTGAAGATTAATCGGCATTTCAGTAATCTCATCCAGAAACAAGGTACCTTTATCCGCTAGTTCGAATTTACCTGTACGTGCTTTGACTGCACCAGTAAATGCGCCTTTTTCATAACCAAACAGCTCTGACTCTAACATTTCTGCTGGAATCGCCGCACAGTTGACTGCGACGAATAAACTGTTTTTCCTGGGTGATGCGGCATGGATTGCTTTTGCAACCAACTCTTTACCAGTACCTGTCTCGCCAGCTATCAAAACCGTTGCTTTCTCTGGGGCAACTTGTGCAATCATTTTCTTGAGTGCCTGCATTGGCTCGCTATTGCCGATTAAGCCTTCTGTTTCAGATTGCGCAGATGATTTTAAGTAAGTGTTTTCAAGTTGTAAGCGTTGCACATCTAATGCCTTTGCAATCGCCACTTCCAAAACCTCTAAATCGAATGGGCGCAATATATAATCTGCTGCGCCTAATTTCATTGCCTCTACAGCTGTACTGATTTCACCTTGCGCTGTAACCATGATAAATGGCATCAACTCACCCTCGCTGCGCATTTGCTTGAGTAACTCCAAACCATTCATACCAGGCATATGTAAATCACTAACCACCAGATCAACTTGCTCTTCCTTGAGTTTCTCTAGTGCTTCTTTACCATTTGCCGCAGAGAGTGCTTGATAGCCTGCCTGCCGTAAGCTTATCTCTAATAAGCGCCGCATATTAGGCTCATCATCTACGGCTAGAATTCTTTTTTGTTTATCGACCATGTTGTTGATTCACTTTTAAACAATACTTAAGTTGCTGCTTTAATTGGCAGCACTATTGTAAACTGAGCACCATGCATTTGGCTGGGTTGGTAACTGATTTCACCATTATGGGCTTGTACGATTTGCCTAACAACTGCCAAGCCCAAGCCTACTCCACCAGCACGCTTAGTAAAAAATGGCTCAAATATATCAGCTTGATGCTCCGGCGTAATGCCTTCACCATCGTCCATCACTTCAATAATCGCTTGGTGGCCCTCTTGCCGTAGCAATACTTTTATATTCCCGTTTTCAGGCAACACCTGTATCGCATTCATGACTAAATTCATAATCACTTGCGTCATTTGATCGGCATCTACTTCTGCCACCACTTCTCTTGTTAGCTCATCAAATGATATGCGAATATGCTTAGACTGCGCCTGGGTCCTTAACATGGCAATTGTATTACTGATAAGCTTTGTCAAATTGACTGCTGTTAATACTGGTGAACGAGGCCTTGCTGCATCAATCAGGGTAGAAACCAATTTATTCAATCGCTCGGTCTCGGCACTGATAAAAGTCAGCACTTCTTTACCTTCTGCAGACATGGATTTTTCTCGCTTCAGTACGTCTGCCGAGGATCGCAGTATCCCTAGTGGTGTTCTAACTTCATGACTCATCGCAGCAGCCATTTCCCCAACAACAGCCAATTTGGCGGCACGCGTTAAATTTGCCTGTGATTTTGCTAAATCTTCCGTCATGGTTTCAAATGCGGTACCTAATTCACGCACTTCTGGAGGCCCTGACTTAGGCGGTTTGGCTTTTGTTTCATAGGCAAACCCTTTCACAAATTCAGTTAGTTGTAAAAGCGGACGTGTAATGGCTTGTGCAATCGGTCTGACTAGTATGGCAGCTAGGAGAAGTGTGGCAGCTAATAATGCTAGGAATATGTAACCTAATCGATGTACCGGTGCGACCGCTTCGGAATGTAATTTTTCTACTTGTATATACCACTGCGGCATTGGCGAGTTTTGATTAAAGCGGCTAAACACTGCCATACCATAGCCAGATTGTATCGTTTCCCAATTAGATGTGGCGGCAAGCACACGTCCCTTAGGGTCAAGCAATGCTGCCGAAGTGGGCTGCTTAATTGCGTTGTTTAATGCATCTTTAACAGTGTCCCAATTAAACTCTACGACCAATTTTCCCATCGGTAAGCTAGTATTTTCGTCTATGACTTCTTCAGAAATAGCCAATACATTGCCTTCGATTTTTGAAATATCTAATGAATAGCCTGCGATTGTCGTCGTGAACCATTGCGGTCTGTTAGGGTGCTGTTGCCCTATTTGCTGGGCCAGACTGCTGGCAATAATATTCCCTTGTAAATCTTCTACATAAATTGCATGATAAATATTACCGTAGCTATGAGCGAGGCCGTTCAAAAAATCTGAGAGCCGCTTGTCAATATCCCCAATTTTCAGCTCTTGCATGATTGACAGTTGACTCCACGATTGCACATTGCGCAACCGCTCGAACATCATGCGCTCAATATCATTTGCCACTGCGGTGCTCAGTGTTTGCATATCGCGTGTGATTTCTTGTTTGAGCACGGTTCTGGTTTGATAAAAACTTAAAAAACTGACCAACATGGCGGGTAGTAAACCTGCTAGCAAGAATGCTAGCAAGAGTAACTGTTTAATGCTCAACTTTTGTAACATTATAATTTCTCTTATCGCGTCAGGAATGAGACAATTCTAGTTGACGTCGTCTCATGTGGCATGGAACGCGTTATCAATACAAAAATTGAGATTATTATGAAAAAATTTATCATGACACTCGCCAGTGTAGCTAGCCTGCTGTGTCTGTGCAAGCCTGTCCTGGCAGATAGCGCAGACAGTTGGCTTGATGGATTTAACGTTGGTGGTTACTCCAGCGCTGGGCTCACTTTAGAAAGAAATCAAGAAGCCCGCGCAGCGCTCAATGAAGTGAGTTTGTTGGTGACATGGAATGGCGATAGCCGCCTTAGTTTTTTTGGTGAGCTGGAGCTTGAGAACCCTTTATCTTGGAATGACGATAGACAATTTCATACCAAAGAATCCCGCTTAGATCTTGAACGTCTTTATTTCGATTACAACATTTCCGAAAAAGTAAACTTCCGTGCAGGGCGATTTTTAACACCGAATAGTCGCTGGAATCTTTTACATGCACCGCCTCTGGTCTGGACCAGCACACGGCCATTAGCAACGATGCGGCTTTTCCCAGAAGGAACCAATGGAGCAATGGTTTTTGGTGCGCTACCTTTTATGGATGGCGCTTTTGAGTATAAGGTCTTTGCAGAGTTATTAGAAGATCAAGATCAAGACGATGACGAACTAGAATTTGAGCACGTAAAAGGCGTACGCTTGAGCTACAAAAAACAATCTGACATCGGCATCTCATTCTTATCTTTCCGAGAAAAAGACCTTGATAGCAGCTATCGCATGCTGGGGCTGGATTTTGTCACGCATATCAGCTCGATTGAAATTAGCGGTGAAGCATTCCAACGCTTTGATACAAGTAATAAAGATGGCGGTAGTGGCGCCTATCTTCAATCTGCTGTCCCACTCAACAAACTCGGCCTGAATGATTGGTACTGGATCACCAGATTGGAAACATTGCAGCGGCCTACGGAAGGTTCATCTGAACGGTGGTTACTAGGCGCTACATGGCGTGTTAAACCACAACAATTATTAAAGTTTGAGTTTACTGGTGGTAGCGGCGATCAGCCTGAGTCACCACGTGGCTTTTTAACTTCATTTGCACTGTTCTTTTAATGCGTAAAGTTATTTTTATTTTTACCATAGCAAGCATCATTTTGATGTCTGGTTTATCTATTTCAAAAGAAAACCAGCCTGTTATTGCAGTTGTTGTGTCTGCGACCCAAGATACTGCTGATCTGAATCTATCTTCAAAAAATCTCAATTTAATTTACTGGCGCAAACAACTTTTCTGGCCTAAAGGTTTGCCAATAAAACCAGTTAATTTGCGATCGCAAAACCCAATCAGGATAGCGTTTTCTAAAACAGTATTGGGTAGCCCACCAAATGCTCAAATTGATTACTGGAATGGACAATACTTTAACGGTATTTTGCCGCCTTATTCTGTTAACTCGGAAGAGGCAGTATTACGCTACGTATCGAATACCAAGGGCGCTATTGGCTATGTG
The DNA here is from genome assembly GCA_050301935.1 of Methylophilaceae bacterium. Lineage (GTDB taxonomy): Bacteria > Pseudomonadota > Gammaproteobacteria > Burkholderiales > Methylophilaceae. The sequence continues at coordinate 19,504 of JBNLAC010000024.1, read as the reverse complement.
AATGCTTGTGCCGTAGATGAGCGTGTTCAAGCCATGCTCTGGATCAACGATGGCGAAATAAGCAAAGAAAAACCTCTTTATAGTTGTCAGTAATCCCTAGCTTTTTTGTTTATTAGTAGTTGCTTTAAGTGTCGCTTGTATATCTAAATTATCCATGAGCATTTCTTGTTTGTCATAACAGCTAGCTGTACCCAATTCATAAGCAATTAAAACAGAGCAAAACAGATCATCATGGCTTAGCGGATAATCTTGATATGGTTTGACTTGTTGTAACTGATAATCAAAATGATCTCCGAGCCACAAAATTGCTGGTACATGTGTTTGTGCTTCTGGTGCCATCAAATAAGGTGCTGCATGTAAATAAATGCCATGCTCACCTAACGATTCGCCATGGTCTGAAACATACAACATGGCCGTTTCATAGTCGCCATCATATTTCTTTAAAAACTTGATAACTTCCGATAAAAAGTAATCCGTATATAAAATGGCATTGTCATAACTATTATCAATTTCTTCTTTAGTACAATTTCTTAATTCACCAGTCATGCATGTTGGTTGAAAACGTGCAAACTCCTTTGGATATCGACGATAATACTCAGGACCATGATTACCCATTTGATGTAAGACAATCATGATATCTTTGTCCTTTTTTGAAGCTATATACTCGTCAAGCCCACTCAACATGCCAATATCTCTGCACTCGTCATCACAGATCGGGTTAAGTGTTGGACTTTGAAAATCTTGATATTGCACGCGAGTCGCAACCCCTTTTGAATTGGAGTTGTTATCACGCCACAAAACTTCAATTCCATTATCGAGTAGCACATCTAACGCATTTTCTTGGCTTAATGCTTTATTTTTATCATAATCTTTTCGGCCTAGCGCTGAAAACATACATGGTACAGAAACACCTGTAGAGGTTCCGCAGGAGCTCACATTGCTAAAGCTAACAACAGATTCTTTTGCAAGTCGTGGATTAGTTTCCCTTTGATATCCATTGAGTGAGAAATGATCTGCGCGCGCTGTCTCTCCTACTACAAGAACCAAAAGCTCATGCCGAGATACAGGCCCGACAAACTTTGCATCTTCTGCCAATTTTTTTACTTCAGCTACTTTTTGGGATGACATTTGAATCGATGCATACTTTATCAAGGAATAAACTGGATAAGTTGGGTTGGCATAAAAGCGGGTAATTTTATGTTCCCGAATAAAGGAGGCATAACCTGCTGTAAAAGGTAACACCACTGAGACTAGTGCCACTAATAATACTGCCAGCCATATCAAGCGTGTTTTCAGCTCAGCGGATAGATTAGTTATTTTTGGCCAATACTTAATTACAAATATTGCTGGCAGAATACCCAACAACACCGTCCTGAGAACCATACTGAAATTCAATAACCCAGCGACTTCTTTAGCATCGGTTTGCGTGATGTTATCAATCATCACGACATCCATTAATACGCCAAAGTTATCCATATAATAAGCAGCTTGTGCGGCCAATATTAATAATAAAGCAACTAGCCAGCGACTCACTCTGCCAAAGCCGACCAGCATAAAAAATAGCATGGTAAGTATGCTAAAAAAGATAGCTAGAGAAATTAAAAAAGGTAAATTCGCCCATGTCAGCGGATAAATTTCGACAATATGCTTAAACAGAGAAACGTTTGCGGTAAGCATCACAAAAACTGTGACTGCTAACGTAGCCCCTATCGGCGTATTAATAGATTCAATAAAACGATTTTTAAGCAAGATAACACCTGTAGAAAAAACTATTGTTGGTTTGAATATAAAAACGATTGGCTCACACGGAGCATGACAATAACAATGGCACTGGCAATCCACATCGACCACAGAGTATGAGACAGAAAATGTGCACCCCGCATCTGTTGTACCCAGCCAAGCACAAAGCCAACGCCTAAGCCTGTAAAGAAAACACCAATAGCCATGCGGGGTCTATTTGGCAGCCAAAATACACAAAAGGCAGCTAGCCATAAGCCAGTAGATGCATGGCCAGCAGGGAAGCAATGTCCAGCTTGCATAGTGGGTGGAACGCTATCGAATAATCTTAAATAGGGAGCAGTTCCGCCATAACGCTGCTCATCCCATGGGCAATGTAAAACAGACTGCTGTTTGAGCGCTGAAATAATCAAAGGCACCAATACTGCAGAGATTGCCGCAAACCGCAACCGTATCCTTAGCCAATTGGTCAACCATTTAAAAGCCACCACCACATCAATTAGTACAAAGCTGATTAAGGCAAAACCAATAATCATGATGACGTCTTTAATGTAGATATGCATCAGCTGCTGTGCAAACCAGCTATTCCTCCAAATAAAATGATTAGTTTGAAAGTCGAAATAGTAATCAGCCAATAGCAAATCGATATTGGTAAATTGATTTAAGCAAACTAGTAACAAAGCTGAAATAAATAGATAGAAAAATGGCACGGCAAGCCATTTTCTGTAGCTAATGTCTGACTGTGGAGCCAATATACAAGATGTTCGATTGCAGATCATTCAGACTATTTTCTTTTTTTGCGTAGAATCTTTTTGAGAATTTTTTTAGACGTTCTGCTTAACTTTTTCTCTTTGCGATATGCTAGAAAAAAACGTAGCCGATCTGTTCTACTTACATCCTTAAGATGGCGATTAAAAATCCCTAAGTCTTTGATAGATAGCGCGTTTTTAAATGTTCGTCTACGGGTCTTCTCTAAATCTATAAAACAGGTTTCGACTGACTGATTGTTGTTAATTTTGACAAAAACATGTTTAGGGTAGAGGTTGCCATGTTGAAAGTGATGTAAGTGCATCTTGTGCATAGTCTTTGCAATGTTTTCTAGTACTATGCGTCGCTTTTGTTTTTCAAGAGACGGTAGATAAAGTGTCTCTAGTGACAAATACCCTTCTAGCTCTTTAGTAATCAAAATGCACTGATGTTTTCCATTTACTTTTTTGCTTGAAAAATAAACAACATCTAAGGTTGGAATACCTAACTTTGCGAACTGCATGATATTGCTATATTCGCGCTCAAAAGTTGGCCTATTGAGTAAGCAATGCTTTAAGCTTCTATAAAAATGATTTTCTTGGCGTTTTATAAATACATCTTGTTGCGCAGCATCAATGAAAGATAAAGATGCCTTACACACGCCACTCCAACCACCACGACGGATATTTGGTGTTTCATACCACTGATTTTGGTTTAATTTCCAAAGCGACTCGTGGCGGGCAACACCATTAACATCATTGCTTCTAAGTTGTCTTTGCCTAGCCGGATTAGAGAACTCCATTGTATTAACCATCGCTAAACCTTCCTTAGGATGTAAGTCCGCCACATGTGGTAATACTTAATGAAATCCAAACTATCAATTATGGTAAAGCCATTGGTAGCAAACTCTGACTCAATTGTTTTCACTGGGATGACAAATCTATTCTGATATGGATGCGCCTCTAAGCGATCTTTATCTTGTGCTTTACGTCTCTTGGCTTTTAAATTGCCATCCACCCACAACGAGAGAATCACGGTATCTTTTGTCACACGGTGAAATTCTTTTAAGAGCGTTTCGCGCTCTTGTGCTTTACCTAGGTGATGGACAAAACGGATGCAAAAAATATTATCAACAAAATGATCAGACACAGGCAAATCAAACGCTGAAGCCTGAAACGACTTGATGCGGCTGGTGATGGATTTTGGCCTATTATGCATCCCAGCATCAATCATGGTTTGATTGTAATCGCTGGCATAAATGATTCTGTTTGGGTCTTCAGCGAGCACGTCCCAAAATCTGCCTGTACCACATGGCGTATCAAGCACAGATTGTGGGTTGCCAGCTATGCGCAGTGCTTTTCTGGCTATTTGATGATCACGCCAGTTAGAAAGTTTTCGCCAAAATTCATATTCGTGCTTTTCAAAATAGGTTTGCGCATGTGCACTGTCATATTTTTTAGAGAACTCTAACTCACCAACTGTTTGTTTGTCGCTATTTATCACTATTTTTCCCGAAAGATTATCTAATTGCTTCATTAATATTTACCAACTATTGTCTGCGTCGTATTACTCGTAAAAGTACCGCTGAGCTTTTGCAATGACTTGCCGTAAGGATCTCCAACCAAAATTGAGTCCGCAGTAAACTGTTTGCTTAAAACACTTTCATCATCACGATAGCCATCGTAAGTTAGTCCAATTAAATCCGACCATGTATAAATAAAGTCTGCGTTGTCATACTGCCTGTTTCGTATGCTGGCATCTGCTAACCTTACCGACTCCTGCCAGTTCTCGGAATGCCATACAATAAATGGCACTGCATACATAGGATAGGTCGGTGCGCCCTCATTTCGACCTTTGAAATTATGGGGTGCTGTGTCATAAACATCTTCACCATGATCAGAAAAATAGACAAGTAAGCTCTGAGCGTTACTGTGATTTGATTTTTTTAATCGATTGATTAACTCATGCACAATATAATCGTTATATAAAACGGCATTATCGTAGCTATTAATCAATTCAACTTTATCGCTATCAGGTGACACCTCAGTTGGCAAACCAGTGGCATCTTTAAAGTGGTTAAAACTGTCTGGGTAGCGATAGGCATACTTCATATGGGTGCCTAGCAAGTGCACAACAATCAATTTTTTCTCATCAGGTTTTAATAATAATTTTGAATAAGGTGCCAATACTTTTTCATCTAGGCTATAAGCATTTTGACGACGCGCGTTATTTAAAAAGATTTGTTCATCTGCTTGTTTAGCAAAGGTAGTCAGCATTGTGTTTCGCTTGGTCAAGGTTTGCTGATTAGTTATCCAATAAGTCTTGTAGCCCGCTTGCTTCATAATGGAGATTAAGGAAGGCGTTGTTTTATACAGGTCGGGGTGTTCTTGGTCTGCAAACGTTAATACTTGTTCCAAGCTTTCAATAGTATTCGGACGCGAAGCAAACACATTGTTGAACACGGTGAGTTCATCTTTAATACTTGATAATTTAGGCGTCGTGTCTCGTCCATAGCCATATAAGCCCATGTGCACACGCGTTGTAGACTCACCAATCACCAATACCACTGTCGTCGGTAACTTTTTTTGCGTTTCTTTTAAATTATTTAGTGGAGGGATACGGTCTAAGCTGAGTAATTGCTTTTCTACTTCACCCAACTCACGCTGATAGTTTGAGTATCCAAAGCCTAGCTGCCAAGGTGGTGCAGCAGACAAATGCCGATTCATATTTTTATAAGCCGCATTCACATCACCATATTCGATAGCCCGTTTTACTGGCGTCATAAAAATGAGCACAGCAATAACTGAGCAGATCACATATGCTGGTTTTTTTTCAACTGGATAAGGCTTAATCTGTTTCCAGATTAAAAAAGGGATTAGCGTAAATAGTAAATACCCAAACACCACTTTGATCGAGAAATAGTTTTGTAAGTATTCAGCCGATTCTGATTGGTTCGACTCAAAAATGATAAACATTAAACTTTGCGTTAACTCTTGACCGTATATCAGAAAATAACCGAATCCTGGTAATGCAAACAGCCAAAGTAGGGCACCTATTCCAGCACTTATTTTTTTTGCGTGTTGCGGCAAAATTAAAACGGGTATCATCCATAGAAATGCACTAATCGTTGCATCCTTAAACCCTTCAAACGAGGCAGCACCCGATAAACTAATCAGTAATTGAGTAACGCTGGTCAGATACCAAAATAAGATAAATGAGAATAAAGATGTTTTTGTAATTTTCCGCATGTAGATACTTGTTGATGAATAATGACAAGTACTAACAGCAACGACAGTGCCAAGAATTATTCTTAAAAATCGATCATCGTTAACATGCTGATTTAATAATTATTTTTCTTTCAGAAAACTGTTTCCCATCAAAGTCTATCAATATCTTTATCTGCAATTTTTGCAGTGACATCTCTGTATTTTTGCTCGATGAATGCACTTTTTGCACGATAGAATCGTTATTATTTTTTAGCCATTCTGCTTAACTAATTGAAATATCGTATTTTTAAAATATGGCATATACTTTGCGTTTCTATCAGATTGATCACTTAAACTAACTTAGATTTCAAATGAATAACCAACCCAGTAAGCCATTAAACAATACCCTCTGGAACAAACTTGCCTTTTCAGGTCCATTTGCACCGCTAATTGCTACTTATCTCATCGGCTTGCCAGTACTCAGCTTTTTTCGTCTGGCTCTTGTTTTGTGGCAATCAGAACGCGTTATGGCTACGGGCGAACTACTACAAGTTTTCTTACAAGGCTTACGCGTAGATTTAATATTATTGGGATTATTTATTTTGATCCCATTACTACTTTCACCCATATTTACAATCTTTAAAGCTTGGCGGCAATGGCGTTACTTAACGCTGATATGGTTAATTGTTAGCATCACGCTGATTGTGTTTTTAGAAATGGCAAGTTTTGGCTTTATTGCAGAATACGACGTTCGCCCTAATCGCCTTTTTATTGAGTATCTAAAATATCCAAAAGAAGTGATGCCGATGCTATGGAATGGTTTCAGAATCCACGTATTTTTGGGGTTAGGTGCACTTTTAATAACGCTTTACCTAATGGTCAAACTCGCTTTCCCTTGGCTAAAGCAAGAGAATCAATTACCTAAACTGCGCTACTGGATTGCCTTGCCCCTACTCATTTTAATAGTGGCATTCAGCATTCGCTCCACCACTGGTCACCGTCCTGCAAATCCAGCTATGTTTACTATGACGAATGACAATATGGTGAACTCACTCATTCTTAACTCACCCTATTCAGTGTTTTATGCAATCTACAATCTAAAACACGAAGGGCAGTCGAGCAAAGCATATGGAAAAATGGAACCTGCGGAAATCATGCAGGAAGTTGAAACTGGCCGTCCCACAGTACAAGACAACAGGACATTACTCAATAATCCTCAGTTTCCTACTCTTGCACTACAGCAACCTAGCAGAAAACGAGAAAAACCACTCAATATCGTTATTATTTTAGAAGAAAGCTTAGGTGCTACTTTTGTTGAGTCTTTGGGCGGTGTTCCAGTTACACCAGAGCTTGAAAAACTTAAGCAAGACGGTTGGTGGTTTGAAAATCTATACGCCACTGGCACACGTTCTGTTCGTGGGATTGAGGCCGTTGTTGCTGGCTTCTTACCGACACAGGCACAGAGCGTAGTTAAACTCTCACTTTCTCAGAAGAACTTTACAACGCTAGCAAGCATATTAGAAAAAAAAGGCTATTCCACTGAGTTTATTTATGGTGGCGAATCACACTTCGACAACATGCGTAGTTTCTTTTTGGGTAATGGCTTTCAACAAGTTATCGAACAAAAAGATTACGTTAATCCAGTTTTTGTAGGTAGTTGGGGTGCTTCAGATGAAGATGTATTTAATCGCATGCATGAGCAAATCACTAAGCATTACGCCTCTGGAAAACCGTTTTTCACTTTGGCTTTCTCTTCATCAAATCACTCGCCATTTGAATTTCCTGATGGACGTATTGAATTATATGATGCAGAAAAAGCCACTGAGAATAACGCAGTTAAATATGCGGACTACGCTATTGGAGAGTTTTTCAAAAAGGCCAAAGCCAGCGATTACTATAAAGATACGCTATTCTTAGTTGTGGCTGATCATGATATTCGTGTTCGTGGTGAAGACTTGGTACCCGTTAAAAACTTCCATATTCCTGGTGTTATATTGGGTGCAGACATCACAGCTAAAAGCATCAAGACTGTTGCCAGTCAAATTGATTTACCGACTACGCTGTTATCGCTGGCAGGAATAGAAGCAAAAACGCCCATGATTGGTCGTGATTTGAGCACTGAGCCAGATGACTTAGCAGGACGCGCCATGATGCAATATAAAGATAATTATGCCTGGATGGAAGGGCAAGAACTTGTCGTCTTGCGTCCAGAAAAAGACCCAACCTTCGGGCTCTATGACACGCAAACTAAAAAAGTTATCGTTAAAGATAAACCTGAGAATGGCGACACGCTTGTGAAACGAGCAATTGCGCATGCTTTATTACCTGATTGGTTGTATTCAGAACGGCTTTACCAAACAGGTGAGTAGATGCATGCTGGTTATTCATTATTGTGTACCTTGCGAAATAACATCTAAATGCCAGCAAACTTTGCATTAATTAAACTAACGACGTTGAGCAATTCATGCAAAAATTGCAGCTATATATTAATAAATAAATATAAATTATTGATTAATAAAATATAAATTTCATGGCATAGGCTTTGCATAACAGGCAGTAGGATCACATTATGCAAGGAATACATTACCATGTTAAACACCATCACGCCGCAAGAACTTTATCATGCAGAGACTGCCTATCATCTGAGGCAATTTGCTAAAACGAGGCGTTATCGCGTGAATGAGATTACCGCACACACAGTAGCTAAAGATGCGCCTTGCAGAAAAGAGGTTGAAGCATTTATAGCTGCAGTATTTAGAGTGACTTATGGCGCAACTATTACTGAGTTTATGCCGACACTCGTGGCTTTAAGAGATGCTAACGGCATATTGATGGCTGCTTTCGGAATGCGTAAAGCAGCAGAAGAAAAACTGTTTTTAGAGCAATATATTGATATTCCGATTGAACAGTTGCTAACAGAAAAATTAGGTAAACCAATTCGTCGTGAAATGGTTACTTGTATCGGAAATTTGGCTGTGTCAAACCCTCGAAATGCTGGCGTTCTTATTGCACACGTGATTCAACACAGCTTAGATATCGGTATTCAATGGTGTGTTGCTACTGCCCATCACAGCTTGCAAAATGGGCTTATCAAAGGTGGTCGTGATGTATACCCGTTACATCAAGCCGATAAGATGCGTCTGCCTGCAGAGCAACAAGCATTATGGGGTAGCTATTATGATCATATGCCACAGGTGGTTGCCATAAGAGGAGTAGCAGAGTACTAATCACAATAGTTACTCCTATAAAAATGAGCCTTATAGAAGCCATACAGCAGCATGCTACGAGCGCACCTGAAACGATTGCCATCAGTAATGGCAGCACTGAGCTAATCAGTTATCGTGACCTATGCCATGAAGTAGCGCAAACGCAACAAGTACTTGCAGAAAGTACGAATACTTCATGCCTTGCCTTGGCACTGGATAACCATCCTGCATGGGCAATCATCGACATTGCAGCGGTAACTAATCAACTGCCCATCGTACCAATACCTGGCTTCTTTTCAGACAAGCAAATTACTCACGCCATAACCGATGCAGGCGCAAATCTACTCATTACAGATAACCCTGAGCGCTATGCTGAAATATTGCGTTATCAAATCACACAAAAATCTACAATCACCATTGCTGGTAAGCGTCTTATGTGCATACATTTGCATACCACTGCGCAATCCTTACCATTGAATACGGCAAAAATAACTTATACATCGGGCACAACAGGTCAACCTAAGGGTGTTTGTCTCAGCAATGATGCAATGCTGCGTGTAGCCTCGTCAATTCAGAAAATGGTGGGATTAACGCCTACAGATCAACACTTGTGCATACTACCGCTAGCAACTCTGCTAGAAAATGTAGCTGGTCTTTATGCCACACTACTTGCTGGTGGCACAGCACACATTTTGCCCAGTGATAGAGTTGGTCTTAATGGTAGCTCGCTAGACATTCATCGATTATTACAGGCATTAATCGACACCAAGGCAAGCACTGCCATTCTGATTCCTGAATTATTATCTGCTCTGGTCCATACACTCGAGGCAAGTCCATCAAAACTACCTCATTTACGCTTTTTGGCAGTAGGCGGTGCATCAGTCGCACCTGATTTGCTCAATCGTGCTAACAATATTGGTTTACCTGTTTTTGAGGGTTACGGTTTATCTGAAAGCGCCTCAGTTGTTGCTTTAAATACACCACATGCAAACAAAATTGGCACTGTTGGCCAGTTACTGCCGCATCTCGACATTCGACTTTCTGATGAAAATGAAATACTGGTTAAAGGTGCAGCGTATTTAGGCTACACAAAAGAACAATCTCATCAGCAGGAATGGCTACACACTGGTGATATTGGTTATCTTGATGAAGAAGGCTATCTGATTATTAATGGTCGCAAAAAGAATATTTTTATTACCTCTTTTGGTCGTAATGTATCTCCAGAGTGGGTAGAAAGAGATCTGACTAACACGCCAGCGATTGCACAAGCATGCTTATTCGGTGAGGCAAAACCTTGGAATACTGCGCTAATTGTGCCGTCGAAGGATGCTACGGATGAAAAAATCACCATTGCTATTAACCAGATTAATCAACAATTGCCTGATTATGCAAAAGTCAGTAAGTGGCTGTTTGCAGATGAGCAGTTTAGTATCAATAATCAACAATTAACGCCGAACGGACGCTTAAAACGCGATGCCATTTGGCAACAGTATCAACATGCGATAGATGCGCTCTATGTGAGTAATTAACTCGCTAATTTAATAAAAAAGGATTCAACATGTCGTTTTACCAAGAGTTATTAAAAGCAACAGAAACGGAGCGCAATACGTTAATGCGCTTACCCCTGATTACGGAGGGATCTACAGGCAATATTTCATTAACAACCTATATCGCTTTCTTAACGCAAGCCTACCATCATGTAAAGCATACAACACCACTATTAATGACTTGTGGCGGTCGACTAGGCGCAGAATATGAGTGGTTAAGAACTGCAGTTGGTGAGTACATTGAAGAAGAAATGGGGCATCAAGAATGGGTGCTTAATGATATTCAAGCTTGCGGTGTTGATAAAGAAGCCGTGCGCAATAGTAAAACGCCAGAAACTGCCGCAAGTCAAGCAACAGAGTTGATGGTCGCTTATGCATATGACATGATTAATCGTGTTAATCCTATTGGTTTTTTTGGCATGGTTTTGGTCTTAGAGGGAACAAGCACAGCAGTTGCCACCCAAGCTGGTGAGCAAATTATGCACAAGCTACAATTGCCAAAAAACGCTTTCACATACTTAATGTCACACGGCTCGCTGGATATCAGCCATGTGGCATTTTATGAAAGTTTAATGAATCAGATTACGAATCCAGAAGATCAAGCAATCGTAATTCATGCAGCAAAAAACTTTTACAAGCTATATGGTGATATATTTAGAGATATTGAAGCACGCACAATGTCATAACCACCTGGAAACAACAAATGAACTTAGCTGGTAAACGTATCTTACTTACGGGCGCTACGGGCGGTCTTGGTAACGCGCTTGCAAACCAATTAGCCGCCAAGGGCGCAAGTTTAGCAATTCTAGGCCGTGATTCGGTAAAACTTAAAAATCTAAAAAATGATATCCAAGTCAGCGGCAATAAAGTCATTAGTATTGAAGCAGACCTCAGTCAAAAGGGCATTCCAGAAAAAGCCATCAATGCAACAATTGAAAAGTTAGGTGGTATTGATGTTGTGATAAATAATGCAGGGGTGCTTGATTTCATCGGTTTTGAAAATCAATCGGAAGAGCGTATACAAGAAATCATACATACAAATGTAACGGCAGTGATTCAATTAAGCCATGCCGCTATGCCCTATTTCAAGAAAAATAATGCCGGACATCTAGTCTTTATTGGGTCAATTTTTGGCTCACTAGGCTTTCCGCATTATGCGACTTATTGTGCCAGTAAATTTGCTATTCATGGGTTTTCGCAAGCCTTAAGAAGAGAGCTAGTGAATACCAATATTGGCATTACATATGTTGCGCCAAGATTTATTAAAACTGCGATGAATAATGAGTCTGCTACCGCAATGACGAAAAAATCAGGTAACAAAATGGATAGTCCTGAAAAAGTTGCGTCAGTAGTGTTAAAGGGAATAGAACGAGAAAAACAAGAGGTTTTTATTGGTCAGCCCGAAACTTTTTTTGCTTGGTTAAATGGCGTGGCGCCCAAGCTTGTGAATTTGGGCTTAAAGAAACAAACGTCATTGGCGCAATCTTTTTTAGATCAGAACCAATAGCGAATGTTTACAAATAGAGTACCGCTGGAAAGACTGTTAACGCCAATACAAAAACCAGCCACTCTAGATTCCAACGTTCCAAATGCCCAGTAAAATGTAATGTTAACACCACAATTGCGACAATATAATATATTGCAATAAGGATCATAATAACCTTAAGTCTAACCCGTTAATTTATGCGTAAGTAGATTTATAACATTACACAGCTGTATGATGCAATAAATCTTTTCATACTCTAGATAATTTACTTTTGTGATAAGCTTGAATAATGATAAATAATGATAGTAATACTGTAAAAATCGATAACAAAAAAGCACCAAAAAATCGCACTATCAAGGTTGAGATTAATGAAAATATCGACTGGAGTAAGCCAGATTGGAGTAGAGAAAAACCAAGAAAATTTTGGGATCCTAGCCGCAAATTGCTAAAGTCGATTCGCGACTATCAAAAGTTAAAACAATCTAGCGGCTTATACTACCGTATTAGATCAAAACTGGTTGTCATTAGATACCGATTTTGGAGCATTATTACTGGAGCAGAAATCGATTTATCTTGCCAAATCGGTGGTGGTTTATTAATTCCACATCCGAACGGCATTGTCATTCATCCTGATTCTATCATTGGTATTAATTGCCTAATTTTTCAACAAGTCACGTTAGCTGGAATTGTTGAACTTGGGATGCATGTCGACATAGGTGCTGGTGCCAAAATATTAGGTCCGTTAAAACTAGGCAATCACGTTAAAGTAGGTGCAAACGCCGTCGTCACAACCGATGCAGAAGACAACGTCACATTAGTTGGCGTTCCAGCAAAAGCAATCAAGCGTCGTACCGCAACTGCTTCTGAATAATCACTTATACTGGGTCTGTTACAATGTATACAGACCTAGATGCAGTTCACTCTAGTCATAAAGTCCCATCAAATTTTAATCTACTTGGAGAGCTAAATGCACGTATCATTTGAAGAAGCACAAGAAATCATCGATAGCGCAGTGAAAAAATCAAAAGAATTAAATCTTAAAATGTGTATTGCAGTGTTGGATTCTGGCGGCAACATTAAAGCTTTTGCAAGGATGGATGATGCTTGGGTTGGTAGTAGCGATATCGCTATAAAAAAAGCAAAAACAGCGTGTTATTTTGCGATGCCTTCTGGTGAAATTGGGAAGCTTTCTGTTCCAGGTAAACCGTTGTATGGCATTGAGCATTCTAATGATGGCTTAATCAGTTTCCCTGGTGGAGTACCGATTGTCGACAAAGACGGTATATTGATTGGTGCTGTTGGTGTGAGCGGAGACACTGTAGAGAATGATCATCTTGTTGCAGTCGCTGGTGCAACAAGATGCGGTGCTTGTGAAATGGCAGAACACCCTTGGCGCACTTAATCTCAGTTATTTAAAGTTTAGGGTAAATGCCCTAAACTTTAATCACTGCTTATAAAATAACTTCAATCTCACACCGCTAAAAATCCTTGTTTTAGTGTTTAATTGTAACGGCAAGACCCCTCTAAGACTTGTAATATCTCCAATTCGCTGTACACTAAGACTTGTAGTTCCAAATAATTCTGGGGGAATAAAATGGACTTTACAACACTCTTCAATAGCTTACAGGGTCAACTTGGACAGCATCTACCTGGTATCTTCGGTGCACTTGCAGTCTTAATCGGCGGTTGGTTAATAGCTGTACTTGTTCGCGCAGGTTTAAATCGCTTTTTGAATATGATTGGTATCAACAAGCGCATATCGGAAAGCACAGGGCAAGAGGTCGACATCGCCTCTGGTATTTCACTCGGTGCATTTGTATTGATTTTGCTGATTACATTAATTGGCGTCTTCAGTAGCCTGAACTTACAAGCGGTGTCTGAACCGTTTAATGTGATGGTGACACAAATCTTTGAGTACCTACCACGAATTTTTGCTGGTCTAATTTTATTAGCGATTGCATGGGCCATTGCAACACTGGTTCGCCTGGTAACCACAAAAGCACTATCCACGACGAAATTAGATGAAAAGCTCAGTGCTGAGGCAGGTATGCAACCCATGAGCAACAATGTTGGCAACATGTTGTTTTGGATTATCATTTTGATGTTTCTACCTGCTCTGCTTTCCACATTTGAGCTGAACGGTTTGCTCGCTCCAGTTCAAGGAATGGTAGATGAGTTTCTTGCCATGGTACCAAATATTTTTGCTGGCGGTGTTATCGCACTTGTCGGCTGGATAGTCGCTAAAATTCTACGTGGTTTAGTAACTAACATATTGGCAACTAGTGGCATTGATAATATTTCAAAAGCCGTTGATCAGGATGGCAAAAATGCAATTAAGTTATCCAATGTGATTGGCATGCTCGTTTTTATCTTTGTCTTTATCCCAACGCTAATCGCAGCTTTGGATGCACTACAAATGGAAGCAATTTCGCTACCTGCAAGCAACATGCTGACACTCATGTTTGAAGCGGTACCGAACATCTTAGCAGCAGCGATTATTTTAACCATTACATATTATGTAGCTAAATTTGTAGCTTCGTTAGCAGTCAATTTGCTTGGCGGCATTGGCTTTAATGAAGTGCCAGCCAGACTGGGCTTTAAAGACACTTTTACCAAATCATGTACAATTTCTGACCTTGTTGGGAAAGTACTCGTTTTCTTTGCGATGTTATTTGCTACCGTAGAAGCAGCAAATCGACTAGGCTTTGCACAAGTAAGCGATATTGTGAGTATCTTTATCCAATTTGGTGGTGATATCTTACTTGGCTCTGTGATTTTAATCGTTGGTTTCTGGTTATCTAATCTTGCATATAATGCTATCGATCGCGCAAGTGGTAAAAAAACATCTGGGCTAGCGAGCATTGCGCGTATAGCTATTATCGGATTGGTTATCGCTATGGGTCTTCGTGCCATGGGGATTGCAGACGATATTGTCAATATGGCATTTGGCTTAACACTTGGCTCAGTCGCAGTCGCAGTGGCGTTGGCCTTTGGTTTAGGCGGGCGTGAAGCTGCTGGAAAACAGCTTGAATACTGGTTTAGCAAGATGCGTAAAGATGATAAATAATTAATGTCATTATAAAAGCCGTAGCCAAATGCTACGGCTTTTATTTTTTGCGTCGAATTTAAGACTCACACAATATACATGCTTTAGTCTGTTAGAATATTGCTCAAATTAGGATACTACTTTGACCACACTCAAACTTAACAAAAAACCAACAAACAAACCAAGTGCAAGCAGAAAGCCTGTTCGCCCAATAGACCCTAGTAAACGAAATAGAAGCATCAAGGCTAAAGAGAAAGCAGTAGAAAACAATCCCTCGTCAATCATAGATGCTAATCAACCTAATGATGATGCATCCATTAAACACAAACCAATTTTACGCAGTGAGTATCCGTCTAGGGTACGTAGCAATAAACAGCCTCCTCAACAAAAGCTACATCAAACTAACCAGAACAGAAGAAAAAAAGAAGATAGAGAGGGCGAGTACATTAATCCACCCAGACGTGGTGGCAAAGCCAGAGATGGATTTGTCGCAAGTGAGTTCGATAAAAACCGCGCGACTAAAAAAACGATAGCAAAATCAGTAGCGCAAGAAGAGCAACTACCTAGATTGTCGAAAAGAATGTCAGAGCTAGGCCTTTGTTCGCGTCGTGAAGCTGATGAATGGATTGTAAATGGCTGGGTTAAAGTCGATGGTGTAGTCATTGATACACTAGGTACCCGTGTAAGTCCTGATGCTGAAATTGTAGTCAGTGGCTATGCACAAGTGCATCAAGCAGAAAACGTTACTATTTTATTGCATAAGCCAGTGGGTTATGTCAGTGGTCAAGCAGAAGACTGCTATCAGCCTGCAATCGTATTAGTGCATCCAGATAATGAATGGCGTGATGGTGCACTAGACAATAAAGCACCAAAAGTTTTTCAACGCCGATTCTTAAAAGGTCTGGCGCCCGCAGGTCGCTTGGATATTGATTCCACAGGTTTGTTAGTACTGACGCAAGATGGACGTATTGCACGTCATTTAATTGGCCACGACTCCAGTGTTGAAAAAGAATACTTAGTTCGTGTTGAAGGAAAGCTCGATGATCATGGACTACAGCTACTCAACCATGGTTTAACTCTAGATGGTCAACAACTGAAACCGGCAAAAGTGAGCTGGCAAAATACTGATCAGTTGCGTTTCGTTTTGCGTGAAGGTAAAAAACGCCAAATCAGGCGCATGTGCGAAATGGTCGGATTACATGTAGTTGGTCTGAAAAGGATTCGCATAGGCCGTGTTAAATTAGGTAAATTACCGCTCGGTCAATGGCGTTATTTGAGCCCAAACGAACAATTTTAATTTAAGCTTTTTTATTTTTAATCACGAAGGGTAGTAATGGGTGTTTTTGACAGTATTGCAGCGTCAGTATTAGACCAGATGGCTGGTGAAAAGGCTGGCACCGCAAAAATGGCTATAGAGATGTTTAATCAATATGGTGGTCTTAGTGGAATACTAGCAAAATTCCAAGAAAATGGTCTGGCAGACATTGCCGCTTCCTGGGTAGGAACGGGTGAAAACAAGCCAATATCATCACAACAAATTACGGATGTATTGGGCGTTGACACTATCAATGAAATGGCAAATAAGTTTAATCTTGATGCAAATGTTTTAAGCAGCCAACTAGCAGAACATTTACCAAAGGTGATTGATAAAATGACACCCAACGGTGAAGTAAGTAAACACTCAAATGACTTATTTAAAGTCGTGATGAGCATGATGAAGTAACTTAACTAAACCATTCCATTAAATGGACAGATAATACACTATGGACTTTATACTAATACTAAAAACGATTGTGATGGGGCTCGTTGAAGGTGCAACAGAGTTTCTGCCAATAAGCAGCACTGGTCACCTGATTATCACAGCCGACTGGCTTGGATTTCTAACGAAAGAAAAGCGCGATGTTTTTGAAATTATTATCCAGTTAGGCGCCATTCTTGCAGTAGTATGGCAATATCGCGTTAAAGTGACTCATGTTGTTTCACATTTACATGAAGAAAAATCTCGACAGTTAGTCGTTAATCTTTTTATTGCATTTTTACCACTGGCGCTGATTGGGTTAGCGTTTCACCATCAAATTAAAGCATTATTGTTTAATCCAAAATCTGTTGCTATTGCATTAATTGTTGGTGGTTTTATTATTTTTTGGATTGAGAAAAAACTACCAAAAGTGACAATTTATTCAGTTGATGAGATGGATTGGAAACTTGCATTAAAAGTCGGCTTTGCCCAAGCGATTGCACTGATTCCTGGTGCTTCCAGAGCAGCTTCAACCATTATGGGCGGCATGATATTTGGCTTATCGCGTACAGTGGCGACAGAGTTTTCATTCTTCTTAGCTATACCTGTTATGTTTGCTGCTACCGTTTTTGATTTATATAAAAATAGAGAGTTACTAGAAGCAAATGACTTGCTCATCTTCTTCATAGGTTTTGTAACTGCATTCATCTCTGCATTAATTGTTATCAGAGTGCTGATTCGCTATATTGCGCACCATGACTTTACGCCATTTGCATGGTATCGCATTATATTTGGTGCCATTGTACTTTTTTATTACTGGTAAACTTTACAGCTAAATACTTATCCAAGTATTTACATACTAAAATTAGCAAGTAAGTGGAGGAGGATAAATGAACAAATATTTGAAATATGCCGCTTTTACCATTGGTGGTTTCATCCTCATCGTTATACTGATCATGGCCTATTTTGCTGCCACATTTAATCCCAATGATTACAAACAGCAAATTATTGATTTAGTTAAAGATAAAAAAGAGCGAACACTTACTATTGATGGAGATATCAGCCTTAGCTTCTGGCCAAAACTAGGCGCAAACCTCGGCAAAGTCTCCATTTCTGAACATCAATCCGATAAAGAGTTTGCTGCTATGAATAGCGCAAAAGTCGCGCTGGCAGTATTACCACTATTAAAGAATTCATTAGTCGTCGACACCATTTACATTGATGGCGCTAAAGCGAACATTGTTAAATATAAAGACGGTACCACTAATTATGATGACCTGATGAGCAAAGACGAATCCGAGCCATCCGATATTAAATTTGATGTGCAAGGCGTCAATATTACAGATTCTGCTATCAGCTACACCGATGAGACACAAGAAGCAAAATATCAAGTAAGTGAATTCAATATGGAAGCAGGCCATATTGCATTAGGTCAAGCATTTGATCTCGATACAAGCTTTCATGTTGAAGCGAATAAACCTGTGGTATCTGCAAACACAAGTGTTAAAGGTAACTTTTTATATGATCCTGAAACTAAACGCTTTAAAGTAGCTGGCCTAGACAGCGCCGTTCAAGGTGACTTACTGAATGGTAAAAATGTCGACATTAAAGCCACAGGCGATATTGATGCGCAAACCGAAAGTATGGAGTTCTTGGTTGATGATTTAGAACTCGCTTTAACTGGTGATTTTGATGGTGTTAAACAATCAATCAATTTAGCAGCACCAGCCATTAACATCGAAAAAGACAATGTAAGTAGTAATCAAGTGACTGTTAGCTTAGTACAAAATAAAGCTGATGGGGATTTAAAAGTAAATATGGTGCTTGCTGATATGAAAGGCTCACCAAAATCAGTACAAAGCAGTGGCATTACAGGCGATATCTCAATTGAGCAGGGCAATCGGACGGTAACAGGTGAATTTTCTTCACCATTTACAGGCAATATAGAGGCGCTGATCTTTGATATCCCTAAACTGGTAGGCAAACTCAATATTAAAGATCCGAGTCTACCCAATGGTGCGATGCAGGGCACATTTAACTTAAGTACACATGCGGAAATTGACAATGAATTGGCGAACAGCAAGTTCGATTTAGTGCTTGCAGACACCAAATTAAATGGTGATGTTGCAGTCACTAGCTTTAAGCAGCCGAATATTAAATTCAATTTAAATGCAGATACATTAGATCTGAATAAGTTATTAGGTACCCCAAAAAAGGCCAATGATGCTGACGCAAAAGCAAGCAAGCCTGCCGACTTATCTGCCCTTAGTAGTTTGTTATTAGATGGTAAAATCAAAATCAATAGCATCCTCTATGACAAGCATAAAGTCAGCGGACTCAATCTAGGTCTAAAAGCAGATGGTAAAAAACTAGCGGTGAATGGCCTCAATGTTAAGGTGAATGAAAGCCAGATTAAAGGCGCCTTAAGCATCAGCCAGTTTGCAAATCCACTGTACACGTTTGACATTGATATAGACCAATTGAATTTGAATGACTATATTAGTGAAACCCCTGCCGAGACAAAATCAACTGGTGATGAAGTCATTGATTTGACCGCATTAAAAGCGTTGAATGCAAATGGCTCATTGCGAATTGGCAAACTTAATTATGGCCAAATCAAACTATCTAATGTGCGAATTGATTTGAAGGCAGATGGTGGCGTTGCAACTTTGTCACCTCTTTCTGCCAACCTTTACAACGGAGCTATGAAAGGCTCACTTAGGCTAGATGCTCGTGCAACACCTGATATTGCCTTTAAGCAATCTATGTCCAGTGTCGCTATCGGGCCGTT
>JBNLAC010000023.1:0-36990 GCA_050301935.1 Methylophilaceae bacterium | reverse complement strand
TCATATCCTGAAATTGCAATCCTGTCACTGCGGCATTTACTTCATCTGCAATCTTTTTCCTCAATAGCAGAATTTTTTGATAGCTCTCTTCTGGTACTTCTGCTTCCATCAACAGCGTATCGATTTCATCTTGTTGATGGAGGATTGCTGAATGAACCGCCATGAAACTTTCACCAAGTTTTTCAATAGCACCAGCTAACAAAAAAGCGGTCTGATTTAAATCAGCCTCCACTTCATGTAAGTGTTGTGAGCCATGGTCTGATACTGCAGTGAGTAATTGTCTTAACTCTGCAATAGGTAAATTTTTAGGAGCCAATTTATTGCCTTTCATTTTTCGTTCCATCAAACAGTCGAAAATTATTTATAAATTCATTCACAAAAATATGTGCTCTCAGTTACTAATGTACGGCTACTTCCATGAGCAAATCGTCATCAAGCTCATCCAGAAATGCACTTTTCTTTTTGCATTCTTCAAGCAATTGGCGTTGAATTTTCAATTTTCGCTCTAGGCTTGCGATAATGTCCTGCTGCTCAAATATGACCACATCAAGTCTAGAGAAGAAACTACGGAAACCTAGGTGTGTCTCCGCTGCCACGTAGTGCTGCATTTCATTGTCAAAACGATCGACATAATCTTGGCGGAAGTTGACTAACTTATCGTACTTAAACTGTGCATCCTTCAGTTCTATTTCAGCTGCTTTACAATTCTCTGTTGCGATTCTCAATTCTTTAGCTGCCAGTTCGTTTACTATTAATTCATCAACTTTTGAGTTCACTATCATTTTTCTCTCCGCATCTATATTTGAGCTAGTGTTTTGTTTCAGTCAGCTATATGCACTCCGAAACCCTATAGTGTTACTCTACAAGAAAAAAAATTTATTAATGGCTGGAATAGATGGTAAAAAAAACCTTAATTCGCTTCTTTATATGACTAATGTAAAACGCCTAATCAAGTTCAAGTTGATTAGGCGTTTTTAATAGTAGGAAGTGAACTAGTGAGGCTAAGCAAAGGTATCCACAAGCCCATTACTAACACGCGTCGTAACTGGGCGTTGTGTCAAATGTTCTGTTGCTTGACTATCTTTTGTTCCATTTGCTTGCCGTTGTGAATATCCCTGATTGGCTTGCTGAAAAGCTTGATGCTCTTTACCTGTATTGACATTCGCTTGTCCAAGCTCAACACCTGCCTGACTCATCGATTGTTTTAAATTAGACATACCGTCTTCAAGCGCCTTTCTCACTTCAGGGTTATCTGAAACAAATGTGGCATCTGCTTTTTCATTATTTACATTAATAATGATTTGTAATGGCCCTAAATCTTTCGGGTTTAATGTAAGTGTGGCTGATTGCTCTGCCGCACCAACCATCCAAGCAACTTTTTGGCCGATTGCCTCACTCCAACCTGACTTACTTGGTGGTATGTTAATAAAGTTGCTAATATTTGTTTGCGTCGCTTCTACTGGAGATGATTGTTTTCCAGTTACCTGCGCCGTTAATGCTAAACTGGACACTGCTTCGGTCGCAGTGCTTGAGGTCGACGTTAGTGCAGTATCATTTATTATTGGCGTACTTTTTTCAATATTCAACTGATTGCCAAGCTTATCTTTTCCTAGCGAGGTCACATCTAGACCAATTTCTGCTTTTTGTGTAACTTCAACATTTTTAATATCGCTACTTACCTCTGTCATCTGCTTAGCTGGATTAATGTCCGCTTTCGATGAAAGGCTAAGCGTATTGCTTGCAACACTTAGACTTTCAGTCGGTGTTTTTATAGTCATTTCGTCAGTAAGCTTAGTCTGTGTTGATGATGCCAAAGGCGTAAAGCCTTTTTTTGCTAATGGATCACTCACGATTTGCACATCTTTTTCTCCAGCGATTTGATTATCACCGCTGCTTGACTGCACAGTGCTAGGTGTTACATTGGCAACAACTGTTTGCGTAGTGTCTATTTGTTTTTTTGCATCCAAATCAACAGCACCGTCTGTCACATCTTTCACTGTTTTACTTGTGACCTCAGCAGCGAGTGACTGCGCGTCAGTAAATGGCGCTAATGCCGGCTCATTTGCCAAGTCATCGGCATCAGCAACAGTCGTAACACCGCCTTGAGCAACTTGCGACTGATCAATCTCTGATGATGTGCTTTCTTTTCCTTTTGCTTGCTGCTTATTATCGATCTTTGCTTTGTTTTGCTTTTCATCAGTAGCTTTTGAATCAGACTGATCAACTTGTTTTGATAGCATTTGCTTAAAAGTCTGATTTGCCTCACTAGATGATTTATCATTAGCCATGATTTTTGCAGGCTTATTTGTTGGGCTGACTTTAGTCACGAACAATGGCGAGTTTTGCATCATTTCAACATTCCTAATATTAGTTATCTTTGGGATGATTTAGTTGGCATGCTTGCGTTTAGCACGCATGGCAAATTCATCCATCAACTTCTGTTCTCTTTTATTAGCTGTTAGCAGTGCTTTTTTCTCAGCACGACTAATCAATACTTCATATGACATTTTCTTCTGTTGTGCTTTCTGCAAAATAGCTCGTTTTTTATTACGCTCGTATTCTGCAGAAATCACCATCTCATCCTGCCCATCAATCGCCTGCCCTAAATTTTGCAGAAACCGTTGATAGTTCAGATGTAGTTCTTTGCCCAGCCCATTTTGGAGCTGTGCGTTATATTGATTAATATAATCTTGCTTGTATGTTTGCAGCATTGCCTTTTTTTCCTGCTCAACTTTTAAAGCTTGATTCGCTGCTGCTAAATCTTTTGTCGCTAGCTCAACCTCTTCACTTGCTAGATTGACTAGCGTTGTGAGCGTTGAATTAGAAGCAGAAGCCATTATTTATACTTTCAAAAATTAATGTTGCAACACCTCACTTAAGCCTTGTAAGCTCTGCGAGACACTAGCGCGTTCATATATATCTTGTTGTAAAAATTCTACAATGCCTGCGTGTTTTGCAATTGCTTTATCTAAGATGGAATCACTGCCCATTTCGTAGGCTCCAACATTAATCAAGTCTTCACTTCGCATATAGCGAGCATAAAGTTGCTTTAGCATACGCGCTTGCTTTTGGTGCTCTGGGTTAGCTATATTCTGCATTGCACGACTAATAGATTGCTCAATGTCAATTGCTGGATAATGGCCACTTTCGGCCAGCTCTCTGCTAAGCACAATATGCCCATCTAAGATTGCACGCGCCGAATCCGCAATCGGATCTTGTTGGTCATCACCTTCCGTTAATACAGTATAAAAAGCGGTTATTGATCCTTCTCCCCGCTTACCATTACCTGTCCGCTCAACCAACGCTGGTAATTTGGCAAAAACAGATGGCGGGTAGCCTTTGGTCGCAGGAGGCTCCCCGACAGCGAGTGCAATTTCACGCTGTGCCATTGCATAACGGGTTAGCGAATCCATAATCAGTAATACATTTTTGCCTTCATTACGAAAATGCTCAGCAATGGTGGTCGCGTAATTAGCGCCTTGCAAGCGCATCAAAGCAGGTGAATCAGCTGGCGCAGCAACAACTACAGAGCGCGCTAATCCTTCTTCACCAAGAATTTGCTCAATAAACTCTTGAACTTCTCGGCCTCTTTCGCCAATCAAACCCACCACAATTACATCTGCGGTGGTATAACGAGCCATCATGCCTAGCAGCACACTCTTACCAACACCTGAACCGGCAAACAAACCCATCCGCTGTCCACGGCCTATTGTAAGCATACTGTTAATGGCTCGGACACCCACATCTAATATTTCTTCAATCGGCGCACGTTCCAACGGATTGATATTCCTTGCCGTTAATGGCGCACTCTTTTCCGTGTTAATTTTCCCTAGTCCATCTAATGGATTACCTGCACCATCCACTACACGTCCCAGTAAACCGTTACCAACAGGTAAATGGCGCGTGCGATCAGAAGCTCTTCTACGCGGTTGATTATGATGTTTGGGTTTGGGTAATGCGTCAGCAACATCCATTGCAAAAACTTTAGCGCCTGGCACGACACCATCCACACCACTTTGCGGCATCAATAATAATTTATCGCCATCGAAGCCAACCACCTCTGCTTCCACTCGACGTCCACCTGATAATGGTACGTAACAGGCACTGCCTATAGGCAACTTGATACCTGCCGCTTCCATGACTAATCCAGTCAATTTTATGATTCTGCCTGCGATCTCGACAGGCTCAACGATATTCATAATCTCATGACAGTCTTTGATGTAACTTTGCCAACGAGTGTTATGTAAGTTAGTTTCTATCAAGGCATCAACCAATCATTTTTTTGCGATAAAGCCTCGCTAATGCGTTTCCAGCGGGTTTCATTGCTAGCGTCAATCTGGTTCTCGCCAGTTTCAACCAAGCAGCCACCACGCTCAATATGATGATCTTCTTGAATCTGCCAAACTTGATCTGATAGTTCATCACCTAATTGGCTTCTTAAAATGCGGGCATCCTCAGGATGAACAATGATTCTTGCTGGCTTTTGCACATGTGGTAGATAATGGATTGCATCTCTCACAACTGGCAATACCACCTCAGGATTCACTTCTATCGTCGTCTTCATCACGCGTTTTGCGATGTCTAACGCAAGATTCAAAATATCTTCTTCAATTGTTTGATCTGCTAACTCAAGTGCGCGCTCAAAGCCAGCTGCAATACTTAAAAACTTTTCTCGCTCTTGCTCAGCGTATTCTCTTGCTTTTGCCATACCAACTGCAAAACCCTCTTGCATACCTTTGGTGTAAGCCTCCTTGCGCACACTTTCTAACGCATCAGAAATACTGCTCGCTGCTGCTGTCGGACTCTTTGTTTTCTTTGGGCGAAAACTGCTATTTGCATTTTCATCTGAGAATGCAGCCATTTCCCAACGTTGATATGCTGTCTGTTGCTCTTTGGGCACTGGATTATCAGACATACTCATCATCTCCGCCTTTTCCGCCCAACATGATTTGACCTTCATCCGCTAAACGTCTGACAATTTGCAACATTTGTTTTTGCTGTGCTTCGACTTCTGACAACTTCACAGGACCTTTACTTTCCAAATCTTCTCGCATCATCTCCGCTGCTCTTGATGACATATTTTTAAAGATTTTTTCGCGCATTTCGGCAGTAGTACCTTTTAGCGCAATAATGAGCGTTTCAGATTGCACTTCTCTCAACATCACTTGAATACCTTTGTCATCAATATTGATAATGTCATCAAATACAAACATGGTATCCATAATCTGTTGTGCTAATTCCTCATCGTAATTCCTTAAGCCTTCCATGACAGAAGTCTCTATATCGCCGCCGAAGTAGTTCATAATCTCAGCGGCTACCTTAACGCCACCCATGGAGTGTTTCTTCAAACTCTCATTGCCAGATAGTAATTTACCCAGCACTTCATTCAATTCTTTCAGTGCCGTGGGCTGGACGCCATCCAGCGTTGCAATACGTAGCAATGCATCTTGACGTAAACGGTCAGTAAAATGCGATAGGATTTCTGATGCATGGTCGGCATCAAGGTGGACTAGAATCGTTGCAACAATTTGCGGGTGCTCATCTTTAATCAACTCTGCTACCGTTCCAGCATCCATCCATTTCAGGCTTTCAATGCCGCTGGAGTCACTATTATGCAGAATACGATCCAATACGCTATCTGCTTTTTCTCCTAGTGCTTTCGTTAAGACGGAACGAATATACTGATCAGAATCCAATCCAAAATCTGTACTTGCATCGGCAACACTTAGAAAATCATTGACTGTTGACTCAACTTGTTCCCTACCAACTGATTTAAGCGTAGCCATTGCAGCGCCTAACTTTTGCACTTCTTTAGGTGTTAAATACTTCATCACCTCTGCTGCTTCGTCTTCACCGATAGCCAGCATCAGTACAGCACTTTTCATTATGCCGTCATCACTCATTTTGATGCTCCACTTGTCCAGCCTGAAACTACACTCGCCACCATCCTAGGGTTTTCTGCTGCAATTTGTCTTGCTGAGTCTAAACTCTGGTTATAGCGTGAAATTATCTGAGGACTTTCCTCCATGACAATCTCGCCATTACCACTATTCAATGTAGGCAGTGCTTGCTGACGATTACCTGTCACTGCCAATGGTTCAGTTAATTTATTGAACATTGGCTTAAGTACTTTTTTGTAGAGTAGGAACATCGCCACAATACCAACGATGAAACGTAATGCATCTTTAACATACTCTATGGTCGTAACACTTTGCCATACTGGCACTTCTGGTAGTGGTTCTACAGCGGCTTGCGCAAAAGCACTATTGACCACAGCAAGTGCATCGCCACGCGCTTCGTTAAAGCCCATTGCTTGTCTTGCCAAATCATTAATTTGTTGTTTTTCAGCATCAGTTAATGGACGATAAGTGGTTTTGCCTTCCGCATCAACTACGGGCATATTATTCACCACAACTGCTACATTAATGCGTTTAACACCGCCCATTGGTTGTTGGATATAACGTACTGTTTTATCCACTTCAAAGTTAGTCGTTGTATTTTTTTGAGACTTAACCGGTGTTGCAGACACAGCCGCTGTTGTAGCTTCACCTTCTTCGGCGACGATTGGTGCCGTAGCATCTTCAGGCGGCTGGTTTGATAAAGCACCTGGCACGCCAGTTGCTCCTGCACCATCAACAACTTGCGATTCGTTACTTTGCATACTTCTCACCGCTACATCGCTTGTGTTTTGATTAGGTTTGTAAATCTCAGCCGCTTGTTCTGTTGTACTAAAGTCAACCTCAACGCTAGCTTCAGCTCGAACATTCCCAGCACCTACAATGGGTACAATGATGGACTCAACGCGTCGTGCAATGTTTTGTTGCAGTTCGTCTACATATTTAAGTTGTGCTGGGTCTAAGTTTTTAGCGCCAGGTTTTTTGGCTGTATCAGAAAGCAGATTACCATTCTGATCGACTACAGTGACATTTGCAGTGGGCAAGTTAGGCACGCTACTCGCTACTAAATGTACAACAGCACTCACTTGGTTGGCATCTAATTGTCTGCCCGGTAATACGTTTAATAGTACAGAGGCAGTTGGTTTTTGCTGATCACGCACAAACACAGACTGTTTTGGAATCGCTAAATGGATAATCGCAGACTCAACTGAATCGATAGCTTGAATACTGCGCTCTAATTCACCCTCCAGACCACGCTGAAAATTAACTTGCTCTACAAATTGCGAAACACCAAACTTCTGTTTTTCTAATAGCTCAAAACCAATATTGCCACCCTTAGGCAGTCCTTCAGATGCAAGTTTTAGTCTTGCTTGGTGTACCTGTGCGGCAGGAACTAGAATAGCTGTGCCGCTATCGGATAGCTTGTATGGCACATTCATTTTGTCTAAAGCAGCAACAATTGCTCCGCCATCTTTATCAGTAAAATTTGAAAACAATACTCGGTAGTCTGGCTGCTGGCTCCATAGCCAAAAAACAACCATCACTGCAATTACTGCTGCTATTCCAGCAAGTAAAAATAATTTGCTACCTATTTGTTGAGGCAATAGGCTTGGTACCCCGTTATTTAAGGCTGCATCTTGTGCCATTGTTTTTCTCCACTTCAATTTTGTTTGCGTCTTGCGATTCGTGCTGCACGCTAAAACAAAATCACATTGATGACTTGTTAAATTCCATTATGCGGAAAACTTTAGCTTTTCAATGCTTGAATAAAGCGCTTTTTTCCATCTTATTTCAAAGCTCCTATCTGCAACAAAATGTTAAATTAGCTATATGTCAATTATTAAGATAAATGGCTGAACGGAGGCACATATGAAAACAGGCGGTATAGACTCAGCAAGAATAGAATCTATGTTGGCGCAGATGAAAGCTGCGGCACAGCGACCACAGGTGCGCGCTACAAATGACCTTGGCATCGCAAATGAAATTCAAAAAAGTGAAAAGTCCGATAAAGTCAATTTCTCTGATGCTCTAAAAGCCTCCTTAAACCAAGTTAATCAAACACAGCGTACTGCTGAGACATTAAGCAAAAACTTTGTACTGGGCGATGACAGCGTCAGTCTTTCTGATGTCATGATTGCCGGCCAAAAATCAAATATTGCGTTTCAAGCAACAGTACAAGTTAGAAACAAACTTGTTTCTGCATATCAAGACATTATGAATATGCAGGTATAAGCACAAGTCTTTAAGCACTAATGCTTTTTTTAGCTTAACTGAGGCAAACTTAACTGAGGTGCAGGAACGGAATGACCTGACTCTAAGGCATACAACCATGCCAATACCTCTGCAATTGCCTGGTATAGCGATGGTGGAATATGGTCATCTAGATCCACTTGCATCAACATCGCTACCAACTCTTTTGACTCATGCACTGCAACGCCATTTTCTTTTGCTTTTGCAATGATCTGCTCCGCTATTAAGCCACGTCCTTTTGCTGCTATTTTTGGCGCAAAATCATTCACATCATCATAGGCAAGTGCAACAGCTTGCTGCTGTGGGGTTACATTAATCATCGCTAGTAACCTCCAAGCGATCTAGCGTCTGTCCATGTCGGGTTATTGAATTTAGTAATGATGATTTATTTGCATTCATTAATGCTAAAGCGTCCTTTTCCTCAGCTGATACGCTGATCTGCATCCGCCCATGATGGATGCCAATCTTTGCTGTCACTTTACCCAAGCGAGGTAAATGCAAAGTCAAATCACTAGAGATAGATTCGCTCAACTCAGTTTCGTTAACTTGTTGTCGCTGTTTGCCTTCTTGCTCATGATGCTGATAAACATTCCATTCCATCAGTTGATTTGGCCAGACTTCTCCATGCCAAGATAATCGCTGATGCTCAAGTATATGCAGTTGCTGTGGCAATATTGCCTGTAAATTT
The DNA here is from genome assembly GCA_050301935.1 of Methylophilaceae bacterium. Lineage (GTDB taxonomy): Bacteria > Pseudomonadota > Gammaproteobacteria > Burkholderiales > Methylophilaceae. Next base: position 28,155 of record JBNLAC010000023.1, on the reverse strand, counting down.
TGTTGTAACTGATTTTGTGGTTCTTGCTTAATCGCATTGAGATGACGATGGCCTTCAACAAAGGCTTTTAGATGAGACTCATAAAACAAGCCACTATTACTAATAGCTGCTTTTAGTTGTTGTGCTACTAATTCTGGGTTATTGGGTCGATGACTAATCACTCCCTGTGCCACGAATTTTCCAGAAACACCTGTAGCTTCTGCTTGTTTAAGCGCTTGATCAATTAATTTTGCCGCGTCACTAACACTAGCTGAGGATACCATGTTGCCAGTAGGTGCTTTGAGCGTTATCTGCGCCAATTTTGCTCTTAATCCAGCATGTTGTTTTGCTAGGTTTTCAGCTCTGGACTCTAACGCCTGCGCAGCTTGTCCAATTCCAGCAACAGCGGTTAGCGGGCTAATTTTAGCCAAGGGCTTAACGCTCATCATGTTGCTAGATTTATCCATCAGTTGTCATTGTGTTACATCCGTAAATGCTTCACTTCCTTGTTGTTTGTATGTCCGCTACTGAGCATATTGTTAAGCTTCATCATCCAGGGCGCCATCAAATTTCTAATTTCGCGGTCATTGGCCAAAATCACTTTGATACTCTTAAGCTTACGCTTATAGGCATCTCCGGCTTCAGGTTGCACTTCATCATAATCACGTATCTGCTCAACATAATCTGCACAAGTCACCTCAAGCCCTGCAAGCTCATCCCAATCTTGATTTTGCGCCGCTTGTAACATCTGATTCGTTACTTCTGCAACAGACTCGTATAATGAACATACTTTTTCGTAACTCATGATTAGACCTTTTCCATATATGCAATTTCGTTTTTCTTAAGCGTTTCTTTAGAAGGTGCCATTTTCGCGGCATCAGTCTTACTAATCTGCTGCCATGCTCCTCGCAACTCTGTCAGCAAACGTATTACTTCCTTAATAGGCTCTTCTATAACCTCTATATTTGCTTTAACCAACTGATTAGTCATATAGATATATAGTGCATCTAAGTTAGTTGCAATATCACCACCGACCTCATGATCCAGACTCATTCTCAAACCAGATTGGATAATTCTGATGGCCTTATAGATATAGTGGCTTCTATTTTTGTAATCATCTTGCTTCACATAAGGAATCGCTGCATTGCAGGCAACGATAGCTCCGTCGTATAGCATGACAATCAGTTCGACAGGATTTGCCGCATCAATACTAGACTCAATACTGATCTTTTTATATTGATTAATATTAGCGCTTGTTCCGAACATAATATTTCCTCTTATTTAGTTATTAGTTGCTGCCACTATTATTAAAAGCCTGGCTGATAAAACTCATCTGTGAGCTCATGCCAGCTAGTACAACGTTCAAGTTTGTGAACTGCGCGGTATAGCGCTTCTCTAGACTTGCTAGCCGAACTTCACGTAAGGCCACCTCATCTTCAATTGCATCAATTGCGTCATTGATATTATTTGTTCTGTTTGTCAGTGTGATGTTTAGTGAAGTGGTTGCCCAATCATTTAACTTGGTGGCAAAACCCTCACTTGAAGTGAAGAGATTGGCTAAATCATCCAGATTTTCATCAACTGCTTTATTAAATAATGTAGTGTCCAGCGCCAGACCCACACCAACGCTAGTCGTGATACCGACATTAGAAAGCGCTTCGTATGTGCCGCCTGTAACAGTGCCACCGATAATTGTTCGCAACTCACTAATCATTTGTCTGACGGCTGGATCACCAGCGAGGCTACCTGCTGATTTACCGCTAGATGCATAAGCTGACAGACTTTTTAAGTCACTCATCAATCCATTGTATTCCGTAATAAATTTATTAGCGGCTTCTTTAATCGCTGCAGTATCTTTTGTAATAGTCAGATTAACTGGCTCAGTTGTCACTTGCTGCAAATTTAATGTCACACCTTGAATTGCATCAGTCACAATATTGGATGATTTAGATATTGCAACACCATTAACATTGAAATTCGCATTTTGTGCTGTGAGTGTCTCAGACATATTTTGTGTGCCAGCAGGATCATTGCTCAATAAACTGCTGAGTGTTGCATCACCTGAAACAGAAACGCTCATACTATTATTGGCGCCGGTCTCTTTTGAGCTAAAAACCAGACGATATGGTGAAGCACCACCGTCATTGACGATGCTAGCCGTTACACCAATATTGGCACTATTCACAGCATCGCGAATACCTTCCAGTGTATTATTGGTATTATCAATCGTAACCGTTTGCACGCCAGCGCCACCTGAAGTAAAGCTTGCACCAGAATAAGTACCAGATCCACTATCGAAAGTACCGCCAGTAATCGATCCAAAGTCAAAACTAATGGTTGTACTTGAGCCAGAACCGATAGCTGAATTGCTCGTCGCTTGACCAGCTGCCACCAATTGCTGCGACTGCGCTAGGCTTGATACGTTAAGCGTATATGTACCAGGATTTGCTGTACTACCTGCTGAAGCTGTTAATGCAGTCGAATTAGTAGAACTAGCAGAAAATGATTTAAAGCTACCAGAGTCGGTTAATGCTTTGACAGCTGATTGGAAACTGGAAATTTTACCTTTGAGTGTACTAAACACGGAAAGCTGCGTTTCATAGCTGGCAGACTTCTTATTAAGCTTATTTACTGGACCACGTTCAACCTCCATCAATTGGCTGACGACAGCGGTAACATCTATACTACTCGCACTTAATGATGAAACGGCCATAATTTTCTTTCCTTATATTCTTTGTTTAACAAATAATCCTAGTAACTCATCTGTCTTTGCTTGATAATCCTTATCCAACTGTGTTCTTAGCTCTTGCGATTTAACAATTTCATGACTAATCGCAATTGCTCGTTCTGTTGGGTAGCGGTTAACGACATCTCCAGTATCTGGTGAAACAAACATCACAACCACTTCTTTCGTTTCATTATCAACAACAAATTTCAAATCTGGTCTCACCTGAGTAAGCACTTCATTGGCTTCATCAATAGCCTTTTGCAAAATATCCGGCGTTATATTTTTTTCTAATTTTTTTTCTACAACACTTTCAGTATTTCTTTGATTTGTTAAAACAACTTTATCAGGCAGAGTGGATCTATATGGCACACTGCCATTTCCTGTTGAACCAACCTCATGAACAGACATATCTGTGTCTCCTTTGCCCAAAAACCGACCAGAGCCTCTGGTCGGTTTGTTTCTTACATTGACAACCTAACCATTTCTTAACGTAATAACTGTAGAATGTTATTAGGTGCTTGGTTAGCTTGTGATAACGCTGCAGTACCAGCTTGTTGAAGAATACTATTCTTCGTCATGTTTGCTGACTCTGAAGCATAATCAGTATCTCTTACTGAACTTAGTTGTGCAGCAATGTTAACTGCTGAGTTACCCAAGTTATTAGACGCTGATTGGAACGTTGCCATATCTGCACCAAATTGTGCACGTGCAGTAGATACAGCTGTTAGCAATGTATCAGCACTTGCAACTGTCGTTACTGCTGTTGAAGTAAATGCTACACCAACACCAGTCACTGTACCGCCGTCAGCATTCACAACCACAGCGCCAGTCGCTTGAATCAAGCCAGAAATACGTGTGTTTTCTGCGTTTAGTGCTGTTGTTTCAACACCAGAAGCTGTACCACCTAATTGCACGGCAATTTCACGTAAACGTTGTGTATTTTCTGTAATTTGCGCCAAATAACTGTCGTTAGTTTGTGCTTTAGCAATACCGTCGTTTGCGTTACGTTGTGCCTGTAAAGAGCCACGTAGTTTTGAATCAAAACCGATTGCCAGTGTTAAACCAGTTGCGTCATCTTTTGCAGAGTTGATACGACTGCCTGAAGAAAGACGTGCTAGTGATGTATCTAAATCCATTTTAGATTTGCCTAACGCATTAACGTTAAACATTGATGCTACGTTTGTACCTAATACTGCTGCCATGTTAATACTCCTTAAAATTTAAAATTCTGTTACTACATCAATAATTAGCGCTGCGTTAAACAGTCTAATTGCATCGCTGTTACTTACTCTATCGGTTCACAATTCATAAAATTTAGGGTTAGATAAAAAATTTTATTTTTATGTACCATTTCAACAGCTTATGCTTATTTGACGGCTGTAGTTTTTAAATCTTTAGAGTCCTTTTAAAAAAAATTAAATATATTTAAAATCAACAAGTTATTCACTTTTTGATCCAATTTTCTGCGACATTTTCTCTTTCACGCCCTCAACTACATTAGTCCAATCATTGAATCTTGACTGCCTAAATAAAGTCATTGTTGGGTACCATGGGCTGTCTAATCTTTCTAGTAACCAGCGAAAATCCGGTGAATATGGCAACAATAACCAACACTCCTTACCCATTGCCCCAGCAAGATGTGCTACGGACGTGTCGACAGCAATCACCAAATCCATTTGCTCAATCAAGGCTGCAGTTTCTGATAAGTCATTGAGTAAAGAATGATAAGTCTTCAGATTATCTAGCTTTTTCAATACTGGCTGATCTGTTTCTCGAAACTCTTTTTGCAAAGCATGGTATGTTGCTGGTAATGTCATCAGTGGTTGTAACTTTTCTAAGGCAATGGAGCGAAGATGGTCATGTTGATGTCCACTGGCACCTGACCATACCAAACCAACATTGAAATTCTCTTGGTTGACTCTTGCCTTCCATTGTTTGATTTTCTCTTGGCTGGCCGCTAAATAAGGTATATGACTAGGGATAGTGTCTAGCTCTGTTTTAAAAGCCAATGGCAAACTCATGATCGGGCAGTGATAATCATAGGCCTGCACTCCCTGATCAGGTTTGACTAACACACAATCTAAATGCATCTCTTCAACTAAAGCCATTAATGATAACGGCACTTCTAAAATAACCTTAGCCCCCAGTTTTTCAATCTTAGTAACATAGCGGAGGAATTGGATAAAATCGCCTAGGCCTTGTTCTGGATAAATAAATAGCGTTTTGCCAGCTATTGATTCCTCGCCAAGCCATAATGGCTTACTTAAATTACGAAAGCTGGCTTGTTGTACACTTTTCCAGCGATACTCATATAAAGGCCATCCTTGTTTATAATCGCCAAGTAGTAAATGTAGGTGCGACTGATTCCAATATACTTCATCAAAATCTGGGGCAAGCGTCACCGCCTGTTGATAACACTCTAGCGCTTCATCAAAACGCTGCATATCAACTAATAAGAGTCCTTGATTGTTAAGAATTCCTGAATGTTGATTATTCAGTGATTGCGCGAGTTGATAAGATTCCAGTGCTTCATCGAATCGACCAAGGCCACGAAGTGCAATACCCATATTAATATAGGCATTAGCATAACTAGGCTTTTTCTTAGTTGCCGCTTGGAAATCAGCATATGCCGCTTCGAACTCTTTCAGTGCCAAAAGAGCTAACCCTCGTCCAAAATAAGCCTCTTCATTACCTGCACCAAGTCTGATAGCAGCATCAAAATAAGGTATTGCCTCATTGTATAGTTTTAATTCTTTGTGTACTTGTCCACATAAATGCTGAGCAGCGGCATCATCTGGCTTGACTGTCAGCATCTGCTTCAAAGTGCTAATAACTTCAGTATATTTTCCATACTCCAGATAAACCAAACTCAAATTAAAAAGCGTATCTGGATTGTTTGAGTCTAAAGTTAGCGCTTTTTGGAAAGAAACGATGGCTTGATCATATTGTTTAAGTCCTTTTAATGCAGCACCCCGGTTAGCGTGTGCTTCCATATAAATAGGATTAACTTCAATTGCTTTGTCAGCGTAGCGCAAAGCAGTATCAAACTCTTGCTTCTGTAAATACGCAATACTCAAATAGGAAAGCGCCGATGCCTGTTCAGGTAAGATATCTAAGGACTGTGTTAAACATTTAACTGCATCTTCAATATTCCCTGCTTCTAATGCTATGGTACCTAAACAAGTCAGTATGATGGGATGGTTTGGATAATACTTCAACAAGTTTAACCATTGCTTTTTCGCTTGCTTAGTTTGCCCTGATTGCTGTAATGCCAAAATTTTCTGGATTTTTGGGTCTTCTAGATAGTGCTGCAAGTTCTTACCGGATGCTTTACTATCTGGCTCAGCCACCGTATTTTTTTGTACAGTCAAAACTGGGGCCGCCTGATTGACAACAATACCAGGGCTAATATTCCCCTGAGTGTGGCTGGTTGATTTAGCCAGGGTCTCAACTAAAGCGTTTACTTCGTCACCATGCAGTCCATGCTCCAGCCCCTTCATCAATGTTTCAACTGCTAACGTTTTTTGATTTGCCTGTATTAGAGCTTTGACATAACTCAGCCAATATTTCGGTTCATTCTGATCTCCTGATAAGGCCTGTTTAAAATACTGCAAACTAGCATCCGCTTGATTGCACTGTAGCTTTAGCATGCCCAGATTGTAATTAACATTCGGTTGCTCCGGCACAACAGCAAGAATTTTGCGATAAAAGTCTTCAGCAGCTTGCCAATCTTCCTGTTGGTGACGTTGCAAAGCTTGCGTAAATAATGTATCTAGCATGTCTTCTGTCACATTGACTGTAAGCCCTTCCTTAATTGTCGCCATCTACAATTCCTTTATTCAAATGACCAAGCACAAAATTGCTCAGCAAGACATCACGTTTGAGAATATCTTATTATGAAAAAGGAACGATGTTTTTGATGCCAGAATTAAAGCCAGAAAAAGGGCTTAATTAGAATAGCAAGGCTTAGTCGACTAAATTATTTTTAATCGCGTAATGGGTGAGTTCAGCATTATGTTTAAAATGCATTTTCTCCAAAATACGTGTGCGATACATACTGACGGTCTTCACAGATAAAGACAATTTATCTGCAATTTCACTGACTGATTGACCTGACGCAATCATTAGTAATGTTTCATATTCTCGATTTGATAGCGCCTCGTGCAAAGGCTTATCGCTATCTCCTGACACTTGATTAGCAAGAAGTTCTGCTACTGCTTCACTAATATACTTTTTACCCTTGGCTACCATCCTTACTGCATCGACTAGTTCATCAGATGCACTTTGTTTGCAAAGGTAGCCTGACGCTCCAGCTTTAAGCGCACGTAGCGCATACTGATCCTCTCTATGCATAGAAAGCATGAGTACACTAATTTGAGGGTTATCTTTTTTAATATATTGCAAGGCTTCAATACCAGAACGGTCAGGTAAGGTGATATCGAGTAACATCACATCTGCATGATGGGTACGACACAGTTTGATCGCATCGTTAGCAGTACTTGCCTCGGCAACCACATGAATATCTTCTGTTTCCGATAACACTTGCTTTAGCCCTGCTCGTAAAATAGCATGGTCATCTGCAATCAAAACATGAATTTGTTTACTCATTAATGAAATATATCTTTCATCAAGGTGATTCTAGTCTAGCAGAACTATCATTTGGCAATGTTACAATGATATTAGTCCCATTATCTGATGCTTTTTCTATCAATAATGTCCCATGCAAAGCATCAACACGCTCTTTCATGCCGCGCAAACCAAACGCATTTGGTTTCATGGTATCTCCAACGGTAATGCCAATTCCATCATCTGTTATATAAAGTTTGATTTCATTTTTACCAAATAATAACGCAATGTCTACCCGCGTTGCTTGTGCATATTTGGCAATATTAGACATCGCTTCTTGGCAGACTCGGAATAATGTCGTCGCTTGCTCATTTGTTCCCTGTCCATCCTGATTATTCGTCACAAAATAGCATGGGATATCCATCTGTTTTTCAAATTCTTTAGCTTGCCAGTCTAATGCGGCAACAATGCCTAGCTCCAAAATATTTGGCCTCAAATCACCCGATATTCTATGCGCCGTATCAAATGTTTGATCAACAATCTGCTTTATGTCTTTTGTTTTTTGAACAAGTGCCTCCTGATCAGCTGGCAAATTGTTGAGTAACGAGCCAAGGCCAATTTTGATGGCGGTCAAGTTACCACCTAAATCGTCATGTATTTCGCGCGAAATTCTGCTGCGCTCTTGTTCTTTCACAGTATTCAAATGCGCCGATAGTTCTGCCAACCGCTCTCTTGATTGCTCAAGCTCAAGCCGTTCTTGTTTACTCTGGGTTATATTGGTCATAATTCCAGACCACTGCACTATCCCGCTATTAAACTTTCTGGGAGTGCAGCGTAAATTGACCCACTTAATATCGTTCCACTCCTCAATCCAGAAACGCCCTTCCCAATTCAGCATTGCCATTTCAGATGAAGAAACTTTAAGCTTTTCCTCAAATATATCAAAGTCATCTTTATTCATAATCTCAAAAAATGCATTTGGCGTTTCTTTCAATACTTCTGGCTCTAGCCCCAAAAGTGCTTTGCAACCGTCACTTAAATAATGGAATAATATTTGGCCTTCGGTATCAATCTGAAATTCAAAAAATAAGCCGGGTGTGTTTCTTACTAAAACCTTAAATCGCGTATCATTTTCATCAAATTCTTGATTGATAACAGACTGCGTCGCGGGCTTAATTATCAATAAGTAGGTACTGTCATTATCTTTAAAATGAGCCACCTTGAGATGCTGTAAATCATAAAACCGAATGGCTTGGTGCTTATTTATGCTGACTAGCTTGGACATTATCTGCTGAGAGCTGATAAAAGCGGATAGATCTTCTTGGCTAACACCAATCAGGGCATCTAATTCTTTTTCTTGCAACTCGGTCAATGTTTCATCAAATGTTTGATTCACTCGCGCGCTTACACTTAGCAAATGCATAGATGTAGCATCAATCAAAAAAGCCTCATCTGATACACCGCGCATCAAGACATCAAATAAAATATCTTTCCTCAATTGTTCAGTCAACTAACCCCCCGTTTACAGCCCATTAAATGTAATTAAATCTCTTTATTAGTTGCGTATAACCTCGCAACGAACAAACATCCAGTTTAAAAAATATCCCCTCTTTCTTTTGCTAGCGCTTCCCGCTCCAATTGCAACACATACTTTTGTATAACCCGTTCACTCTCATGAGAAAGGTTAATAAATTGAAATCCCACTCGGAATTTTTTTGATCCATTAAGCATCACTGTTTCCGTAATATGCCTCACGCTCAAGGTTGTTTCTATATCCCCATAGTTGGGAAATGAAATGGCACAATTTGGGAACTCTTGCCCTATCTCTATGATTGATGACAAGTGATCAGTCACAACAGTACCAATACCGCCCAGGCTAGCATCTACTAAAGCCATCTCAAGCTTTTCATCACGCTCAGTAGATGGATTGAAATAAGGGATATAACAAATAATGGGGTTAGTAACCGGCGTTAGGGAGCGATAGAAGTCCCTACGTTGAAAGCGATATAACCTTGTGGGCAAAAGCATTTTTAGTGCCTCTCCATCCACCAGCCTCACTTCGGTTAACTTTTGAGCTTGCCAGCGAACGCGAACCCCTTCAGTTTTCATGAAAGCTATTGAATCACTAGCCAATAAACGTTTATTGAAGCCAGCATCCAAACTCTTATCCAAATAGACATATTTCTTATCTTTACTCACACCAATCACTGTGGTTAAACCCTGATCTCTGCCTTGGTTGAATGTCATATTTAGCGTTGTTTTATTTTTTGCAAGCTCGTTCAAAACTTGAGCTATCTCTACTGGATGCTCTGTAAGGTATTGTTCCTCATTGTTTACAACTGCGCTGTCTGCCATGTCCTACAAACTTCCTTTTGTATCACTATTATAGTTATTCGCTGACAATCTGATCGGTTATCGGCTATTCTAATAACAAACTGGTTCTTGAGCTAGTTATTACGCCATTTAGACTTTATACTTTAGTCTAATTAAGGATATAAAACACGTTTATTTACTTTGGAATCATACAAGCTTTGTAAGAAATGATGAAATCAGCAGGATTTTAAGCCGTTATAGCAAACATTAAATAGCTTAGCTACTATGGTCGCCAGAATAGAAAAAGGGTTACGTTCACACGTAACCCTTTTGTTATATCTGGTAGGGAGTGCGGGGATCGAACCCGCGACAAACGGATTAAAAGTCCGCTGCTCTACCATCTGAGCTAACTCCCCATTTACTACTTAATGCTTTTTGGTTGTCGCTCAAAAAATGCAAGACCGCGATTATGCTGGAAACCAGCCTTTTGGTCAACATTGTTTGGCAATTTATCTTGTATATTTCTGAAATAATATGATTTGGCGAAGGCCAATTGTCATTTTTATCGCATGCCAGGCAATTTACCACCCATGAGACCGCCCATGCCACGCATAAGTTTCCCCATACCGCCTTTGCTAAACATTTTCATCATTTTTTGCGTTTCTTCAAATTGCTTAAGTAAGCGATTCACTTCTTGAACTTGTACGCCACTTCCGGCAGCAATTCGTTTTTTACGTGTTGCTTTGATAATTTCTGGTTTACGTCTTTCCAGTGGAGTCATGCTGTTGATAATCCCCTCAATACGCCGTAATGATTTTTCAGCATCTTCTTGATTAACTTTAGCCGCCATATCTGCCATCTGTGCTGGCATTTTATCCATGAGTGCGCTCATCCCGCCCATTTTACGCATTTGCATCATTTGCGTTTTAAAGTCTTCCAAGTCAAATTTACTACCTTTTTTGATTTTATCGGCGACCTTTTTCGCCTCTTCCATATCGACATTTTTGTGGGCTTGCTCAATCAAACCTAACACATCACCCATGCCCAAAATCCGGCCAGCCATTCGCTCCGGATGAAATGGTTCTAAACCATCGACTTTTTCACTGACACCAATAAACTTGATCGGCTTGCCTGTAACGTGACGCACTGATAGCGCCGCACCACCCCTAGCATCCCCATCAAGCTTTGTCAGCACAACGCCCGTTAGCGGCAGTGTCTCACCAAAGGCTTTAGCAGTATTGACCGCATCCTGACCTTGCATAGCATCAACTACAAATAGCGTTTCTGCTGGTTTAAGTTGTGCATGCAAGGCTTTTATCTCAGCCATCATGGCTTCATCAATACCCAAGCGCCCTGCCGTATCAAATATTACTACATCATAATAATTAGCTTTTGCATGAGCTAGAGTCTGTTGCGCGATTTCAATTGGTTGCTGATCTGCATGACTATCAAAACAATCCACTTCTAATTGTTTAGCCAGCGTTTTGAGTTGAGTAATCGCTGCAGGCCGATAAACATCAGCACTGGCAAGCAACACTTTTTTCTTATCTGCTTTTAATAGCTTGGCTAATTTAGCAGAAGTAGTCGTTTTACCAGAGCCCTGTAAACCGGCCATTAATATGACAACTGGCGGGACTGCAGCCAGATTCAGCGCAACATTGGCTTTACCCATCAGCTCAGTTAACTCTTCATTGACCACCTCAATGACCGCTTGTCCTGGTGTCAGGCTTTGTAGCACCTCTCGCCCATTGGCTCGATCTTTAACTTTTGCAATAAAGTCTTTGACCACAGGCAAAGCAACATCAGCCTCGAGCAAGGCCATACGTACTTCTCGCATGGCATCTTTAATATTATCCTCAGTTAAGCGTGCTTGACCGCGTAGGTTTTTGATGACGCCTTGTAAACGTCCCGTTAAATTTTCCAACATATTTACATATCCTAAGCGACATACCAGTTCGGTATGACTTCATTAATTTGTGTTAATTTTACATCATGCTATGCGATTGGCGTGAGTTTTGACATAATTGCGAGATGCAACATTTAATCCCATATCTCGTTGTCGCATTTATCTATCTAGCGGTTGCTTTTGATTTTTGGCGCATTGCCAAACTCAGCAGCACCTCTGATGAGCAGGTCTATTCACTTAAGCTACACTCAGCCATGATTGCGCTAGGCTTGGTTCTTCATGGCGGGCTACTATATAAAGATATTTTTGCCGTCGGTAGCTTTAACTTTGGTTTATTTTATGCCATCTCTGCTATTTTATGGCTTACAGCGCTTATATACTGGCTTGCCAACCTCAAGCATAAAATCGACATCCTGCAATGTTTTGTCCTGCCGCCAGCAGCCCTATTTGTTTTGTTATCTGCTCTCTCCATTCATGATTACATAGCCCCTTATGCAGAAGCTTCTTGGTTTATGGCACATGTTGCAATTGCAGTGCTAGCTTATAGTTTATTTACCTTCGCCGCTATGCATGCGCTACTGATGGCAATAGCTGAACGCAGTCTCCACAATAAGTCGACCTTCATTAAGCTACCAGATTTCCCACCTTTGATGGTCATGGAAAGCTTGTTGTTTAAAGTAATTACCCTGGGGTTTATATTACTCACCCTTACCGTAGCTAGTGGCATGCTTTTCTCTGAACAGATTTTTGGCAAACCACTACAGTTCACGCATAAAGTGATTTTCTCAATCGCATCATGGTTCATTTACGCATGGCTATTGTTTGGCCGCTATCGCTATGGCTGGCGGGGTTTAAAAGCGATTCGCTGGACACTGTCAGGCTTTGGCTTGCTGGTACTTTCCTACATTGGTACTAGAGTTGTTTTAGAGCTTTTCCTACATCGTATTTAGCGTAAACTGATATGAGGCCAGCCATAGGCTTCTGCATAGGCAGTTAACTGTGGATCAGCATCAACTGCTACTGGATTTGTCACCAGTTTTAATAAAGGCAAATCATTGTGTGAATCACTATAAAAGTAACTAGCCTTAAAGTCCTCACGTGTTTGGCCTCTTTCAGCCAACCAATCATTTAACCGCGTGACTTTTCCATCTTGAAAGCTAGGTACACCACTTACATTCCCTGTGAATTCACCATCAATGATTTCGGGGTCTGTTCCAATCAGATTTTCAATACCATAGGCAGTTGCAATCGGTTTTGTCACGAAGCTATTAGTTGCAGTAATCACCACACATAAATCGCCTTGCTCTTTATGCTGGTTGACCAATGCTTGTGCTTTATCGGTCATCATTGGTCGAATGACTTTTTCCATATACTTCATGTGTAATTCATCAAGAAATGCTTTAGGATGTTGTGATAAAGGCTGCAATTGAAATTTCAAAAATGCAAAAATATCTAGATTTCCATTCTTGTAGTCTTGATAAAACTGTTCATTACGCGCGTGATGAGACTCTGCATCTAGCAAGCCCTCATCAATCAGAAAAAGACTCCAATTGTAATCAGAATCCCCAGCTAAAAGCGTATTATCCAAATCGAACAATGCTAGATTTTGTTGTTTAGCATCCTGTTTCATATCAAATCATTTCTTTCTTAGTATTAGAAGTTAATATCAAAACCACCCCAACTATAATCAGTGCCAAGGCAATATATTCATTATTAGCAATAGTTTCATTGGCAAATATAACCCCAACTATAAAGGCCACTACTGGGTTAACAAATGTATTACTACTTGCTACAAGAGGCGCAACATTTTTAAGCAGCCATTGGTAGGCAGAGTAGGTAGCCAATGAACTAAAGAGCACCAAAAACATCACTGCACCCCAAGATTTATTGCTAACTGTTGTTGGCCATATCTCTCCAGAAAAAGTGCTAACCGCCATCAGCACCAGCCCTCCAATCAGCATTTGACATGCTGCACCCATCAAGCCTCGCGGCATTGGTAGGTGTTTCGACCACACAGATCCAAATGACCAGCTTGCAGCAGCAAATATCAACAGTAGAGCGCTGCTCAGGTCTCCATTCAAACTTCCGCCTAAATTAAGTAAAAGAATGCCTAGAAATCCAACCACAATACCAAACCATTCTCGATTGGTAATATGATGGCCCCAAAGTGTTGAAAATATAGCCATCCAGACAGGTACAGTCGCGATGGATAATGCAGCCACACTTGAACTGACCGTTTGCTGCACAAAGCATACTGTACCATTACCCATCACTGGCAATAAAACGCCAATAATCGCGGCGCCTTTCCATTCAGCGTATGAAGGATTTCGCCAACCCATAGTGCGCATCACAATATATAAAAAAAGCCCTGCTATGAGGTATCGCAGGCCAGCAAGCATAAATGGAGGAAAACTTTCTATGCCAAACCGTATTGCCAAATAAGTTGAGCCCCAAAAGAAATAGGTACAAAACAATGCAATAAAAATTAACAGTGTCTGTTTACTATTTGGCATTTTACAGTAAGGCAAGTTCAGGCAACGCAGTTATCGCGCAAGCTTTACTTGACTAAACTTGCGGATTGAGTTTTTCGGCTTTGTTATATAACTTATTCAAACCATTCAAATAAGCCTTGGCCGATGCAATCACAATATCAGTGTCAGCTCCTTGACCATTCACTATACGACCGCCTTTTGATAAACGCACGGTCACTTCACCCTGCGCGTCGGTTCCACTAGTGATGTTATTGACTGAGTAAAGTTGCAACTCAGCACCACTACTTACAATTTCCTCAATCGCTTTAAAACTAGCATCCACAGGTCCACCACCATCTGCTTCTGCCCTTACTTCACGCCCGCCATCGGATAAGGTAATCACAGCATGCGGGATTTCGCCAGTTTGCGATGCAACTTGTAAATAGACTAATTTATATTGTTCATTTGCCTCACTGACGACTTCATCACTTACCAAGGCATGCAAGTCCTCATCGAAGATTTCTGACTTCTTGTCCGCCAATGCTTTAAAACGCGCAAATGCTGCATTCAACGCATCGTCACTAGACAACTCAATCCCTAGCTCTTTTAAGCGCGTTCTAAAAGCATTTCGACCTGACAACTTACCTAACGTCAATTTATTGGTATTCCATCCTACATCTTCAGCACGCATAATTTCATAGGTCTCACGGTGCTTTAAGACTCCGTCTTGATGAATGCCACTTTCATGAGCAAATGCATTGGCGCCAACAATAGCTTTATTTGGTTGTACTGGATACCCAGTGATAGTTGACACTAATTTAGAAGCAGGCACTATCTGTGTTGTATCAATGCGTGTATCCAAGTTAAAAAAGTCGTGGCGCGTTTTAATAGCCATCACGACCTCTTCCAAACTTGCATTACCTGCCCGCTCGCCTAAGCCATTAATAGTACACTCTACTTGACGAGCGCCACTGGCGACTGCTGCCAATGAGTTAGCTACTGCCATACCTAAGTCATTGTGACAATGCGTACTCCAGATTACTTTATCTGAATTTTTAACACGCTTAATCAACGTGGCCATGCGTTCGCCCCATGCAGCGGGAATACTATAACCTACAGTATCTGGCACATTAATCGTCTTCGCCCCCGCTTCAATAACGGCATCAAATACGCGCACTAGAAAATCGATATCCGAGCGCACAGCATCTTCTGCTGAGAATTCAACATCATGGGTATACTCCAAAGCCCATTTCACAGCTAGCACTGCACGCTCTACTACTTGATCCTCCGTCATCCGAAGTTTGTTTTCCATATGAATTTTGCTGGTAGCAATAAAAGTATGGATACGGCCATTTTTTTCTGCATGCTGCATGGCTGGTGTAATTGCCTCACCAGCACGCCGCACATCATTCTCACTAGCACGCGCAAGTGAACATACCGTAGACTTTGTAATCAATCCAGCAATCGTATGTATTGCTTCAAAGTCTCCTGGACTAGCGGCTGCAAAGCCTGCTTCAATGACATTAACACCTAATTTTTCTAATTGGCGCGCAATGCGTATTTTTTCTTCTTTAGTCATGGCGGCACCCGGGCTTTGCTCGCCATCCCTTAATGTGGTATCAAAAATGATCACTTGTTCTTGTTTCATGTGGTATTCCTTAATCAATGCAATGAATTATAAATGGTTTTAGCCGCAGCATGCGAAATGCGCGAGCAAGATACTTCTGTATTGGTGGGGAAAATTAATGTGCGCTGACGCGCAGCAGCAGTGCAAGGCTTGTAAGGCACAAGCCTGTTAAGGAATATATTGCTTCAAATGTAGCATCGCTAAACATAAGGTGATTATAAGTAACTTTTTTATTATTCGTCAATCATAGATAAACACTAAGTCACTGTCTTTTTTTCAATTTAGACTTTATCCACAAATAGTATCCAGATAAGGCATAAATAAATACGACTGTGAACAGCACCTCAGGCGGGCTATATGACACTAATACGAATCCAAGCATGATTGCGAGTACGGCGACAAAAGGTACACTTTTTTTCAAATTGATATCTTTACCACTATAAAAACTAAAGTCACTCACCATAGAGCCTGCAGCAAACACAGTCAAACACCAAGCTAGCCATTGCATCTTAATCGCACCAAAAAAGATTTCGCGGCCTGAGATACCATACTCATATGACACCCAAACAAACCCAGCTAGCAATGCAGCCGCAGCAGGACTAGGTAAGCCTTGAAAAAAACGTTTATCTTGAAATGGATCTTCAAGCTTGGTATTAAACCTTGCTAATCTCAAGGCAGCACATGCACAATAAATAAATGCAGCAATCCAACCAATCTTACCAAGTGGCTTCAGCGCCCAAACGTACATTATTAAGGCTGGTGCAACTCCAAAAGAAACCATATCAGCTAAGCTATCGTACTCAGCACCGAAGGCACTTTGTGTATTTGTCATTCTTGCCACTCGCCCATCAAGTCCATCCATGACCATAGCAACGAATATCGCAATTGCTGCCTGCTCATATTTAAAGTTCATTGCACTAACAATGGCATAGAAACCTGAAAATAAAGCAGCTGAAGTAAACAAATTAGGGAGTAAATAGATGCCACGCTCTCTTAAACTAGGACTCTCTGCGTTGTCTGTTGCTCTTCTTGATAGCTTTTTATCTGACTCTGTCATATCGGATTGCTTGAATTAAATAGTTGCATATCAGTATATCAAATCTAATCCATTGCAAAATGCTTTAGTGCACGCTTTGGATTTATTTATTTCAGATATTACTATCCAAGCATGAATTAATCGTTATTCACATCGGCTATTAATCAAATTAAAGCAATAAACATACGTTTATCTAGCGATAAAAACCTTACTTCTATTTGTATGATAAATACTTATCAAAACTTTAATTTGCTAAGAGTCATATTGTGGTACATCCAAAAAATAAACATACTGCAGCTGATATTGCACGCCAAACCTTAATTCAACTGGTTAAGGAGGGCCTGCCTCCTACGCCGGAAAACTATGCAGCTAAATATAATGAAATCGTTGGCAACAAGGCGCCCTCAGTTTATGAGGTATTAAAAGATGCGCTGATTAGTGCAGGTAAAAAGTCACCACAATATGCAGAAGCAGAAAAAGCAATCTCACTCGCCGTCAAAGAGCAAGACTGGGCAGGTTTAGAAATTAAACTTCGTAAATTATTCGCCAATGGCCCCGTAAGCAGCTCCACTAGCAATGTCAATTGGTCTTCACTGATTAGCACTTTATTAAAACAGCTAGAAACGAACCATAAGGGCATCACGCTTAGTCGCAAAAAACAAGGACTTAGCCGTGTATTAATGAATTTCGCTAAAGACCCAGATATGCTGGCTGAAAAAATACAGGCTTTACTACGATCATGGGGCAGTGAATCTACTGCGCAGAGTATAGAGACTGTAAGCGATCAGATCTCATCCAAAGAGGTCATCTCAATTGAAAACAATACGCAAACACAGCATAAGCAATCGGATAACCTGTCATCAGGCAAGAGCAGTCATGCACTAGCACAACTACGTCAAATGATGACAAGAACATTAGAGTTGGCTTTAATCCCGCTGCTAAAGGATTTACCAAAATCACAAGAAGAAGCACAGAATTTACTTACAGACCTGCGCGGAGACTTATCTGATCAAACGTTATCAAAATGTACAAATAGCTTGAAGAATATTCTTTTTTCCCTTGAAACCAAGATGGAAGAAAAAGAGAATATCAACAATACACTTGTCGACTTATTGAGTTTACTCGTCAAAAACATGGCGGATTTGACAGCCGATGATCATTGGCTGAAAGGTCAAATAGACATTGTCAATGACGTGCTCAGTAAGCCTATTACTACGCTATCACTGCAAAATGCAGAGAGCAGCTTAAAAGAGCTGATTCATAAGCAAGACAGTATAAAACCTGCTATCAGCAATGCTCAAAGTTTATTAAAGCAAATGGCCGAGACGTTTATTGCACGCTTGGTTGACATGACTGAAACGACGGATGATTACCATCATAAAATCGAGGGTCATCAAAGAAAGTTAACAACTATTAAAGGGATTGATGAGTTAAACGGCGTACTCAAAAGTGTACTCGAAGATACACGCTCTATCGGCCTAACGGTACAGCGCACGCGTGAGGAGTTTAGTGAAAGCCAAACACGCATTAATGAAGCTGAACAGAAAATTCAAGAGTTAACTTCCGTACTTGAATACATTAATGAGGTCGCTTGTGAAGACTATTTAACAGGCACACTGAACCGCCGCGGTATGGAAGAAGCACTAGAAAGAGAGTTTAGTCGTGCAGATCGCCACCACACTGAACTTAGTATTGCTATGATGGATATTGATCACTTTAAACAACTTAATGATAAGTTGGGCCACAGCACAGGTGATGAGGCACTTGCGCATTTCGCGACTGTTATTAAAGATGCTAAGCGTACAACAGATGTGTTAGCGCGCTATGGCGGAGAGGAGTTCATCATTATTCTGCCTAATACCATACAAGCAGATGCAATCAAAGTGATTGAGCGCGTACAACGTAAACTTACCAAACAATTTTTTATGCATAGCGACCAACATATCGTTATCACTTTCAGTGCAGGTGTTGCGGAACGTATTGAAGGCGAAACACCAGAAGAAATCATTCCACGTGCTGACGCTGCACTATATGCTGCCAAAAACTCAGGCCGTAATCGTGTCGTCGGCGCGCCAATTGTGGATGTAGAGGCAATACCAACTCAATTAAAAAAAGTTATAGAGCCTAACAAAGATGATGCTAGGCATTAAACGCTAAATGACATTCTGTAGCACAGAGAAATTTTTCACTGTGTTAATATCGCGCTAAATAAATATTTAGCAACCTGACTCTATGATATTCAGATTACACTGCACAGACGGTTTGGCCCGTCGTGGCTGCCTGCAACTTGCCCATGGCAAACTCGAAACACCAGCATTTATGCCCGTTGGTACATATGGCACAGTTAAAGCCATGTCTCCATTAGAGTTAGAAGAAATAAAAGCAGAAATTATTTTAGGGAACACATTCCATCTATGGTTGCGCCCAGGATTAGATGTTGTAGCAGCACATGGAGGCTTGCATAAATTTATGGGCTGGAATAAGCCAATACTGACAGATTCTGGCGGATTCCAAGTGTTTAGTTTGGGTGATATGCGTAAAATCAGTGAAGAGGGGGTAAAGTTTAAAAGTCCCATTAATGGTGACACTTGCTTTTTGACACCTGAAGAGTCTATGCGTATCCAGAAAGTATTAAATAGTGACATTGTGATGATATTCGACGAATGCACGCCTTACCCTGCTACTTATCAGGAAGCAAATGACTCTATGCAATTATCTTTGCGCTGGGCGCAAAGAAGTAAAGATGCCCATCAAGGTAACAGCAATGCACTGTTTGGCATTATTCAAGGTGGCATGTATGAAGAGTTAAGAGATGTATCGCTTAAAGGACTCGAATCCATTGGTTTTGATGGCTACGCAATAGGTGGCTTGTCAGTAGGTGAGCCAAAGGCAGATATGAAGAGAATTTTGGCACATACGGCTCCCAAGATGCCACAAGACAAGCCTCGCTATCTGATGGGCGTTGGTACACCCGAAGATCTCGTGGACGCAGTCAGTCATGGTGTTGATATGTTTGATTGCGTTATGCCAACACGTAACGCACGCAACGGCTGGCTATTCACCCAGTATGGTGACGTTAAAATTAAAAATGCTATTTACAAAAAAGACTTGCAACCTCTAGATGCAGACTGCAGTTGTTACACATGCCAGCACTTTACCCGTGCTTATTTACACCACTTACATAAAGTGGGTGAAATTTTGGGGGCGCGATTAAATACCATACACAATTTGCATTATTACCAAACACTGATGCAAGGTATGCGTGATGCCATTGAATCAAATCTTTTTGACCAGTTCAAAAAAGAATTCACAAGAAAACGTGCTGTTCTATCTACCAAAAACGCTTGAACAAGCAAGCTAATTAAGAATGGTTTTTATTGTTATTTCCATTAAAAAACCATTAAAAATCAACAACTAACCCAATTTTAATGTTGCCACTTCTCTTAAACATGCGTAACATAACAAGCCTGAACAGATAGGAGAAATACAGTGAAGGGCAACAAAAAAATTATTGATATCCTAAACCAGTTATTAACTGGTGAATTATCAGCCAGCGATCAATATTTGATTCATGGTGAAATGGTGTCTGATTTGGGCATGCCACAATTAGCCGCACACATGTTACATGAGTCAGAACACGAGCATTTACATGCCAAGCTCATCATTCAACGTATATTATTCCTAGAAGGTACGCCAAACGTTGCAAAGCGTGACGCGCTTAATATTGGTAAAAATGTTAAGCAAATGCTGGAAAATGATTTAGCGCTTGAATATCAAGTCGTTAAAAATCTAAAAAGTGCAATCGAAGCCTGTGAAAAAGCAGAAGACTTTGTTACACGCGATATGCTGGTACAACAACTGGAAGATACAGAAATGGATCATGCTTACTGGCTAGAGAAACAACTTAAATTAATAAATCTAGTTGGGTTAGAAAACTATCAACAAAGTCAAATGAAACAACCAGCAGCATAAGGGACAAGTGATGAAAGCAGACAAAAAAATTCTCAGCGTTCTGAATGTAGTGCTTAAAAATGAATTGACCGCAATCAATCAATATTTTCTGCACGCACGTATGTTTCGTAATTGGGGTCTTGAAAGTCTAAATGACTATCAATATAAACAGTCGATTCGTACGATGAAAGAAGCCGATAAAATTATTGAGCGTATTTTGTTTTTGGAAGGCTTACCAAATTTACAAGTACTAGGAAAATTATTGATTGGCGAGGATGTAGTTGAGTGCTTAAATGGCGATTTAAAACTGGAGCGTGACATTCATAGACCTGCATTAGTTGAAGCCATTTCCATATGCGAAGAATTACAAGATTTTGTAACGCGCGATTTATTAGAAACATTACTAGAAGCCAGCGAAGAAGCGATTGACTGGATAGAAACACAACAAACACTTATCAACGACGTATCGTTACCAAATTATCTACAATCTCATATCGAAGATGTGGACTAAGTACAACTAGACTAAAAAGCTGCTTAGGCAGCTTTTTTTATGTCCATAAGCAAATTTGATATTCTCACTTGACAAACAAAGAACAAACGAGAATAATTCTCAGTATTGTTATTGTTTATGGAGTATGATTTTGTACGTTTGTGTGTGTAACGCTGTAACAGAGCGTGATATCGAACAAGCCATCGCGCATGGAGCTACTACCATGAAAGCTTTGAATCGTGATCTAGGCGTTGGTTCTCAATGCGGTGCTTGCGCTAGATGCACAAAAGAATGCCTTGCAAAATCCACACATAAAAACATTGATTCATTCAGCAATGTATTCCCCATTAATAAGCAAGAAGCAGCCTAAACCTTACCGCCTTGTCCCCTTGCGGCCGAAAAACTAACTAAAATAACAGTACTAAACGGGATTGTTTCATAAGCAATCAACAGTTCCACGCGCAGCAACAATACTCTGTGTTAAAATCCTGCCTTATTTTAGATGTTACTCAATTTAGGAAAATCCGATATGTTTATTTCTAACGCATATGCAGCGGCACCAGCTGCTGCTGGTAGTGATTTATTAAGTTTGGCACCTATGCTAATCATTTTTGTTCTATTCTATTTTATGCTTATCCGCCCGCAGATGAGACAAGCCAAAGAACACAAAGCAATGATTGCAGCATTAAAAGTTGGCGATGAAGTAGCAACGACTGGCGGCATGATTGGGAAAGTCACAAAAGTAAATGACAATTTCGTAGGTATTGAGATTGCAGCTAACACTGTAATTAATGTTCAAAAGCACGCAGTCCAAACACTATTGCCGCCTGGCACATTAAAGTCAGCATAACTTTACTATTCTTACATAAACCAGCTTTAAGCGAGCCACAACCATGAACCGCTACCCTACGTGGAAATATATTTTAATTGCAGCATCAGTTATTATTGGATTGCTTTACACCATTCCTAACTTATACGGAGAGTCTCCAGCCGTACAAGTCAGTCCTGCCAGAGCTTCTTTAAAAGCAGATCAAGCATTATTAAGTAAAGTTGAAGCTGCACTTAAGTTGGCCGATATAAACTTTAATGGGATTTATTTGGATGCCTCAGGCGTAAAAGTTCGTTTTGATAAACCTGAAGATCAACTTAAAGCGAAAGACAAACTAACAGAAAGTTTAGCAACGGATGATTACACCGTTGCGCTAAATCTACTTTCACAAACGCCAGACTGGCTACTAGCAATTGGTGCAAAACCAATGTATTTGGGCTTGGATTTACGTGGCGGTGTACATTTCTTGTTACAAGTCGATATGCAAGCCGCTTTGGAAAAATCAGTAGAAAGCAATGTTGGCGATTTTCGTACAGCAATGCGTAATGAAAAAATTAATTACACTGGTGTCTCTCGTGAAAACTTAGCAGTTGAAGTTAGCTTTGAAAGTGAAGAGGAAAGGGAAAAGGCACGTAGGCTTCTGGAAACAAACTACCCTGATTTAACTTACACTAAAACTGGCAGCGACACAGCGCTCAAGCTGGTAGCTCTGCCAAGTGAGCAAACACAAAAGAAAATTCAAGAGTTTGCCCTTAAGCAAAACTTGTTGACTTTACATAACCGCATCAATGAGCTTGGTGTTGCAGAGCCTATTGTGCAACAACAAGGTCTGGATCGTATTGTTGTTCAGTTGCCTGGCGTACAAGACACAGCAAAAGCAAAAGAAATTCTAGGACGCACGGCGGCACTAGAAGTTCGAATGGTCACAGCACACGGCACACGTAGTGATGCAAGAGACTTTGATCCGAAAAAAATTGAAGATGCACTTAAAGGCATCATTCCAGCAGGTAGCGAATTGCTTTATTCAAGGATCAATGAACCGCTACTGGTTTCCAAACGCATAGTATTTTCTGGTGAAAACCTGGTCTCTGCCAGCCCCAAACCAAGCCAGCAGGGAGCAGGCGCTGAAATCGCAGTCAGTTTGGATTCTAAAGGCGCTGGCTCAATGAAATTAACAACGCGCGACGGCATTAACAGACGAATGGCTGTTATCCTAGTTGAAAAAGGTAAAAAGGAAGTATTAACAGCACCTACTATTCAAGCTGAGCTTTCTTCTCAGTTTGTCATTACAGGCATGGAAAACCTCCAAGAAGCGAACGATTTATCATTATTGATGCGAGCAGGTGCACTAGCTGCGCCAATGGAAATCATTGAAGAGCGCACAGTTGGGCCAAGCATGGGTGAAGAGAATATCAAACGTGGCGTCAACTCAACTTTATGGGGCTTTGCAGCTATCGCAGTGATGATGATCATGTATTACGTTTTATTTGGTACCGTTTCTGTCACAGCTCTTGGTATTAACCTATTACTACTCGTTGCCTTGCTATCAATGTTGCAAGCAACACTGACATTACCTGGTTTAGCAGCGATTGCACTCACACTAGGGATGGCGATTGATGCTAACGTCTTGATTAATGAACGTATCCGTGAAGAACTACGTGATGGCAACACACCGCAAGCTAGTATCCGCATAGGTTATGACAAAGCGTTTGGTACGATTCTTGACTCAAACATTACAACACTGATAGCTGGTGCCGCACTGTTTATGTTTGGCACTGGTCCTATTAAAGGCTTTGCAGTAGTACACGTGTTAGGTATCTTGACATCAATGTTCAGTGCAGTCATGGTTTCACGTGCAATTGTGAACCTTATCTATGGCTACCGTCGCAAGATAGATAAACTTTCAATTGGTCAAATATATAAAGCAGATTAGTTACTTAAGTTAGGTATAACGAGCGAACATTATGGAATTTTTTAGAATAAAAAAAGACATCCCCTTTATGAGCTATGGTCGCCTCACGACCACAATCTCACTTGTAACATTTATCTTAGCTGTATTCTTTCTCGCAACGCGTGGACTGAACTACGGCGTGGACTTTACAGGCGGCACTGTCATGGAGGTAACCTACCCTCATGCAGCAGATATTGAAAGCATCCGAACAGCCATGAGCAAAATAGATCTGAGTGATGCCACTGTGCAAAACTTTGGGACAAGCCAGGATGTACTTATTCGCTTACCTATTAAAAAGGAACTATCAATTGCACAACTTTCAGAAGAAGTAAGCCAAGCCCTAAAAGCAGCAGATAGCTCAGTAGAAATACGTCGCGTAGAATCAGTGGGCTCTCAGGTAGGTGATGAACTATTTGAGAACGGCGCATTAGCGCTACTAATAGTATTGTTTGGCATTGCCGCCTATTTGGCGATGCGTTTTGAATGGCGTTTTGCCGTTTCTGCAATTATTGCCAACATGCATGATGTCGTCATTATTCTGGGCTTTTTTGCGTTCTTTCAATGGGAGTTCAGTTTAACTGTACTCGCAGCGATTCTAGCAGTGCTAGGCTATTCGGTTAATGAGTCTGTAGTGGTATTTGACCGTGTGCGCGAAAACTTCCGCAAAATGCGCAAAGCTGGGACAGTTGAGGTTATTGATAACGCCATCACACGCACACTATCTCGTACTGTCATTACACACACGCTAACCCTCACAATGGTTGGATCAATGCTACTGTTTGGTGGCGAGGTGCTACATTACTTCTCTCTTGCTTTAACAGTTGGCATTCTGTTTGGAATTTACTCATCAGTACTCGTGGCCTGCCCTGTTGCACTATTGCTTGGCGTTAGCCGTGCCAACCTGATTGGTGATCTGGACAAAAAGAAAAAAGAGAACGAAGAAGAGGTCATTGCTTAATCACTTCTATGATTAACAGGACACGCATTTAAGGTTAAACTAAACGCTTAATCATAACGAATTAATACACGATTGGACAATATTCCACTTTCTTGGCAGTTTGGCGCCTTAGTCATACTGCTTATGCTGTCAGCATTTTTCTCCATGTCTGAGACTGCCCTTATGTCAGTCAATCGCTATCGGTTGCGACATTTAGTCAAACAAGGGCATCGTGGCGCAAAACTAGCTAATACATTGCTACTGCAAACCGACAAGTTATTAGGTGTTATTTTGCTTTGCAATAACTTTGTCAATACTGCCCTAGCAACACTTGTTACTATTATTACTGTTAATTTGTTTGGTGAGGGTGAATGGGAGCTCGTACTGAGTACCATTACCGTGACCTTTGCTATCTTGATTTTCAGCGAGATATCACCAAAAATTATCGCGGCTGCCTATGCAGAAAAAGTAGGGATTTTTGTTAGCTATATCCTCTATCCATTATTACGAGTTTTATACCCTGTTGTCTGGTTTGTAAACTTATTTGTCGAAGCGTGGTTAAAACTACTCGGTATTAAAATTCATTTTGGTGATGGTGTGAAATCACTCAATATGGACGAACTTCGTAGTATCGTAACAGATGCTGGCAAGTTTTTACCCAACAAACACCGTACGATTCTGCTCAATTTATTTGAATTAGAAAAAATTGAAGTTGATGATGTGATGACAGCACACACACAAGTGGAAGCCATAAACTTTGACGCACCTTTAGAGGACATACTTGAGCGTTTGGCAAATAGTCACCATACCCGCCTACCCGTTAGAGAAGGTGATAGAGAGGAAATTTTTGGCATCCTCCACATCAGAAAAGTAATGAATCAACTTAGGCTACATCACCAAAAAGACGATTTTAATAAAGAGCAGCTTCGAGAAGCCATCTCGAAGCCTTATTTCATTCCTTCAGGCACGCCTCTCTATACGCAAATGCAGCAATTTCAGGAAAAGAAAGAAAGAATTGCTTTGGTGGTAGACGAATATGGTGAGCTCAAAGGTCTTATCACGCTAGAAGACATTCTTGAAGAAGTCATTGGTGACTTTACAACACAATCACCAAGCCGCATTGGTAGTTTTCACCAAGAGGAAGACGGAGGATGGGTCGTAGATGGAAGCTGCTCATTAAGAGAACTCAATAAAAAGCTTAAGCTGAAGCTACCATTGGACGGGCCTCGTACAATCAACGGATTAATTCTAGAACACTTTCAGGATATTCCTGAATCCTACACCAGCTTTAAAATTGGCGATCATATTATTGAGATTGTGCAAACACAGGATAGAGTGGTTAAAAGTGTCAAAATATTTCCATAATTAATACTTTTTTGCTGTCTACCCACTTAGACCTTGAAATTTCTTAAAATTAGCTCAAAATAGACATTAGCGAATTATCAAAGAAACACATGGCGACAAAGGACCCAACAGGCGATCTGGCGATTGAACCCAGCAAAGTTAAACCAAAATTGCCTGATATGTATAAAGTTTTGCTGAAAAATGACGATTACACACCTATGGAGTTTGTAGTGGAAATAATACAACGTTTTTTTAATAAAACGCGGGAACAAGCAACGCATATAATGCTCCAAGTACATACAACAGGCATGGGTGTTTGCGGCGTATATCCAAAAGATATAGCAGAAACAAAAATGAACCAGGTATTGAAGCGTGCAGAAGAATCACAACACCCTTTACAGTGTGTGATTGAGCCAGCTTAACCGCTTAGTAAAAGAGGATATACATGATTGCACAAGAATTAGAAGTGAGTTTACACATGGCATTTATGGATGCCAGACAGAACAGACACGAACTCATTACTGTAGAACATCTACTGCTGGCAATGATAGATAATCCAACAGCAGCTAACGTATTGCGTGCCTGTGGTGCTAAATTTGATGTATTGCGTGCAGAACTCAATCAACACATTTCAGAACACACCCCGATTGTTGGAGGTGAAGATGAAGTTGATACGCAACCAACACTCGGGTTCCAGCGCGTTATCCAGCGTGCCATGCTTCATGTCCAATCATCTGGTAAAAAAGAAGTAACAGGTGCAAATGTCCTGGTAGCTATTTACGGTGAAAAAGACTCACATGCGGTATTCTTCCTACATCAGCAAGGTGTAACACGCCTTGATGTAGTCAACTTTATCTCACATGGCGTTGCTAAAATGCCTGATGAAAATCCCAGCACAGAAGGTGCTGATGGTGCAACTGAGACAGAGGCAACGCCTTCAGGTGCGTTAGAAAGCTACACGCTGAACTTGAACCAAGAAGTTGCCAGCGGCAGAATTGATCCGCTTATTGGACGCGAAAGTGAAATTGAGCGCGTGATTCAAACGCTATGCCGTCGTCGCAAGAACAACCCATTGCTCGTGGGAGAAGCGGGTGTAGGTAAAACTGCAATCGCAGAAGGCTTAGCATGTCGCATCGTGGAAAATGATGTTCCAGAAGTCCTAGAGAATGCAACAGTTTATGCTTTAGATATGGGCGCCTTATTGGCTGGAACTAAATACCGCGGCGATTTCGAGCAACGACTAAAGGCGGTAATGAAACAGCTGGAGCAAGATAAAGGGGCTATTCTATTTATCGATGAAATCCATACGCTGATTGGTGCTGGCGCTGCAAGTGGTGGTACACTGGACGCTAGCAATTTGCTGAAACCGGCGCTCTCTAGTGGTAAACTCAAATGTATTGGCGCTACCACATATCAAGAATACCGTGGGATTTTTGAAAAAGATCATGCCTTGTCACGTCGCTTCCAAAAAGTTGATGTCGTTGAGCCTAGCATAGATGAAGCAATTGCGATTCTTAAAGGTCTTAAGTCAAAATTTGAAGAGCATCATAGTGTTAAATATAGTGCTAGCGCACTCACTTCTGCTGTAGAGCTATCAGCTAAATATATTAACGACCGTTTCTTACCAGATAAAGCAATTGATGTCATTGATGAAGCGGGTGCAGCACAGCGTATATTGCCTAAACCTAAACGTAAAAAAATGATTAGCAATAAAGAAATCGAAGATATCGTTGCTAAAGTTGCGCGTATTCCACCTAAGAACATATCTAATGATGACAGAAGTGCATTGAAAACATTAGAGCGTGATTTGAAAGCTGTTGTGTTCGGTCAAGATAAAGCGATTGAAGCGCTTGCATCAGCTGTTAAGATGGCGCGTAGTGGCATTGGCCAAAGCGATAAGCCTGTAGGTAGCTTCCTATTCAGTGGTCCGACTGGCGTTGGTAAAACTGAAGTAGCAAGGCAGCTTGCTTACATTATGGGCATAGACCTAGTTCGCTTTGATATGAGCGAATATATGGAGCGCCATG
>JBNLAC010000022.1:0-37353 GCA_050301935.1 Methylophilaceae bacterium | reverse complement strand
AACCCTAACTGCAGCGATGAAGATTGTTACCAACAAGATCGTCGTGTGGAAATCGTTTATCCAAACGAGTAAGGCATGAATATTTTGCATAAAAGCTTATTTATAGGCTTAAGTCTTTATACGTTGACATCTGGAGCAGCACTCTTTGATGACACGGAAGCACGAAAAAAAATCTTGGATGTGGAAGCTAAGGCGCAAACTCAGCTTGATGCGCAAGCAGCAGAAATTGAAGATTTAAAAAAACGGCTTTCAATTCAAACGCAGGGTTTGCTCGATATGCAAAGCGAGATTGAGTTGCTCAAACAAGAGACAGCTCAATTGAGAGGCAGTCTAGAAGTGGCCAATCATGCTCTGGAAACTGCTGAGCAACGACAAAAAGACTTATATGCAGATACAGATGCGCGCATCCGTAAACTGGAAAGTGGTGCTACATTAGATGGTGAATCAAGTGCAGCACCCATTTCAGGTGAGATGACGGAGCCTATTGACGAGACTGAAGAAGTGAAAGCTTATAAGATTGCTTATGCTTATAGCCAGGAAGCAAAACACTTAGAAGCTTTTGAAGCTTTTGACACTTTTGTCAAACAGTATCCTGATAGCAAGCTAACGCCAGATGCTTTGTATGGTCTTGGGTATTCACAGTTTGCATTGAAAAACTACAAGTCTTCAATTGCAAGCCAAAATAAATTAATCACTACTTACCCAGATAGCACGAAAGTGCCAAATGCAATGTATAGTATTGCTAACAGTCATATTCAACTTGGCCAAGTTAAAGAAGCAAAAAAGATGCTTAGCGAGTTAATTGCTAAGTATCCTAATGCAGATGTGGTTCCTAACGCGCAACGTAGGTTAAAAGTGTTGGAAACAATTAAATAATCAGGCTTGGTTTTTTGTTTTAAAATGACGCCAACTTAACCGTTGGCGTTTTTTATTGTATGGTATGGATTAAATGGCTCTAAAAATATACGAAATTTTCTATTCATTGCAGGGTGAAAGCTCACGTATCGGCCTGCCTACTGTATTTATTAGGCTAACTGGCTGCCCTATGCGTTGCAGCTATTGTGATACAGCTTATGCGTTCTCTGGTGGGGGCAATATGTCTGTGGAGGACATTATGGCAAAGGTAGCTGACTATGATACAAAATATGTAACAGTGACAGGCGGTGAGCCGCTAGCACAAAAAGAGTGTCATCAATTGCTCAAAGCTTTATGCGATGCTGGTTATAGTGTGTCATTGGAAACAGGTGGTGGTATTGATATTGCACATGTCGATAAGCGGGTTTCAGTTATTATGGATATTAAAACACCGGACTCTAATGAAGTAAGTAATATGAGATGGTCAAATTTAGATCACTTGCAATCTAAAGATGAAATAAAGTTTGTTATTTGTGGCCGCAGTGATTATGAGTGGGCTAAAACAAAAGTTAAAGAGTTAGAGCTGCAGAAAAGGTGCCCGATTATTTTTTCTCCAAGTTATAGTGAATTGAAGTCAACTGATTTGGCGGCTTGGGTCCTGGCCGATCAATTACCTGTGCGTGTACAAGTGCAGTTACATAAAATTTTATGGGGCGAAAAAGCTGGTGTTTAATGTAATGGCGGTAGATTAAATGATGAAAAAAAAAGCAGTAGTACTTCTTTCTGGTGGATTAGATTCTGCAACTTGCCTAGCCATCGCGCAATCAAACGGTTATGAATGTTACTGCTTAAGTTTAGATTATCATCAACGACATATTGCTGAGTTGGTCGCAGCAAAAAATATAGCGGCAAGTTTAGGCGCTAAAATACATAAAACAGCACAATTAGATTTAAGCCTATTTGGCGGTTCAGCGCTAACTGACTATGAAATAGCTGTGCCTGAAGAAGCGTCAGAAGGTATTCCTGTAACATATGTCCCAGCAAGAAATACTATTATGCTTTCCTTAAGTCTGGCATGGGCAGAAGTGATTGGCGCACAAGATATTTTTATTGGCGTTAATGCATTAGATTACTCTGGCTATCCAGATTGTCGTGCTGAGTATGTTAAGGCTTTTCAAGAAATGGCTAATTTGGCTACAAAAGCAGCTGTTGAAGGTCAAACGATTACCATACATGCGCCATTAATCGACATGACAAAAGCGCAAATTATCACAGAAGGAACCGCCTTAGGCGTGGACTATAGTAAAACGGTTTCATGCTATCAAGCTAATAACCATGGTCAGGCTTGCGGTGTGTGCGATTCATGCAGATTAAGAAAGGAAGGTTTCGCTAAAGCTGGCATCGCGGATCCAACCATCTATGTTAAATGATTTGCGTTGTTATAATATTGTTATGTATACAAACTTTTGGCTAACTAGATGACCTTACCTAATCCGTTCGAACATGACTTGAAAAGGCGAGTGAGCGTGTTAGAGCAAGGACTCAGTCAGCTTGGGCAAGGTATTATCTTGCTGTCGAAACTAGGTCATGTGCTTTTTGTAACGGATGTTGCAAATGAAATGTTGCAGCAGCATGATGGTTTGACGATTGCCGATGGAGTGCTTGTCGGCATCTTGCCACAAGATGATGAGCGCTTGCGGCAAATGAAAACGGCTACACTAAAAGAGTCCGCGCAAGAGCAAAATTATAAAAGTTTTTATATTCACCGAAGTAACCAGAAAAAGCCATACTTGTTGTTAATCAGTAAAATGGGTTTGGGTAGTGAGCATGAAGATAGTGATGAAGCTATCTTGATTATCATCAAGGACACTCATGCTAATGCAGCTTACTGGCAGGGTAGGCTTAAACGTATTTTTGGCCTGACCAAGCGAGAGGCTGATTTTGTTGTGCTGCTTACAGAAGGTAGGAATATTAAAGAGATTGGTATGGTGATGGGCATCGCCGAGGACACCGCTAGACAGTATTTAAAAAACTGTTTTAAAAAAATGGAGGTGAACAAACAGCATGAGCTAGTTTGTTTAGCATTAGATAGTGTTAGAAAAAGATAATTGGGCGCATAGTTTTCTTTGCCATTCTTAATAAAATGACGTATAATCCGCGCCTTTCTGCAGAAAATTAATTTTAAGAGAATATATATGGTAGTTATTCGTTTATCACGTGGCGGTTCAAAAAAGACCCCATTTTTCAATTTAGTTGTGGCTGACTCACGTAATCGTCGTGATGGTCGCTTTATAGAACGCGTAGGTTTTTACAACCCATCTGCTAGTGGTCAAGCCGAAGCCTTACGTGTAAATCAAGAGCGTGTTAATTACTGGACTGGTGTTGGTGCTCAACTATCAGATACAGTTAAGCGTTTGGTAAAGCTGCATGCTACTGGTCCTGAAGGTATGGCAAAAGCAAAGGCAAAAGATGAGGCAAAAGCAGAGGCTGCTAAGGCTAAAATCGCAGCAGCAGAAGCGGCAAAAGTAAAAGCGGCGGCAGAAGCAGCGGAAGCTGAAGCTAAGGCAGAAGCGGAAGCCAAAGCGGCTGAAGAAAGTGCTGCTGAAACTGGGGCGGAAGAAGATTCAGCCGAAACACCTGCTGCTGAGTAAGGTTTGAACCGTTTTCTATGAAAACGGATTTAGATGAATTGGTCATCATGGGGCGCGTTGTCGCCCCATACGGCGTTCAGGGCTGGTTAAAAGTAGTTCCTGATACTGAATATTTAGACGGGTTATTAAGATTTAAAACCTGGCAAATTGGAAATGAGTCAAACTGGCAGTCAATTAAGCTGAAATCTGGCAAGATACATAATGATGTGCTGCTAGTTAAGCTTGACGGTATTGATGATAGAGATGCAGCTTTTGCATGTAAAGGTAAGTTGGTTGCAGTACAAAGAAATGAATTGCCTGCGTTGGAAAGTGATGAATATTACTGGTCTGATTTAATGGGGTTGGCTGTCAAAAATCAACAAGGTATTGATTTTGGCAAAATTGTAGATGTATTTGAGACGGGTGCTAACGATGTCATCGTCGTCAAAGGTGAGATAGAAAGGTTGATACCTTTCACAGAGCACACGGTGATTGAAGTAAACTTAGGAAAGCAAAGCATGCTAGTGGATTGGGATGCGGACTTTTTAGTAGAGTAATAATGATTTTTGATGTCATTACACTCTTTCCAGAAATGTTTACGGCGATTACCAAGCACGGTATAACGGCCCGTGCTTATGAGAATAAAATATATGATTTGAAATGTTGGAATCCACGAGTTTTCACAACTGATAATCATAAAACAGTGGATGATAGGCCATATGGTGGCGGCCCAGGCATGGTGATGCTGGTAGAGCCACTAGAAAAAACTATAATGGCTGTGAAAGATAAGCAAAGTGAACAAGGTTTGCAGTCAAAGGTTGTTCATTTATCACCAAGTGGTAAGACTTTGATACATGAAAAAGTCATGGAGCTGAGTAAGCAAAACGGTTTGATTTTATTAACAAGTCGTTATGAGGGTGTTGATCAGCGTCTATTGGATATGTACGTGGATGAAGAGGTCTCCATTGGTGATTACGTGTTAAGTGGCGGAGAGTTACCCGCTATGGTGCTGATGGATGCCATCATTAGGCAGTTGCCTGGTGTTTTGGGTGACTCGACATCTGCAGTAGAGGATTCGTTTGTAAATGGCTTATTGGATTATAGGCATTACACACGACCTGAAGTATATAAAGATAAAGCGGTGCCTGAGGTGCTATTGTCAGGTGACCACGAAAAGATTAGGCAATGGCGGTTAAAACAATCGCTTGCGCTAACGAGGGCAAAGCGCCCTGATTTATTGGCCGCAAGGTCGTTGACGAAAGAGGAAGCTCGGCTGCTTGAAGAACTAGAGCAGGAACAAGCATCTTCATAATTAAAAGGAGCACAAAGTGGCAGATATTATTAAAATGTTGGAAGAGGAAGAAATTGCCCGTTTAGGCAAAAATATTCCTGATTTTGCGCCAGGTGATACACTGGTTGTTGGCGTAAACGTTGTTGAGGGTAATCGTAAACGTGTACAGGCGTTTGAAGGTGTTGTTATTTCAAAACGCAACCGTGGCCTTAACTCATCATTCATTGTTCGTAAAATTTCTTCAGGTGAAGGTGTTGAGCGTACATTTCAAACTTATTCACCATTAATTGCAAGTATCGAGGTAAAACGTCGTGGTGATGTTCGCCGTGCAAAACTCTATTACTTACGTGAGCGTTCAGGTCGTTCAGCTCGTATTAAAGAGAAATTAGTGTTAAGAGATAAAGAAGCTGCTACTGATTCAGCTGCAGAATAGATTCTTGATTTATGTCAAAAGCCTCAAAACAATCATTCGTTTTGAGGCTTTTTTGTTTGCTATAGAGGGCTAATTAAAGTTTAATAAGTGTATGGTAGACAAGAATAAAAAACCGCTGCAATTTGATGCGATTGTAAAAGCCCCATTTGGTGCTGTAGGTATATCAGTAAAAGGAATGCAGGTAGCAATAGAATTGCTAACAGACAAGCATGAGCCTAAACCAGCCGAGCATAAATTGGCTAAGCAAGTTGAAGATCAAATACAAGCATATCTTAGCGATTCTTATCACTATTTTAACTTACCACTTATTTTCAAAGGCACGCCTTTTCAAAGGCGCGTGTGGCAGGTTATTGGTGCTATTCCGCGTGGCAATGTGATGACATACAACGAAATAGCACAAGAGATTGGCTCAGGGGCTAGAGCTGTTGCAAATGCCTGTGGCGCAAATAATCTGCCATTAGTGATTCCTTGTCATCGTGTGGTGGCTAAAAAGGGGTTAGGTGGCTTTATGCAAGGTAATCCAAAAGGGCTGGAAATCAAGAAGTGGTTGCTCAAGCACGAGGGTATTGATGTGTGAGTGCAGAAATGCAAACTGATGTGTTGGATGCATTTATTGACCATCTTTGGTTAGAAGATGGGCTAGCTAAAAACACATTGGAGAGTTATCGTACTGACTTAAGTCAATTCGCGGTATGGCTTTCAAAAAATAAAGTTAGTTTATTGGAAGCCAGTCAAGCAAATATACAGCAATATTTAGCGGTTAAATTTCCTCACAGTAAACCTAGGAGTGTTAGTCGGCTGATTGCTAGTTTGCGTCGTTTCTATCGATATTGTTTGCGTGAACATTTACTGGAGGTCGATCCGACATTGCAGATTGATTCACCAAAGTTACCAAGAAGTTTACCCAAAAGCTTGAATGAGGAAGAGGTGGAGAATTTGCTTTCTGCGCCTAATACCAGTGAGCCTATTGGTTTACGTGATAGAGCAATGTTAGAGTTACTCTATGCGAGTGGATTACGTGTATCAGAGCTGGTGACGATTAAGGTGACTGAAGTTAGTACGCAGGACGGTGTGGTACGTGTTACTGGTAAAGGCAGTAAAACTAGGTTGGTGCCGATGGGGGAGGAGGCTGCAGACTGGATAATCCGATATTTAAAACATGCGCGTCCCGAAATTCTACAAAGAAAAATGAGTGATGCTTTGTTTGTGACAAACCGCGCTGCAGCAATGACGCGTCAAGCCTTTTGGTATTTAATTAAACGATATGCAATACAGGCAGGGATTCACAAGCCAATGTCACCGCATGTATTGCGTCATGCATTTGCTACGCATCTGCTGAATCATGGTGCAGATTTGCGGGTAGTGCAAATGCTGCTAGGCCACTCCGACATTTCCACGACACAGATTTACACACATGTGGCGCGAGAGCGGCTTAAGAGCTTGCATTCAGCTCACCACCCGCGTGGCTAGCAATGGTCTCTTCTTCAATAATTGAAGCAGACTCCCATTCCTTTATAATCTTTTTGGCTTCAATTTGATGCTCATCATTAACATTAACTGAGACTAGATCAAAGGTCGGTAGCTCGCCGATGCCACCTTGCAAATACTCGCCTTGGACATAGGCTTTGATACCATATTGCTCTAGTAAGCCTTTAATCATGTAGGCGTCAAGGCTATTCGCGGCATGGTAAATAGTAATCACGATTTGCTTCTTGTAATCATAACGCCTAGTGATTTTAGATTCGCCAATACGGTAGGTTTGGCTACCTTAATTTGGACGCGTTCTGCATTAAATTCATTTAATATCAATTGGCATACATGTTCAGCTAATGCTTCTACCAGTTTGAAGCTGTGTTCAGTTAGCGTTTCGCGGATTCGCTTTACCACTTGTCCGTAGTCAATGGTATCTTCTATTGCATCACTATGGCAAGATTTGCTGAAATCGTATCCAATTTCTATATCTAAAACAATCGTTTGTGGTTTTAAGCGCTCCCAGTCGGGGACGCCAAGTTTGGTTTGTACAGCGACCTGTTCTAAAAATATCGTGTCCATGGTTTTGCGATGGTTTAAAATGTAATGATTAGATTTTAGTGTATATCAATAATAAACACTAATCATCGTTTTTAAAGGAGTGCTATGAATCAGTTAGGCTTTGTACCTGTTACCTTAATTCCCATTATTTGGATTGTTGGTGCATATTTGATTGGCTCAATCTCATTCGGCATTTTAATCAGTAAGTGTTTTGGTTTGGCCGACCCTAGAACTGTAGGTAGTGGCAACCCTGGTGCGACCAACGTATTACGCAGTGGGAAAAAATCAGCCGCATTACTCACGTTGCTAGGCGATGCACTAAAAGGTTGGTTGCCAGTCTGGTTGGCATTGCAAAATAATATGTTAATGTGGGTGGTTAGTAGTGTTGGCTTGGCCGTATTCTTAGGTCACTTATATCCTATCTATTTTAAGTTTAGAGGAGGTAAGGGTGTGGCCACGGCCTTGGGTGTCATATTCGCAATATCTCCTTTTCTGGGTCTGGCTGCAATTGTGACTTGGTTGTTAGTGTTTGCATTTAGTCGCTATGCTTCATTAGCCAGTATTATCGCTGCACTATTAGTCCCAGTGCATTCATATTACTATTTAAGACCCTACAAGGATTATTTTTTACTGCTGATTGTGATGTCAGTGTTGCTAATTTGGCGACATCGAAGCAACATTCAAAAACTGCTTAACGGAACTGAGTCGGGGTTTAAGAAAAAGAAATGAGTGGTCAGTTATTAGTTATGGCGCCGCTAAGTTTGCCAAATCCCATCGAGGGCGGACGCTAAAACTATAATTTTCCCTAGCCGCTTGCGCTACTTCTAAGCGTTTAGCGCCAGCGAATGCAATCATGGCACCATTATCAGTGCAAAATTCTAAGCGTGGATAGCTTACTTTGCAAAGCTTACGCTTTGTTGCGGCATTCAAACGTTCACGTAAACGCTTATTTGCGCCAACACCGCCAGAAACGACTAAATTGTCTAAGCCCGTTTCGCGTAATGCTGTCATGCATTTGGCTGTTAATATTTCCGTTACGGCTTCTTGAAACTCCCAAGCGATATCAGCTTGCGCTTGTTGATCCAAAGGCTCATGATTTTTGACTAAGGTTAATACTGCAGTTTTTAAGCCGCTAAAGCTGAAGTTGAGATCTTTGCTATGCAACATAGGTCTTGGTAAAGAGAAGCGTGGCGTACCATTCAAAGCAAGCTTGGCAAGCGCAGGACCACCTGGGTAACCAAGGCCTAATAGTTTTGCAGTTTTATCGAACGCTTCACCTGCGGCGTCATCAAGGGTATCTCCGAGTAGCGTGTATTGCCCTATGCCGTCGACGCGCATCAGTTGACTATGGCCACCTGATACGAGTAAGGCAACAAATGGAAACTGCGGCGGATTTTCTTCTAACAAGGGTGCCAGCAGGTGACCTTCAAGGTGGTGTACGCCAATACTTGGTAATTTTAAAGCGAACGCTAATGATTGCGCGATACTCGTGCCGACAAGGAGCGCACCTGCAAGACCAGGACCTTGGGTATAGGCAATGCCGTCAATATCTGCAAGTGTTTTGTTAGCGTTTATCAAGACTTGTTGTGTTAGTGGAAGTGCGCGCTGAATGTGGTCTCTTGAAGCAAGCTCGGGGACTACACCACCGAAATCGGCATGCATGGCTACTTGTGAATGTAAAGCATGGGCCAGTAAGCCATGATTAGTGTCATATAGTGCAACACCTGTTTCGTCACAAGAGGATTCAAAGCCGAGAACTAACATATTGATATTGATTTAACTAGAACAACACGTTAGAATACTAGGTTTTCGGCGTCATATCAATGTGATGCTAATTTTCTAAAATAGAATTTTTAAGGAATGGTGATTTAATGTCTTCAATTCGTGTTAAAGAGAATGAACCGTTTGACGTAGCGCTACGTCGGTTCAAACGCTTGATTGAAAAAACAGGTTTAATTAATGACTTACGTGCACGTGAGTATTATGAAAAACCAACTTGGGAGCGTAAACGTAAGGCTGCTGCAGCTGTAAAGCGTCAGTATCGTCGCTTACGTAGCCAACAGCTTCCAACAAAACTTTACTAGTCCATCCAAATAATGACATTAAAAGCCCAAATATCTGAGGATATGAAGGTTGCGATGCGTGCCAAAGATGCTGAGCGTCTTGGCACGATACGTCTATTGCAGGCGGCGATTAAACAGCGTGAGGTTGATGAGCGTATTGAGTTAACTGACGCAGATGTTATAGCTGTGATTGAAAAAATGTTAAAACAGCGAAAGGACTCTATTGCCGCATATGAGTTAGCGAACAGAACTGATTTGGCGGATGTCGAAAAGGCTGAGGTCGCTGTTTTACAAACATACTTGCCGCAACAACTTTCAGAGCAAGAGATATCAGATGTTTTGGATAAAGTGGTAACTGATACTGGTGCGACTAGTATTAAAGATATGGGTAAGGTGATGGCAGCGATTAAACCATTGGTTGCAGGCAAGGCCGATATGGGAAAAGTTTCAGGCTTGATTAAAGCACGTTTGGCTTAAATTTCGAACATCACCAGACAATTAAAAAAGGAGCAGTTAGCTCCTTTTTTAATTTATAAGCTATTATCTACACATATGATACCTGAGCAATTTATCCAAGAGCTACTAAACCGCGTTGATGTTGTTGATGTGGTTGATAAAAGTGTTCCGCTTAAAAAAGCCGGCGCAAATTATGTAGCTTGCTGCCCTTTTCATAATGAGAAATCACCTAGTTTCACAGTGAGTCCAACAAAGCAGTTTTATCACTGTTTTGGTTGCGGTGCACATGGTACGGCCGTTACTTTTTTAATGGAGTATAGTGGGCTCAGTTTTGTAGAAGCAATACATGATCTAGCAAAGCAAGTAGGCATGATTGTGCCTCAAGAAAAACCAGACGCTGTCAAGGCAACAAAAAGCACCGTAGTTGGTTTGCAAGAGGTTCTAGAGCAAGCCGCTGTCTATTACAAAGCAGAGTTAAAAAAATCTCAGCGGGCGATTGAATATTTAAAGGGTAGAGGCCTCAGTGGACAGGTGGCAGCCAAATTTCAAATTGGTTATGCGCCAGCCGGATGGCAGAATTTACAGGCCATCTTCCCTGACTATGATAGTGAGGTGCTAAAAACAGCGGGCTTGGTGGTGCAGAATGATCAAGGTAAACGGTATGACCGTTTTCGTGACCGCATTATGTTCCCGATTCATAGTCAAAAAGGTGAGGTGATTGGGTTTGGTGGGAGGGTTATTAATCCGGAAGACACCCCCAAATATTACAACTCACCTGAGACCCCAGTGTTTCAAAAAGGTCATGAGCTATATGGATTATTCCTTGCACGGCGCTCCATTAGAGAGGCGGGGCGTGTATTGGTTGTGGAAGGCTATATGGATGTTGTTGCGCTGGCTCAATATGGGATTGATTATGCGGTGGCAGCGTTGGGAACGGCGACAACACCTTTTCACATTGCTAAGCTAATGCGGCAAACAGACGAAATAGTTTTTAGTTTTGATGGTGATAACGCAGGTAAAACAGCTGCCTGGCGTGCGGCTATGAATGCTTTGCCAGCCCTAACAGATGGGTTGACGTTGCGATTCATGTTTTTACCAAATGGTTACGATCCTGATTCTTATGTGCGTGAGTTTGGTAAAGATAAGTTTGAGCAAGAAATACAGCATGCAATACCATTGTCACAATATTTGGTTGAATATTTAACTCAAGCAAATAAACTCAACTCACATGAGGATAGAGTAAAGCTTCTTAACGAAGCTGAGCCAATCCTTAGGCAAATAAAAGCGCCTGGCCTGAACTTAATGCTGAGAAAGCGTATTGCAGAACTAGCAAAGGTTTCTGATGTTGAGATGCAAAGCCTCCTTAAGCTGCCCAACTTAGTGAATGTGCAGAAAAAACCAATGCAACGTCAGACAAGAACACCATTATCAATCAAAAAACAATTTATGTTGTTTGCTTTGATGCAGCCTAGCTTGATCCTCGAAGAAGATTTAGCATTAGATGCGGATGATGTCTTTTTTACGAAATTGCTAAAAGTTTGCTTGGAAAATCCGGGCTTTAAAGCGCCAGCATTGTTACAAGCTGTTAATGAAGTCGACGCACAAGTAAAAGCTGAGATTGAACTTGAATTGCAACGATTTGAAGAGGATGTGGATTTTTCACTTGCAATTCATGGGGCCCGTACCCAATTACAAATAAGTATGCAAAAAAGAAGAGAAGTAGAACTGCTTGAGAAAATTAAAGAGAAGCCGATCAATGCGCTGACAGAAGAAGAAAAAATGGTTCTCAAAAAGCTGGGCAGTAAATAAAACATTGAGCAAATTTAAATTCAATCAAAACCATATGTAATAGAAGATTTAGTCCCTTTGGGCATATCAATAAATGTAAAAATAATGTATAATCGACGGTTACCTGAAATTAATCGTGATTCTTAAAAAATCGATCAGTGGCGATTAATAGCCAAGAATTAAAAGGACTCGCATGGCTCGACCTAA
This sequence comes from Methylophilaceae bacterium, assembly GCA_050301935.1. GTDB lineage: Bacteria > Pseudomonadota > Gammaproteobacteria > Burkholderiales > Methylophilaceae. The sequence goes on along the minus strand of JBNLAC010000022.1, from coordinate 25,599 downwards.
ATCAAAGAAAACGCTAGATAAAGAAAAGAAAAAGCTGGAAGCTGAAGCAGCAAAAGACCCAGATGTTATTGCTTTGGATGCTGAAACCAGACGTACTCGACTAAAAACCCTTATCGTATTGGGTAAAGAGCGTGGTTATTTAACATACGCTGAAATTAATGACCATCTGCCTGACGACGTACAAAATACGGATCAGATTGACGGTATTATTGGCATGATTAACGACATGGGTATCAGTGTGTACGAGCAAACGCCTGATGCCGAGTCATTGCTGATGAATGATGCGCCAACCCCTGTTGCAGACGATGATGCTGCAGAAGAGGCTGAGCAAGCACTGGCGACTGTTGATTCCGAGTTTGGACGTACAACGGATCCTGTGCGCATGTACATGCGCGAAATGGGAACGGTTGATCTATTAACGCGTGAGAGCGAGATTGAAATTGCACGGCGTATTGAAGATGGGCTGAAGCATATGGTACAAGCCATTGCTGCTTGTCCAACGACGATTAGTGAATTGCTTGCTATTGTTGACCGTGTTGAAAAAGATGAGATTAGTGTTGAAGAGTTGGTTGATGGGCTTATTGATAATGATATTGGCCTTGATAAGAACTTCGAGACAGATTCGGTTAGTAGTAAAGAGTCCGATGAGGATGATGAGTCTGACGATGACGATGACGATGACGATGATTCAGATTCAAAGGCGGAAGCAATATCTAAAGAGGCTTTATTACGCTTAAGAGAAGAGGTGCTGGCCCGTTTTGCAGTGATTCGTGAGCTCAATGCTAAGATGAATGATATTCGTGAGAGCAGAGGTTCACAGGATCCAGAATATAAAGCGTTGCATCAACAAGTATTGCAAGAGTTGATGGTGTTCCGTTTTTCTGCGAAACAGGTTGAGATTTTGTGTGGACAAGTGCGTGACTTGGTTCAAGATGTGCGCTCGCATGAGAGAAAGATTCTCGAGTTCTGTGTTAATAAATCTGGAATGTCGCGCCAGTATTTTGTAAAAAGCTTTGTAGGGAATGAAATTAACTTAGAGTGGTTGGATCAAGAGCTTGCAAAAAATGAGCCGTATACAGAAGCATTGAGTCGCTACAGGGATTCAGTCATTGATCAGCAAGATCGTTTGATTGCTCTGCAAGAAAAAATTGGTCTGCCAATCAAAGAGTTGAAAGATATCAACAAGCAAATGACCACAGGTGAAGCTAGAGCCCGTAGAGCGAAGCGTGAAATGATTGAGGCTAACTTGCGGCTGGTGATTTCTATTGCTAAAAAATATACAAATCGTGGCTTACAATTTCTTGATTTAATTCAAGAGGGTAATATTGGCCTAATGAAAGCAGTTGATAAGTTTGAATATCGACGAGGCTTTAAATTTTCTACTTACGCAACATGGTGGATTCGACAAGCGATTACAAGATCAATCGCTGATCAGGCGAGAACAATTCGTATACCAGTGCATATGATAGAAACTATCAATAAGATGAACCGGATTAGTCGCCAAATTCTGCAAGAGTCTGGTGTGGAACCTGATCCTGCATTGCTTGCAGAGAAAATGGAAATGCCAGAGGATAAAATCCGTAAGATTCTGAAAATTAGTAAAGAGCCCATCTCTATGGAGACGCCAATTGGTGACGATGAAGATTCTCACTTAGGTGACTTTATTGAAGATACGACTACGTTGGCACCTATGGATGCAGCGGTATATGGCAGTTTGCGCGATGCAACATCAGAAGTGTTAGAATCGCTAACGCCACGCGAAGCGAAAGTGCTTAGAATGCGGTTTGGTATCGAGATGAATACCGACCATACTCTAGAGGAAGTAGGCAAGCAATTTGATGTTACACGCGAAAGGATTCGTCAGATTGAAGCGAAGGCGCTCAGGAAATTGCGCCATCCAACGCGCTCAGAGAGACTCAAAAGTTTCCTAGAAACAGGTCAAGATTAAGTTTTAAAAAGGTTTCTGGCCCTCTAGCTCATGCTTGGTTAGAGCAGCGGACTCATAATCCGTTGGTGCCGTGTTCGACTCACGGGGGGGCCACCAAATTTAAAAGCAATGCAGTTATTGTTTTTATAACAAATATTATTAGAGGAGCATGAATTGACTACAAAATTGGTACTCGACTATCTTAAAAAGCACGGGCAGAAATTAGATCGTGAAATTGCTAAAAGTACTGGAATCTCCCTAAAGGAGGTGCACGATTCTATCGCTGAGTTAGAAACGAATAAAGCAGTCTCTAGCTGCAGTGTAACTAATTTTGAAAATGGCGTTGCGATTGAAGGACGTTTGTGCAGAATATCTGGCTATATACCGCCAGCTGCACCAGGCAGAAAATCATCTCCGCAACCCGCGTCCAATTAATTGAGCATGATAAATAAAAAACGGCTTACATATGTAAGCCGTTTTTTATTGTAAGTCATATTCAGTTTAGTTAGGTGAAAGTCTTTCATGGTGTTTATAAATAAGAAAAAATATAGATAAGCAGAGCTAGTTAGACATAATAGTTATATAGGTACTTTAACAATAGAAATAGGAGTAGTATTTTTATTATATTAATCTATATTTATATAACTTAATTGTTAGGCTTTTAAAATAACACAATAATATCAATAGCTTGCTATTATATAGTTGTATAGTATTTAGTTGTGCTAAGCCTAATTTATGGTTGCATCTAGATGAAAAAGTAAAGTCTAAATGTGAACAAAGAAGAGCTAAGAAAAAAGAACCCATTTTATTCGTAACTATTATTTTAGGAGCTTAACATGAATGCTATCGTCGACTTTAACCAACTTAACAATACACAATACGAACAAATAGATACAAGGTTTGATGATGAGTATGGTGTTATTTGGTCCATTATGCACCCTGCACCACGCCCTTGTTTTAATAAAGTTTGTTTAACTGAGTTGTTGCACCATCAGAAACAAATTCGTAAAAATAACGGCCTGATCACAGAAAAAGGCAAAACAAAACAAATCAATTACCACGTATTTTCATCCAGTATAGATAGTATTTACAATTTAGGTGGCGATTTATCGGTTTTTAAACAATTAATACTAGCTAAAGATCGAGATAATTTGCTCGAGTATGCAAAGTTATGTATTGATAATGTTTGGACTTTTTATGATATGCAAGAGCCTATTACAACTATTTCTCTTGTACAAGGGCAAGCCATGGGCGGCGGTTTTGAGGCGGCATTATCAGCTCACATTATGGTCGCAGAGAAGAGTGCCGTGATGGGTTTGCCAGAGGTGCTCTTTAATCTGTTCCCAGGCATGGGTGCACTAAGCTTTTTATCTCGCAAAATTGGCTTGCCAGAAGCTGAAAGACTCGTACGATCAGGTAAAACATATACCGCTGAAGAGCTCTATAAAATGGGCATAGTAGATGTGTTAGCCGAGGATGGGCAAGGCGAGTTTGCTATGTATAACTGGATTAAAAAGAATCACAAGGCCTTGAATTCTAATCAAGCAATAACACGAGCGGCTAAGCGTGTGAATCCACTAAAATATGAAGAGCTTTATGACATTACACTCACTTGGGTTGATGCAGCCTTAAATTTAGATGAGCGTAATCTTAAAGTGATGGAGCGTTTGATTAGAGCTCAGAATACGAAAGCGAGTGCTGATGTTGCTACGATTACGGATCGACAAACAGCATAATATTTTACTTGGACACTACGTCTGGTCTCCTCAGATAGTCTTCAATAGCTATTGTCAATCTTGAAAAGTCTGAGTTAACAGTATCAAGCAAGCGATTAGATTCATGAGTTGAGGTAGAGCCGCTAATTTTACTTAGCGCCTCTACTGAACCTGCCAATTGTAATGCGCCGACACTAAGACTGTTTCCTTTCAGCGCATGGCAGTGGTCTTGTAATTCGCCAAAATGTTTTTTCTGAACAGCATAAGATATATTCTTAATCATTTTTAATGAGTCTGCTAAGTAGTTCTTTAATAACCTATGCATAAACAAATCATCACCTGCACCGATTTTCTCAAGGTCTTGTAGTGTTTTTATGTCTAATGAAACATTATCCTCAGCTAAGTCGCTAATAATCTCAATTGGCTGACTACTACTAAATGCGTTGTTCACCCATAACTGTGCAGTTTTTGAAGGAAGATTCAGTATTTTTTCAATTGAATTGAATAGTGAGGTTGCTTCAATTGGTTTCGTCAGAACGCCATCAAACCCAGCGTCAATAGCAGCTTGCTTGGTTGGCAGAGTAACGTCGGCAGTGAACAAGAGGAAGCGCGTTGTCTTATCTGCCGGTTGCGTAAAGCGGTAAAGTTTTATTGCATCAATACCATTCATGCCTGCCATATTCAGGTCTGTAATAACCAAATCAAATTTGTTGGTTTCGAGTATGTCAAGCATATCTTCGCTACTATCAACCACACTAACAGTATGACCTGGTAATGAAAGTAGTCTTGTGATGATTTTTTGATTAGTTACTTCATCTTCGCAGACTAAGATATTAAGTGGTGTAATATCGCTGACTTCAGCTCTAGTATTTGAGTCTGTTTCACTTGAAGCATTGTCGATGTTATTAGAAAAATCTTTATCCAGTAGCAAATCAAACCAAAACCGTGTACCGACACCTTCTGCGCTTTCAAATTTAAGCTCACCGCCCATGGCTTCTACCATATCTTTTGCAATGGTAAGCCCTAGGCCGCTGCCGCCAAACTTTCTGGTGGTGCTTGCATCAGCTTGAGTGAAGCTTTCAAAGACTTTATCTTGCTTATCTTTGGGTATGCCAATGCCAGTGTCAGCCACCTCAAATCTAATTTTAGATTGCGTTTCAAAATCTTCCATCAATGTGGCAGATAGTGTCACACTGCCTTGCTCAGTAAATTTGATTGCATTGCCCATTAAATTAGCTAATACCTGATGCAGTACGACAGTGTCACCTTTGATAGTAGTAAGTTTGTTTGAGGTGTTTCCGATAAGTTGGATGTTCTTTGATTGCCCCTGTGCTTTAAATATTTCAACAGTATCGTTGATTGTTTCATCAATTGAGAGCGGGGCATTCTCTATATGTAGTTTTCTTTCTTCAATTTTAGTGAAATCTAGTACATTATTGAGTAGAGATAACAGTAACTTTGATGAGCTCTCTAATGTTTTAAGTAAGTCAAGTTGGTCGCTATTTAACGGAGTGCTTCTAAACAGGGTGCTGATTCCTATGATGCCATTTAGAGGAGTGCGTATTTCATGGCTCATGTTGGCTACAAATCGAGTCTTGGCTAAGTTTGCTTCTTCGGCACGTGCACTAGCAATCTCTGCCCTGTGTTTTTCTTGATGTAAGCGCGTGATAAGCTTGCCTACATATATTGGAAGCGCTACTAACATTAAAATAAAGCCAGCCACTATAGGCTGATGCGCTGCCCAAAAAGGGTTTACTTGTGTAGCAAACATAAAGCCGATTATGCTAATAATCTGTGAGTGGTATAAATATTTAATGCCAAAGCGGAATCCATTTCCGAATGTCACCCATAGATATACGCCAATCAATACAACTGCTATGTCTCCAGCTAATGACAAGAAAACAGAGGTGCCAACAACATCTAGCCAATTCCCTAACAACCTTCTATTTCTGGAAGGTGTTTTAGCTTTGCTGATGACTATAAACAATATAGCAGCGAAAATTTCAAATACGATTAAGCAATAAAATCCTGCTATTTCACTTTGTGTTATGTTTGGATTGTTTGCAAATGAAAAGAGTAAATAAATAGTAAAAAAAGTACCGATTGCTAGCCTGGTCAGACCTTGCTCTAATTCAAGTCTATCGCAATGTGATTGTGCTTCGTTGTACCAATTCTTTATTTTTAATAGCATATTATTGTGTTTCTAGATATTTATGGTCGTAGAATTGCTTACTGCGATCAAGCAAAAAATACGCCATGTTTGCCAGACTGGTCGGGTTTACTGGTTTTGTAAGGCAGGCTGAGGCGCCAGCAGCGATGAGTTCTTTGTGAAGCTTTTTATCTTTAAGTACAGATATGACAATAATTGGCTTAGGACCAGCAGAATTTGTTCGGTTAATCGTCTCAACGAATTCTATACCATCCATGTTCATCATTCTGAAATCTGAAACGATGAGGTCTACTTGACGCTTGCTCATCCAGGCAAGTGCTTCAATAGGATCTGTCATTGTGACTATGTTAAGGTTTAGTTTGAGTGATTTGATGATAGCTGCATGAATTGATAACACTGTTGGTTGATCATCGATAATCAAAACTGTTTGTTTGAATTTGGATGCACTGCGGATATTGCTAACGACCATATTCATGTTGTTATCTAATGCAGCTTAATGCCTTGGTTATCAAATATGGCTTCAATCGTTCTCCGGATAGAGAATACGACGTTGACTATGTCTGGGTCAAAGTGCTTGCCACTTTCGAGCTCTAAATAAGCGAAAGCTCTTTCCATAGACCATGCTTCTTTATATGGGCGCTTCGTCGTCAGTGCATCAAGCACATCGGCTATGGCAACAATTCTTGCAGATAGAGGTATTTGATTTCCTCGGAGTTGGTAAGGATATCCTAGACCGTCATAACGCTCATGATGCGCAAGAGCAATTTCACCACCCATTTGTAAATATTTTGAAGGGCTATTTTGCAAAATTTCATATCCAATAATTGGATGCTTTCGCATAATCGTTTTTTCATCTTCTGTTAAAGGGCCAGTTTTGAGTAGGATATTGTCAGGAATGCCTATCTTGCCAATATCATGCAGCGGTGCAGATAGCTCAATAACTTCGGCATCATCTTCAGTGAATCCTAATGCTTCTGCAATAGCCTTGCTGTAAAGCGACATACGTTTTAGATGTGTGGCAGTTTCAGAGTCTTTGTGTTCTCCAGCGCGCGCGAGACGCATGAGTGTTTCTTTTTCCCTTGCGCTGATTTCAGCTGTGGCTTCCTTCACTTTTTGTTCTAATAGGTCGCCACGGTTTTGCAATTTAAGCTGTTGTTGGCGCATGGTTAAGAGGTTTTTGCTTCTTGCTGTACATTCATAGACATCTACTGGCTTACTGAGAAAATCTGCCACGCCTGCATCTAGGGCAGCATAGCGCGTTTCAGAGTCTCTCTTAATGGTAATCATTATGACGGGCACATTTTCATAGTTTGGAATTGCTTTTAGCAGACTAGTGAAGTCGACACCGTTCATCTCTGGCATCACATAGTCAACGAAGACAAGATCAGCAACATGTTGAGTCGCCCATTCCAGTGCTTTTTCTGGATCATCTTTCTCAATAATTTGAATTTTTGGGTTGATGCTCCTGACAACATGCGAAAGTATTGTTCTACTTGTAGATTGGTCGTCTACTACCAAAATCGAACTGTGGTTAAGTAACTGCTGATCTATCATTAACTTATCCTATGATTTGTTGCTTTTCTATTTGTTTTGCCGTCTAGAATACAGTCGCAAAATCAATCTAAAGTAAGTATACGCTTGAAATAAATGAAGCACTATAACTAGATGACTAATTACTAACTAGATGTGTAAGCTAAATGTGTGTGCCGCTAATTCTGATTTATACTGGGCTTTAAGTCAAATGCAATACAGATGCGCTTTTCATCTGCCTGAAAGGGTATAGTGCGATGAAAAAGAGATGAAGGAAACAGGACGATATCTCCAACTTTGGGTAGTGTATGTGCCAAAGGGAAGTCTTGCTCAGTATGTGGTGCTATTATCGGGTAATTGTCACCATGGGTGCCATATTCAAACGCTCCCTCTTTACCATCACTCTGTGGTATTGATAGATAGACTGCGCCGCTGATCCAGCCTATTTCATGAATGTGAGAGCTTAAATTGCCACCTTTCTGCATAATGACATACCATGAGCTAGTAAATTCCAGTGTCTCAGGGAAGGACTTGATTAATTCACAATCGGAAGCAGTAAAGTGCACTTTGTAATTTCTGAATTCTTGTTTAACAAGTTCGCCAAGCTTTCTAAAAGAAGCTTCAGGCCGTTTAAATAAATTACCCGCTGACTGCTTGCCATAATTAAGCATACCCTGAACACGCTCGGCTATATCAGCATGTTCAATATCATATAACAGCTGTTTCAGAAGGGGGCTGTCAGGTTCTGCCAACTCCTTGATGCTTTTTTGATAAACAAAATCCCAGCCATTTTTGCAAAAATTGTATGGGTTTTGTTGATTAAAATTGATTGCATAGTGCGTGGAGAGTGTGGCTATAAAAGGAGAGGTGTGCCGCGTATGGCGAACTACATGGTCTAACGTCGTTTTGAAGTCGTCATAGCGTTCTGCTTTATATAGGCAATACATCTGACGCGCCTGCCAATCATCTAGTTGAGAGCGTTCAAAAAAATTAGCCGCTTCGCTATATTTTTTTGCTAAGTATAAAAACTCTCCCATATTGTAGTTGGCGTTCGGGTGATTTGGATTTCTTGCCAAGGCTTCCTGATAATTTTTAACGGCTGCGTCCATGTCGCCAGCGTCACGTAATGTTTCACCTAAATTGTTATAAGCGTCAGTATAGTTTGGGAATAATGCGATTGCCTTTTTATAACTGGCGATGGCTTCCGTCAAACTACCTTTGTCACGTAACGCTGTTCCAAGGTTAAAATAGCCTCTAGCGTCTTGCGGGTTAATTGTAAGTCCCTTTTGATAGCTTTTAACTGCATCATCAAGCTGACCAAGGCGTTGATATACAGTGCCTAAATTGCCATATGCCTCAAAAAATTTAGGATTAAGTTCAACGGCTTTTTGATAGTTAAAAATGGCTAGATCAAATAAGCCAGTCTGTGTATAAGCAAACCCTAAATTGAAATACAAGTCAGGATTTTTAGCATCTAACTTAATCGCATTTTCATAACTGGTAACAGATTGATCAAATTTTTGCTGTCCATCTAAAGCAAGTGCTAAAACATGATGCAAGACAAATACATTTGGATGCTTACTGATTAGCGTCCTAGCCAATGTCTCTGCAGTCGCCAGCTGCCCATTGTTTAATAGGTTAATTAACTGTTGGGTTTCTTGTTGGGTAGGTTGAGACTGGTTGTTCATATGCTATTCATCAGGCGAGTAACTATTTTTTTCTAATCTTTCAGCTAGACGTTTTAATATGTGCATTGCAACTTTTGGGTTGTCAGTTAACATGGCGTCAATATTTTCTGCATGTATAACAATGATACGCGCTTCTTCAGAAATAACGATTGCGTTCGTTGTGCTTGGTTGTTTCGTCAGGATCGCTGTTTCTCCAAAATAATTTCCTGCGGTTACCCTTCTAATGATGCCATGTTTATTTGTTAAATGCACCTCTCCGGAGAGTAAATAATAAAGGTTATGATCAGAATTGCCAATTTCGAAAACAGACTCATTTTGATGCAAAATCATGCCATAACGCTGCATTAATGCTTCAATGTAATTGTGCTTATCCGGTGATTTGTCAAACAGGCCTTCTAGTAATAAAACATCTTGCTTTCTCAATGTAGCAATGAGTACTGAGCCGAGTAAAAAGACGGCAAAGTTAACATATAACCAAGTGATGGAAACAAACATATTTTTCATGCTACCAAATACGGCACCAAAATTTTGGTTAACGCTCAAGAAAAGGCCAAATGCTGGTCGCATAAGCACCCATAATAAAGCAGTTAATAATGCCCCGATAAAAATATGACGGGTGGCAACGCGCATAGGAAAGAATAGTTTATAAAAAATGGCGATGAGTGATGTGGTGATTGCCAGCGTGATGCTGCCGCCTACATAGCTCAAAATATTTTTTGGTAGATGGGTGGCTAGATATTTGATAATTTCCTCTACAACAAAACCTGCAGCCGTAAACGCAAAAAACAATAATAAAATTCCCAGTACTGAGATAATGTCTGTGAGTTTCCCCCTAAAAAAAGAGGGGATTTCTTCAATTGATGAAATACTGTAAAAAGATGAACGCATCGCTCTTGCTAGGGGAGTAATTGTCCAAAGCAGTACAAATAAACCTACTGCACCCCAAGCGGCCTTAGAATTGGATGCTTTGTATACTTCGGTCATAATTTTGCCACTGAAATCCGGGATAATATTACTCGTCAAGATAGCCAGTTTTACGATGGCGTAATCAGATGAAAAAACGAGATGGCTAAGTAAGTAGAAAATCAACAGTACGAGAGGAATCAGTGCAAAAAGCGCATAGAATGACAATGAAGCCGATAAGCCCAAAATATTGTGTCTTGTAAAGCCAGCCAGCGTTTCCCTCATTACAAATAACAGTGTGTCGTATTCCTTCTTTGAGTAGGCAACAAGTGGCTTACTTATCACAGGATGCTCTGTTAGCAGTTTTTTAAAGCTTTTTTTCTCACTTTGCTTGCTCATGGTTGAATTTTTTTGCGCTTCAATAATTGTAAACTGGTTATACTCTACAGATACTTAAACTTTTCTGTACTTGCAATGAGTGCGGAAATAACGCCAGGTTCCATTGCGGAATGTCCCGCGTTTTGTACAATAGTATACTCTGCATGGGGCATTGCTTTAGATAGTAGCCAAGAGGTTTGAGGAGGGCAGACCATATCGTAGCGGCCTTGGACAATAGTTGTAGGGATTTTGGCAAGATCTTTAGTTGCTTGCAAAAGTCTTTCACCATCAACAAAGCATTGATTACGTATGTAGTGGATTTGCACACGCGCTCTTGCAACATCTGCTGATTTTTCTTCGTTGCTAACTTTGGTAGTGGCTTCATTGGATGGTTTTGTGCTCACAGCGGTTTGGTCTAGCCGCATGATACTGTTCTCATAATTATTCCAGGCAACTGCCGCTGCATGGCTAATCGTGATATCTTCAGATGCAATACGTTTCTCAAATGCACTTAATACATCGTCACGTTCGTTAATAGGCAGGTATTCAATAAGCGTCTGCCAAACGTCAGGATAAAAATATTGAATATCGCCTAAAAACCAATTCAACTCAGTGGATCTGCTCATAAAAATACCGCGTAATGTGAGTGATATGACACGATCTGGATATTGCGTTGCGTAACTCAATGCAAGGGTGCTTCCCCATGAGCCACCAAAAACATGCCATGTCTCTATAGCTAAATGTGTGCGTAATAACTCTAGGTCGCTGACAAGATGCTGAGTGGTGTTAGCTGCAATTTCACCTTGTGGACGACTTCTGTTGCAACCTCTTTGGTCCAGCAAAATAATTCGGTAATGCTCTGGATCAAAAAAACGGCGTTGCCCAGGGTTGCATCCACTGCCTGGCCCACCATGGAGAAAAACAACGGGTCGTCCATTAGGGTTGCCGCATTCTTCATAGTAAATCTCATGCGTATTATCCACTTTTAACCAGTCTTGATGATAAGGATCAATTTCTGGATATAAATTGTAAGCCGGCTGACACATTTTAAAAAAGTCTCTTTCTAATTGATTTATAACGATATTTTATTTTTTTGGCGCATATGAAAATATTTTTTTTTGAAAATTGTAAATAAATTGTAACCAAAGTGTTGCAATTGGAAATTAATTGTTTTATATTTCAATCCTCACATGCAAATGTGAACAAAAAGTTTTTTTAAGTCTGCGGTGATTAGTATATAGGCAACAGCCTTTTTACTAAAGAAGTGTAAAGATTTAAGAATGCTTATATTTAAAACCCTTAGTAATAACTTTGGAGATCAACATGCAAGTAAATAAAATTAAGCTAGCTTTAGGTTTAGTAGCTGCATCAATGGCTATGCCAATGGTTGCATCAGCTGCTGCTGACCAAGAAGCTGCAATGAAAGATGCTAACAACTGGGCTCACCCACGTGGTAACCACACAAACCAAGGCTACAGCTCTTTATCACAAATCAATAAAGGTAACGTAAAAAACCTTAAAGCTGCTTGGACATTCGCTACTGGTGTTAACCGTGGTCACGAAGGTGCTCCTCTTGTTATTGGCAACATGATGTATGTACATACAGCATTCCCAAATAACGTATACGCACTTGACTTAAACGACAACCAAAAAATCGTATGGTCATACTTCCCAAAACAAGACCCATCAGTTCAAGCAGTTCTTTGCTGCGATAACGTTAACCGTGGTCTAGGTTATGGCGATGGTAAAATCTACCTACAACAAAACGATGGTAACTTAGTTGCTTTAGATGCAAAAACAGGTGCAAAACAATGGTCAACACTTGTAAACGATCCTAAAGTTGGTGCAACAAACACAAACGCACCACACGTGATCAAAGACAAAGTATTGACAGGTTGTTCTGGTGCTGAGTTTGGCGTACGTTGCTTTATCGCAGCATACAATGCTAAAGATGGTTCATTAGCATGGAAAGCTTACTCAACAGGTCCTGATTCTGAAGTATTAATCGGTGAAGGTTTCAACTCTGCTAACCCACAATGGAGCGCTTTGTCAGTATATAAAGACATCAACGGTGGTAACACAGAAGGTGGTTCATTTGAAGCACTTAAAGAAGGCGAAATCAAAATCGGTGAAAAAGACCTAGGTGTTCGCACATGGTTAAAACCACAAGCAGTTAAAGATGGTTGGCAACATGGTGGTGGCTCTGTATGGGGCTGGTGGCCATATGATGCACGTACAAACTTAGTTTACTACGGTACAGGTAACCCATCTGTATGGAACCCAGACGTACGTCCAGGTGACAACAAATGGTCAATGACTATTTTTGCTCGTGATTTAGACACTGGTATGGCTAAATGGGGCTACCAAATGACTCCACACGATGAGTGGGATTATGATGGTATTAACGAAGTTATCCTATTTGACAAAGGTGGCAAAACATACGCATGGCACCATGACCGTAACGGTTTTGCATACACATTCAACGCTGCTGATGGTACATTAATCGCTGCTGAGAAAGTGCACCCATTTGTTAACTGGGCAACAGGCGTTGATATGAAAACTGGTGTTCCACAAAAATTGGCATCAGCTTCAACACACCAAGACTACAATGCTAAAGGCATCTGCCCAGCTGCATTGGGTACTAAAGACCAACAACCAGCTGCTTACTCACCAAAAACTGGTTTGATTTACTCTCCACTAAACCACGTATGTATGACATACGAGCCAGTTGAGTCTAAATATGTTGCTGGTCAACCATGGGTTGGTGCTACATTGACTATGTTCCCAGGTCCAGACGGTGTGATGGGTGGCTTTGCTGCTTACAACCCAATGACCAACAAAAAAGTATGGTACAACAAAGAGAAATTCTCAGCTTGGGGTGGTGCTTTAACAACTGCTTCAAACCTAGTGTTCTACGGTACTCTTGATCGTTGGTTCAAAGCATTGGATGCTACATCAGGTAAAGAACTATGGAAATTCCAAGTTGGTTCTGGCGTGATTGGTAATGCATTCACATATGGTCATAAAGGTAAACAATACGTTGGCGTGCTATCAGGTATCGGTGGCTGGGCTGGTGTTGCGATGAACCTTGGTTTGACTAACTCAACAGACGCACTTGGTGCTGCTGGTGGTTATGCTGAACTAGTGAAATACAACGCTGCTCCTGGTGGCGGTGCATTATCAGTATTTAGCCTATAATTTGGTTTCTAACTAAATTTAAAGTTAAATTAGTTTAGTGCTACAAAAGAACACCCCGCTTCGGCGGGGTGTTTGTTTATGTAAATTAGATACAAATGAAACTAAATATACAGATTAGTATACATTAATGCATGATTTGGTTAGAATTTCACAGCAAGTTTTAATGGTTTTAATTAATCCAAGAACTTTCATTGCTGTATATACTCTATGGTATACACAAAGTATTAAACATATCTGAATCATAAAAAGGAATTCGAAAATGTTAAAACAAGTCCAAAAAATTGGCATCATTGCAAGTTTTTTATTTGCATCAAACCTATCAATGGCTGCCGCTATTGATGAAATCCCTCCGCTCAATCCAGATGAAGGAAGGCCAGGGGAGCAGGCACGCGTGCCATCTTTGGATGAATTTGTTGTCTGTACAGATCCGGATAACATGCCTTTTTCAAATAATAAGCAAGAGGGCTTTGAGGACAAAATTGCAGCGGTATTAGCGGAAGATATGAAAGTGCCGCTAAAATTCATGTATGCATTTAACCGCTTTGGTTTTCTAAGAAATACAATTAAAGCAAGACGTTGCGATGTGATTATGGGTGTGCCGCCTGACTACGATCCTTTGCTGACATCAAAACCTTACTATCGTACTGGCCATGTATTTGTTTGGCGCAAAGAAAGCGGCTATGACATTAATGGTTGGGACTCTCCAGATTTGAAAAAAGGCCTTGTTGGAACAACGGATAAATCACCAACTACAGTACCACTGAATGATAATGGGATTATTGGTAACGCCAAACCTTATCGTATTCAACGAGATTTGAATAAAAAGCCAAGTGAAATGATTGATGATTTAGAGACTGGTGTTATCGACGTTGCGGTTGCGTGGGGTCCAATAGGTGGCTATTTTGCTAAACAGTCAAAAGTACCTATGGAAGTCAGATTAGCGCCTGAGTATGAAAAAAATAATGCTAGAGGTAAAACTTATTGGAATATCTCAATCGGTGTACGCCATGGTGATAAAGAACGGCTAAAAATGATTCAAGGTGCGTTAGATCGCAATCAAGATAAGATACAAAAAATACTAGCAGATTATGGTGTACCAACTGTTCCTGTGGTTGAAGGAGACAATATCATGAAAACTTATAAAGAGAATAAGAAACAATTGCGAAAGCAGGGTGACTAGTAGTCAAAAGTTTAGTAGAATGACCGACTTATTTGAGTCATGCAAAATCAAAAGTTCTGTCAACCAAATAATTAATTGTTCGTTAAATGGCTGTACGTTCAAATACAAATGTAACGTCGTTCATTTTGTTAAGTAGATACAGGGAGATCACATGTTAGGTAACAAAGCATTGAAGTCAACTCTAGTGGGTGGCTTATTAACAATTGCAGGTTTGGCATTTTCATTTCAAGCTAGTGCTGCTTGCGATTTAGTTTCAACTATTGATGGAAAACCATTAAATATTAAAGTAACACCAGAAGATTCAGATGCAGCAAAAACATTCTTGGAAACATGCAAAAATCCTTACAATGAGATTTTTGAGAAAGATCCAAAAGCACTGAAAAAATTAGGTAGAAGAGCGTACAACTATAACAACTGTACAGGTTGTCATGGTGGTAAATTAGAAGGTGTGATGGCTCCTGGTTTGAAAAAACAACCTACAGGTGGTCAAAGCCAATGGGATAACCAATGGGTTTATCCAAAAAATGCCACTGATAAAGGCATGTTTGAAACAATCGCTGGTGGTACACCTGGTAAGTCTGGTAAAGGTACAATGTTCATCTGGCACAAACAAATCCCAGGTCATACTGGTGATGGCTTAACAACAGATGAAATTTTGCAAGCAATTGCTTATATCCGTACGCACTATGAAGGTACTGATGGTAAGCCTTGGTTAAAATAAAGTAATACTTGTTTTTGCTGAGAATGGCTACACTATGTGTAGCCATTTTTTTTGATAAAATCTAAATAACAGGTAAACTATTGTATGGCTGATGGCAGTGTCAATTTGACAAGTTCAGGCTAAGAATAACATTATAGGAGTTAGGGAATGAAAGACTTTAGAATAAGTATTGCGCTATTGACATTGGTGGCGATGTTGAGTGCATGTGGTAACAATGACTCAGCAACAGAAGGGAATACGGAGAGCCAACCTGCAGCTGCAAGCGGGGGCGATAGCAAAGCAATTTCTTTTGTTGATACACAAGAAGGCAAGCCTCTCGAAATTGACCATGCATTATTTGACACACCAGCTGCAAAAGAATTTTTGGCAACTGGTAAAAACCCATATGTGACAGATCAGGAAGCTATTGAAAGAGGTAAGAAGATTTTTGGCCTTTACTCTTGTACACAATGTCATGGACCAACTGCGCAAGGTCAAGTTGGCCCAGGTTTGGTTGGACCAACATTTAAATATCCAAAGAACGCAACAAACAAGGGGATGTTTGAAACAATATGGCATGGTACTAACGGAGGTATGGGTGGTAAAGGTAAAGGTATTATGACGCCAACCGATGGTATGACACCTGATGAAGTATTAAAAGTGATTGCTTGGATCAGAACGCAGGGGTCTGAAGGATTAACTGGAAACGAGTAATCAAGATAACGCCCCAACGCGCTTGCTGACAAAATGTTTTGTGAGCGCGTTTTTGGTTTAACTTCATAAAGCAGATTATAAATAGAATAAATACTTATGACGACAGATAAGTTGCATCAGATTGTAATTGTAGGCGGTGGAGCCGGGGGGTTGGAACTAGCTACGCGTTTAGGTAAATGCTTAGGCAAAAAGAAGAAGGCTGCCATTACACTCATCGACTGTAGCAAAACGCATGTATGGAAACCATTGCTTCATGAGATTGCAGCTGGCAGCATGGATCCTGAAAAGCATGAGTTAAATTATCTAGCACAAGCCCACTGGCATCATTTTAAATTCCGTCTTGGACGGATGAATGGTCTAGATAGAAAAAACAAACAGGTCTTACTTGCTCCATATCACGATGAAGATGGATTTGAAGTGATTCCAGCTAGAGGTATATCTTATGACACGCTTGTGATTGCCATAGGTAGTACAACTAATGATTTTAGTGTAAAAGGTGCACTGGAGTATTCAATCGCTTTAGATACACAGGATCAAGCAGAGCGATTTCATCGGAAATTGCACAATGCCTTGGTGCGTGCACAAACCCAAGCTTCTCCAATTAAAGAGGGGCAGTTGGATGTTGCAATAGTTGGTGCTGGCGCGACAGGCGTTGAATTGGCGGCTGAATTACACAATACGACACGTGAACTAGCAGCTTATGGTTTGGATAATGTCGATGCAGAAAAAGATATTAAAATATCCATTATCGAAGCCAGCCAACAATTGTTACCAGCATTGCCGCAAAAGTTAGCTGCATCCGTTGCGTTGGAATTGAGAAAGTTAGGTGTACAAATCTATACTGGAGAACGCGTTACAGAAGTAACGGAGCGGGGAGTGCATACGCATAGTGGTCAATTTATCCCTGCGGCATTAGTTGTTTGGGCGGCTGGTATCAAGGCGCCTGATTTTCTTAAAAATATTGCTGGCTTAGAGACAAATAGTATTAATCAACTAGTGGTTGAACCTACTTTACAAACAACGCTCGATGAAGACATTTTTGCTTTTGGTGATTGTGCGGCATGTCCTTGGGAAGGACATACATCAAATGTGCCTCCACGAGCGCAAGCAGCGCACCAGCAAGCGTCAATGTTAATTAAAACGATGAAGTATCGTGTGGCTGGCAAGCAAAAGCTTCCAGAATACAAATACAGAGATTATGGCTCGCTAGTTAATTTAGGTCGCTATTCGACCGTGGGTAGTCTAATGGGAGCTATTTCTGGTAGTTCAATGTATATTGAGGGTTTAATTGCCCGCATCATGTATCGGTCGCTATATCAAATGCACTTAATTGCATTACATGGCTTCTTTTCTGTGGCTCTGCAATCTTTAGGTCGATTTATATCTAGGCGAACTGAGCCGCATGTTAAATTGCATTAGCATCTGGGGAAAGGTGCCCCAGGTGTTATTTTACGGCAATATTGCGATAGACACGGTTGATAATGCTCATGCTAACAATGATGAACAGACCAAATGCCGCTGTTATCATATTAATTGGCATGTTGGCTTTTACCATGAGCAGGTAAAGCCCTAACATTAATAAAATCCCAATATGTTCGTTAAAGTTTTGTACAGCAATAGAGTGGCCAGCACCGATTAACAGGTGGCCTCTATGCTGTAGCAATGCATTGAGCGGCACAACAAAGAATCCACTTAGTGCGCCAATAATAAATAATAATAAACCTGCTAAAGCCCAATGGGTAATAAATACCATAGAAACGACCAAGCAGCCCATAACGATGCCTGCTGGTAATACTTTGACTGACTTCTCAAGAGTAATATAGCGAGAAGCCAGTACAGAGCCAACTGCAATACCGACAGCAACCATAGCAATTAATTGCGTTGATTGTTCGATTGTAAAGTTTAAGATGATGGCGGCCCATGTTAAAACGACCAGTCTTAAAGTAGCGCCAGCACCCCAGAAAAGTGTAGTTACAGCTAATGACACTTGGCCTAAAGGGTCTTTCCATAGCGTGAGAAATGCGTGTAGGAAATCTTTCATAATATAAAACAGTGAACGCTGTTCTGGCTTATGATCGATGGGTAATTTGGGAATGTAATAATTAAAGATAGCGGCTGCAAGATAAAGTGCACCTATAATCCATACAGCAGTTTGCAAATTGTTTGAGGCTAGAAAGCCACCTAATATAGCACCAAAGATGATAGCAGCAACAGTAGAGCCCTCCATCCATCCGTTAGCCTTAACTAGTAGCCTGCTTGGCAATAGTTCAGTTAATATGCCGTACTTTGCAGGTGAGTATGCTGCGGCGCCAATCCCAACAATGCCATATGCATACAATGGTTGTATGCCGAAAATCATTGCGCCACAGCCAAAGACTTTAATGAGATTAGAAAAGAACATTACGCTACCCTTGGGGAAAGCGTCAGCAATTGAGCCAACAAATGGTGCTAGTAGGATATAGGAGATGACAAAAAACTGTTGTAGTAAGGGGGTATGCCAATCTGGGGCGCTAATAGAAGCAAGGAGAGCTATGGCTGCGAAGAGAAGCGCATTATCAGCAAGCGCAGATAAAAATTGGGCAATAAGGATGATATAGAACTTCCTAGCCATCTTACGTGCTTGCATGGTTATGAAGCCTTTTTGTCATCGTTCATTATAGTTGCTATTTTTTTATAGTGCTTCTGCAGCAAAGTCTGCTAGTCTTGATCGTTCACCCCGTATTAGGGTCATATGTCCATTGTGTACCCAACCTTTGAATCGATCAACAACATAAGTCAATCCAGAGCTGCCTTCTGTAAGGTAAGGTGTATCAATTTGCTCAATATTACCAAGACAGACTACTTTGGTACCTGGACCTGCTCTGGTAATCAAGGTCTTCATTTGTTTTGGTGTTAAGTTTTGTGCTTCGTCAATAATCAGGAATTTATGTAAAAAGGTTCGGCCACGCATAAAGTTAAGTGACTTCACTTTGATGCGGGTACGAATCAAGTCTTGTGTCGCTGCGCGGCCCCATTCGCCAGCATCTTCATCAGTTTTATTGAGGACGTCAAGATTGTCTTCCAAGGCGCCCATCCATGGCGCCATTTTTTCCTCTTCCGTTCCAGGTAGAAAGCCGATGTCTTCGCCTACAGGAACGGTGACACGCGTCATGATGATTTCTGAATAAAGTTTTTTATCGAGGGTTTGTGTCAATGCGGCGGCAAGAGTCAATAGCGTTTTACCTGTACCCGCTTGGCCTAACAAGGTAACAAAGTCTACTTGCGGATCCATGAGTAAGTTTAAGGCAAAGTTTTGTTCACGGTTACGCGCTGTGATTCCCCAGACATTATGTTTAGGTTGAGAGTGGTCTTGAATCACTTCTAGAACAGCGCTATTGTCTTCAATCTTGCGAACGATAGCGTGAAACGGTTTCTCAAAATCATAATAGACAAACTCGTTTACGATAAAACTACTGACTAACGGTCCTGTAATACGATAGAACATATTGCCAGACTCTTGCCATGACTCCATGTCTTTGCTGTGATTTTCCCAAAAATCTTGTGGCAACCCCTTGCAGCCGGTGTATAGTAAGTCAGTATCTTCCAGTACTTTGTCATTAAAGTAATCCTCAGCTGCCAGCCCCATCGCTCTGGCTTTAATGCGGATATTGATATCCTTGCTAACTAAAACGACTTCACGATCAGTATAGAATTTATGTAAATTTAATACGACGCTAATAATTTGATTGTCTGCTTTATTGCCTGCTAAACCAGGTAATTCTGTCGTAATCTGGTTGGTTTGCAAAAATAGTTTGCCTGTAACATGTTTGTTACCTTGTATCGCGAGTGGGCAGCCTTCTTCTAAATTGACTAAATCGGCACCGACAATTTCTTCCAAGTAGCGACTCGCTTGCCTGGCATTGCGTGCAACTTCAGTCAGTCCTTTTTTGTTATTATCTAGTTCTTCCAGTGTCACCATGGGCAGAAAAATATCGTGTTCTTCAAACCTGAATAGTGAAGAAGGGTCGTGCATTAATACATTGGTGTCTAGTACAAAGAGTTTGGGGCGGGGTATGTTATTTTTTACCATGGGTCTTCTTTAAAATAGGAGGTTTCGTTGGTTAAAGTGACTGAATGAAAGCGAGTACTTCTCCCACATGATCTTTTACCTTCACTTTTCTCCATTCTCTAATTAAGACGCCATTTTTATCAATGACAAAGGTACTTCGCTCAATGCCTCGTACTTGTTTGCCATACATATTTTTCATTTTGATGACGTCAAAGAGTTTACAAGCTATTTCTTCAGTATCGGAGAGTAATTCAAATGGGAAGTTGAATTTAGCTTTGAAATTTTCATGTGATTTAATGGAATCGCGAGAAATGCCAAATATTTCAGTGTTAGCTGCTTGAAAAGCTGCGTAGGCATCTCTGAAGTCTGTTCCTTCTGTCGTACAACCAGGTGTCGAGTCTTTAGGGTAAAAGTAAATGATTAAGTTTTTACCAATGTAATCAGATAGTTTAAAGGTGCTGCCACCAGTTGCGGGTAGTTCAAACTCAGGAACGTTTTTGTTTTGCATAATTTACTTATCCTATTAAGTTCTATTGTTGTAAAAATTAGTCATTAAAGCAAGCATAATTCAAAGAAAAGTCGTTTACTGCAATAAATCATAATCGTCCGTTGTATATTAACTAGCTAGGTTGTGGAAGCCTGATTTTTATCATTGTCCCTTTTGGATTAGCGGGGTGAAACGAAATCTCTCCATTTAATACTTCGCAGGCTTTAAACGCAAATGGTATGCCTAGACCAGTACCAAATCGTTTTGTGGACTTTCCTGGGCTAAGAGCACCCGGTTCAGGTTTAAATGGCATTCCATTAGCCTCATCACATATTGTAATTTCCAGAAACTGGTCAATGATTACAGCAGTGATTTCAACTTTACTATTTTGTATAGATGCCTCAACCGCATTGAGGATTAGATTATAAAAAACTTGTTCTAATAAGTGCTCATCCGTCCAAATTAGTTGCTTATTGGTATTAATTTTTTTAATAACGGATATATTCTTTTCTTGTAATTTTTGTTCAAGTGGGATGAGCGCACTTTTAATAATATTATCTATAGGTACTGCACTAAGCGCAGGTTTAAGCGGGTGTAAATAGGCTAATAGTGACGTTGTCCAGCGTTCTAGTCTATCTACTGTACTCATGATGCCTTTAATAGACTCTTGTGTTTCTTTGTCATCTTTCGGGACTTCTATGATTTGTGCTGTGGCTCTAATACTCGCTAGAGGATTTCTGATGTTATGAGCAAGCATAGGAACAAGTAAGCCTAAAGCAGCTTGCTTTTCAGTTCTAATCAACGCCTCTTGGCTCTCGGCTAAATCATCAGCCATTTTGTTGATTTCCTTCGATAAAATAGAAAGCTCCTCGGCACCGGCATCTGGCACTTTGTGTTGCAAGTTGCCTTGACTGATTTCTCTTGTTGCTTTCATCATTGCATTGATTGGATTGACAATTGCTCTTTTCAATAATGTACGCGAAAGTATTAGTAGTAAGCCGGCTAAAAGAATGGGGATGATTAATATAATCATTGAAATTCGTTTGGCATCTTGTAGACGCTCTTTTAACTCATTTTGTTTAAGTGCTAGTAGATTCTCTGCTCGTTTTGATACTGTTTCGTAGCGACTGAATATACCTGTTTCCATATCATGATAGAGTGTCTTACGCGACTCTGCTGTCGGACTGGTTTGGTATTGTAGAAACATGTCTGGCGCATTAGTAGCGAAAGCCATATAGTTTTCTTTTAAATCGGAAATCGCCTTCTTCTCCTCATTTCCAATTGATAGTCTCTCAAGGTTCTGGAAATGCATCAAAATAGATTTTGTATAATCTTTATACTCTTCTTTTGCTTTGCTTTCATCTAACAAAAACGCGTCAAACAACTCTTTCATTTGACGGTACAAATCGCCGCGTGTTTGTTGTATCTCCTGAATGAGAGAGTGGATTCGTTGGGACTCTTGTGCTGACCTATCCCATAGGTGAATGCCTAAAATTCCACCCATTACAGCTAATAGGATCAATGAAATAAAAATGAGTTCATGACCTAGTAACAAGTCGCGTAGTGTTCTTGTTTTTGGGGTGCGGTGGGTTAATTTAACCATTAGCTAATTTAAAGCTTACTGGAACCGTGATATTAAATGTACGTCCTTGTAAAGCTTTGGGTGGTGCAGGGAAGGGTGCTGCCTTTTCTACCATTTTTAATGCCTGATTATCTAATGCATCATAGCCACTGCTTTCGCGCACAACTGCTGATAAAACGTTTCCGTCACTATCTATTTTTAAATCTAATAATGCTGTACCTTGCCAACCGCGTCTTTGTGCAATCTTGGGATAAGACTTATGCTTAGCGATGGCCCTACCTAATGTGCTTCCGTAGGCATTTAATGCGCTGTCTATATCCGCTTGCGTTGGTTGTTGCGGTGGAGGTGGTTCAATCGGAGGTGGTGGCTGTGGTATAACCACCTCGGGCTCTTTTTCAATAGTTGGCTGCGCGGCGATGATATTTTCTACCACTGGTGGTGGCACAAACTCAGGCTCTTCAATTGGCGCAGGTGCTTCTTTTTTAATAGGTTTGGGCTTAATGACAGGCTTTGGTTTCTTTTTAACGGGCTCTGGCTTTGGTGGTTCTGGAATATCAATGGGCGGTGGCAAAGGCTCAACAATTGGTGCCGGCGGCGCTGGGGGTGTTGGCTGCTGCAATTCAATTTTTAACACCTGCCGTTTTTCTTCTGGCTTTGAAAAGTCAAAGTTCGGGATATAAACAGCAAGAAAAATATGCAATAACATCGAAGCAATCACTGCCCAGATAATGCCATTCCCATCCAACTTATTACTGTTAATCGTTATGTCCAAAGGTGTGCTAATTTAAAAGGTAAGCCTTTGATTATACTATGGCTCGATAAGATTTGTTAACTCCCAATTATGGTTATATAAAGCCATAACGTATGGGTTATGTTAAATAATGCCCTCAAATGGTTGAACATCAACTAATGTGCCAATGTCGCAGTGAGAAAGTTCTTCTGATAATACAATAAAGCAGTTGGCATTACTCATGCTACTCAAAATACCAGAGCCTTGATGTAACAAAGGTTTAACCTTCCATTTACCATTTTCCTCAAACAACATACCACGCTGGAATTCGACGCGACCTTTTGATTTTTTAATGGGCTCAGTGCATTCAACTTGGAATGTTGGTGTTGGTTTAGGAGCGCCACCCATTAGTCGTAGGAGCGCTTGTTGCACAAATTGATAGAATGTGACCATGGTTGAAACGGGGTTTCCAGGTAAACCAAAGAAATGTGCATTTTCTACTTTACCATATGCAAGTGGCCTACCAGGCTTCATATTGATTTTCCAAAACAGTATTTGCCCATGTTTTTGTAGTAGCATTTTCATATAGTCGGCATCACCCACAGATACACCACCGCTGGTGATAATGACATCATATTCCTTCGCTGCTTTAAGTAACGTATTCTCCAGTAGTTCGGGCTGATCAGGAATTGCGCCGAGATCTGTTTTGATGAGTTTGAAGCGGCTTAACATGCCATAAATTGTGTAGCGATTGCTGTCATATATTTGCCCTTCCTGCAGCGGTTTACCAACACTGACTAATTCATCACCAGTGCTGAAGAAGGCAACTTTTAGTTGGCGATATACGGTTGCCTCTGCAATACCTAGCGATGCAATTAACCCAATATCAGCAGCTTTTATTTGATGGCCTTTTGAAAGGACAGCTTGTCCTTGTTGCAAATCTTCACCTGCTAAACGGATGTTGCTCCCACGTTCTGGTTGATCAAGTAGACTAATATACTCCCCTTTGTTAACTGTTTTTTCTTTCATAACGACCGTATCCACTCCATCAGGGATAACAGCACCAGTCATGATTTTGACACATTCGCTGGCTTTAACAGTGCCCTGAAATGGCTTGCCTGCGTATGCATTACCAATAATCTTGATCAGTTTTATACCCGGTGCATGTTTGAAAGCGAATCCATCCATAGCACTGTTGTTATGATTAGGAACATTACATGGTGAAGTGATATCTTCAGCAAGGATACGGCCTATGCTTTCTCTAATCGGTAGCGTTTCGGTTTCTGTAACGGGGGTTAAAAATTGTTGAATAAAATTACGTGCCTGATCCACAGACATTGCATTAGGGTCATAGTCGTCCATGCAACTCGGGTTAGCGGCAAGCTTAGGTAAGGTGATATCAGTCATGTATTTTCTTTATCCACTGCATAATAAATTCACAAACTGCGATTGGGTTGTTGAGCGCTAATTGTGGTTTTGTGCACTTAATCTCCTCGTCACAGGCTACAGCAATGATATTTGCATCAAGCTCTGCTAGCAAGGGCAAACCTAAGCTTGGGCGGTAAATTTCAATTTTCGGAATCGACTCTTCTTTGAAGCCTTCGACTAAGATCAAATCAGCATATGCTTCGTTCAGTTGCGTTAGTAGAGACTGTAAATTTGCTTCTGAGCAATCATCTGGAGTACGCTGCATCTCAGTCATAAGAGCCCAGCGTTTACCAGAAGCAATTAATGTTTGTACAGCACCAGCTTCACGAATGCTATAGCTGTCCTTACCAGGATGGTCAATATCAAACTTGTGGTGCGCATGCTTAATCACAGATACACGCATCCCTTGCGCAGCGAAGGCTGGAATTAACTGTTTAATGAGAGTCGTTTTCCCTGCATTACTGCCTGCCGCAATGATGCCTAAAACAGGTATTTTAGTCATTGCTCAATTTTAAGTCTAAAGTGTTTAGTTCTTCAAATGTATTTAGATTGATGAATGCTTCACTACAATCATCAAATTCCACCTCGATGTAACGTAGACTTTTTTGCCAAGTACTCACTTTGCGTCCACCGCTACGTATATAGGCTAATAGGGAAGACAATACAGATTTATTCATTAGTGAAATGACCGGATGGGCGTTACCATCGCTTTTGGCAACCGCTATTTCGGCCGTTTTTTTGATTAACGAACTCATCAGCCGATTGGCCAAATCTTTTGGTAGCAGGGGTGAGTCGCAAGGCGTGGTTAATAAGTAATCGTATTTACAATGTGCCAGACCTAAGCTAAACCCGGCCAACGGTCCAATATAGTCAGGATCATCATCTTGCAATATGGGTAGGTCAAACCTTTTATATTGCTGGATTTCGCGATTTGCATTAATCAGAATTTCATCAACTTGTGGCGCTATACGCTCAATAACATGTTGCACCAGTGGTTTGTTTTGTAATTGAACTAAGCCTTTGTCCAAGCCCCTCATGCGTGTTGCTCGACCGCCCGATAAAATGATAGCGGAAAGTTTTGGCATTTGAGCCTCCACTTAACCTCCAGTATGTGACATAAAGCGAACAACAGCTGGTGCTGCACGCCGCAAGTCAAAATCATGCCCTTTGGGTTTAATGGCCATGCTGCCTACAATAGCATCAATGAGCGGTTGATCATCA
>JBNLAC010000021.1:4231-37354 GCA_050301935.1 Methylophilaceae bacterium | reverse complement strand
TGTAATAATGCCGGGGCAGTTAGGGCCAATTAATTTGGTACCATTTGCATCCAGTGCCGTACGCACTTTAATCATATCCAGTACAGGGATTCCTTCTGTAATACAGACGACTAATTCAATACCAGCATCACTCGCCTCTAGAATAGAGTCTGCCGCATACGGGGGTGGGACGTAAATTACACTGGCTGTTGCTTGGGTTTCACGCACTGCTTCACGCACAGTATTGAAGACGGGTAAGCCTAAATGCTCTTGTCCGCCTTTTCCAGGGGTGATACCACCAACCATTTGTGTGCCATAAACAATGGCTTGTTCAGAATGGAAAGTGCCTTGCTTTCCTGTAAAGCCTTGGCATAATACTTTAGTGTTTTTATTGACTAAAATGCTCATGCTACCGCCTTCACTACTTGTTCAGCAGCATCTGTTAAGTTCTCGGCAGAGATAATATTTAAACCACTTTCTCGTAACATTTGTTTACCTAATTCAACGTTTGTACCTTCTAAACGGACGACAACAGGAATAGTCATTTCAACCTCTTTTACTGCAGAGATAATGCCTGTTGCAATAATGTCGCAGCGCATAATGCCGCCAAAAATATTGACTAAAATAGCTTTAACGTTTTGATCAGCCAAAATAATCTTAAATGCTTTGGTGACGGTTTCCGCTGTTGCTCCACCACCTACATCTAAAAAGTTTGCTGGAGTACCACCATGTAGTTTGATAAGGTCCATAGTCGCCATTGCGAGTCCTGCGCCATTCACCATGCAACCTATGTTGCCATTTAGTGCGATATAGTTAAGTCCTGAATGATGCGCTTCAGCTTCTTTTTCATCATCTTGTGACCAGTCACGTAAACCGGCTAGTGTTTTTTGCCTATAAAGCGCATTCCCATCCACCGTCATTTTGCAATCTAAAGCAACTAAGTGACCATCTTTGGTTACCACCAATGGGTTGATTTCCAGCAGTGCCAGATCGTTTTCTATAAATAGTTGATATAACCCTTTAGCTAGTTTAGTAAATTCTGCGATTTGGTTACCAGCAAGCCCTAGCGCAAAGGCGATATTTCTTGCCTGAAAAGCAACTAAGCCATTAAGCGGATCACACACTTCTTGCAGAATTTTTTCTGGCTCTGTCGCTGCGATTTCTTCAATATCCATGCCACCAGCTGATGAAGCAACCATCACAATCCTATCTAACGATCGATCGACCAACATGGATAAATACAGCTCGCGTTCAATAGGTAAAGTTTGTTCTACCAATACACGGTGTACTGGTTGCCCATCTGGTGCATTCTGGTAAGTAATCAAGTGCTTACCTAACATACTGCCAGCTGTAGATTGTGCCTCAGTGGCTGAATGAACGATTTTAACTCCGCCAGCTTTACCGCGGCCACCCGCATGTATTTGGGCTTTAATGACCCATGCATCACCTTCTATTTGTTTTGTTGCAGCGGCTGCCGCTTCTTCAGATTGCACGACTTCGCCTGTGGGAATAGCAATGCCATATTGTTGCAGCAATTGTTTTGATTGGTATTCGTGTAAATTCATTGTATTGGGTAGGTTTGATGATTGATTGTTTTAATATCGTATTTTCTCGCAAAACTAAGCTTGAGGCTAGTAAAACAAAAAGCCGCAATCAATTGCGGCTTTTTATCAATTTATAAATATCTACAAGTCTAGTTCCCAAGCATTGCCATAACGTTTGCCTTTATCTGCATAAAGAAACATTTGAAACATACTAGTAAACCACATGTAAGCTGAAGCAAGGCTGTAACCAATACCACCAATAATAGTAAACCATGCAAAGTGAGGACTTAACTTGGTTAACCACCAAGATAAAATATCAATAATTAAAAATGCAAATGGAATAGCAATAATAATCATTTTTCTGCGTTTTGGGATATTCACCGCAAAGCTAAAAATAAAGCCCATAAAGAAGAAAATAAAGCTAATTCCAAACAAGTGAATGTGTGAAACGCGGGTTAAACCACTAATGGTTGCACCCTGATCAGTGGCGGCAACACCTTGCACTTCCTCATATTTTGTGAAGTCTGGGATACCTGGAATTTGGCTATGACAAACCGTACAGTGTTTTGCAAATACTGCTTTGTAATGCGTATCCCATTGTGCTTCAGGGGCACCAGCTTCAGCCCACTTAATAATATCCTGACGCACATCAACAGGTGCTTTGTCTTGCATTGAACCATTCAGTTTAGTTGCCAAAGTACTGCCTGATCGATCTCCGTAGTAGCTGTAGACGATATCATTGATGGACAAGCCGAGCTTTCCATCTGCCATACCATGCGTAAGCATAATTTGTAAACCAGCCATGCATAGACCTATACCAATGACCAGCAGATAGCCTGCAAAGAGTGCTTTAATCGGTATAGGAAGATTAGGCAGATTAAGCCATGACATATTCGTGTTTGTATCTTTCATTCGTAAACTTTCATGTTAGAAGTCAAAAAATAATAGCATTCAATACAGAAATTAACCAAGCAAGCAGAGCTTGAAAAATAGCTTTAATTACAATAAAGCGGGCGATGTTGTGAACTGCTATAATTTGCTTTTCATTTTAGTTAGTTCAATTCATGCGTTTAGTTGTTCAAGGTCGCGCAATTACAGTGGCTCATCTTACTCATATCCATCGTTTAATCGGTCAAAATAAACAATTTATGCAAATTGGAGAGTTTGCTTACTACCTTCCCATTCAATCTTTAGATGATGATGCGGTAGAAAGGTTTTGTGCTGAACAAAAGATTGATTTTGCTCTAGTTCCTGATTCACAGCGGCTAAGCCGATATGGGTTGTGCGTGATGGACATGGATTCTACTTTGATAGCAATTGAATGTATTGATGAGATTGCTGACATGATGGACATTAAGCCGCAAGTTGCAGAAATTACTGAGGCAGCAATGCGTGGAGAGTTGGACTTTGCAGCAAGTTTAAAAAAACGAGTGGCTCTGCTTAGGGGACTAGACGAAAATGCACTACAAAAAGTGATTGATGAACGACTCAAGTTTAACCCAGGTGTAGAAGCTTGGATTGCAACATGCAAACAGCACCAGATTAAAACGATGGTGGTTTCAGGTGGATTTACTTTTTTTGCACAATATGTCAAAGAGACATTGGGTTTAGATTATGCTGTATCGAATACGCTAGAGATCATTGACGGTCAATTAACAGGCAGGGTATTGGGTGATATTGTTGATGCAGAGCGAAAAGCCAATGAGTTGATGCAGTTGCGCGATCAACTGGGATTAAAACCTGAGCAGACAATTGCCATAGGCGATGGCGCCAATGATTTAAAAATGATGTCTGCTGCTGGTATTGGTATTGCATACCATGCTAAGCCTATCGTACAGAAAAAAGCAACATATGCATTGAATTATGTAGGCTTAGATGGTGTGGCATATTTGCTGACTGCTTAGTTCATTTATTAGCTAAAAGGTTTAGCTCTTCTTCGCTAAAGCCAGCTTTTCTTCTGGCTTCCATGTTAAATGGTGGCCGTAATTGAGGTGCCTTGTATTTCAGGCGCAGCGCATCAAATGTGGCAATGGGGTCTAGCTTTCTTTGTTCACATAGCCAGTTGAACCAGGTATTGCCAATGGCAACGTGACCCACTTCATCTCGTAAAATAATATCCAGAATTTCTGCTGCTGCCTGATCACCTGCTTGTGCAATTTTATTGCGTAGTGCTGGCGTAGCATCTAAGCCACGTGCTTCCATAGTTCTGGGCACTAATGCCATGCGGGCGAGTACGTCTTCCTTTGTTTTTGCAACCATTTCCCATAGGGAATCATGTCCAGAGAAATCACCGTATTCATATCCTATTGTTTTTAGATGTTCATTCAATAAGGTGAAGTGATAGGCTTCCTCCGCTGCTACTTTCAACCAGTCAATGTAATATTGAGTGGGCATATTATTGAAACGCCAAATAGCATCAAGTGCCAGATTAATCGCATTAAATTCGATATGTGTGAGTGCGTGTATAAGTGCAGCGCGACCCTCAACTGTGTGCATAGCACGTTTCTTGACATTTTTTGGGGACACTAGGTCTGGTTTCTCTGGACGCCCTGGAATGGGTTTATTGCCTATAGAGTCTTCTGTGAGTATTGCTGAAACATCTAGCGCAATTTGATTCGCTAAGAATGCTTGTTGCAGCCGAGTGACTCCATCAACTTTTTGCTGCGGATTTCTTACAGCCAACCAATTGAGAGCGCTTACACGTAAATCGATTGGCTCTAGATAACAGGTGTTCTTTGACAAGTTTGATGCCCGAAAATCGGCTATTTTACTGACATAAACTCAAGTGTTCCAGCTTTCATCACAGGAATCAGAATATGCTCTTGGTCTTGTGTTATGGCAATATCAGCGGGACTATTGAACCCACCTTTCACAGTCTGAGCTTTGCCGTCAGCAGCTAAGTATATATTCCCGTTTTTCCAGTCACTAATATAAATTGTTCCTTTTGGTGTTTTGATGATGCCATCACCACCACCAAATCCATCTGCTAATTTTGTCATTTTACTTGTAGCAGTATTCACGCGATAGAGAATGCCCGTGGCAAAATCAACGGTTAACAAATGCTTGCGATCCTCAATCAGCAATCCATTAGGCGCCTTGACACTCGGGTTGCTACCATCAACTATGACGCTCACAACACCGTCTCGCGCAATTTTATAGATGGCACCACCAGATTTTAGATCACCACTGTCGCTTACAAATAAATTACCATATTGATCAGCAACCAAGTCATTTAAGAACTGAGGTGTAAATGGAAATGTGGACTCAGCAGCATACACTTGCCAGTTACCATTGCTGGTTACTTCCAAAATACGCGTTTTATCAGCAACGTAAAGTTTATTGCCGATCATAGCTAACCCTTTAGGGTCATCCATTCCATTAGCGAATATGGTCACTTTGCCATTTTGATCAATTTTACTGATTCGACCATCGCCATCTTTACCAAACTCATTAATCTCAGAGACGAATATATCGCCATTTTTTGCTTGTATCACAGACTCTGGCGTTAAAAGATTGGTAATGGTCTCTGAGTAAAGCGACTTTGCCTGCACCAAAGCGGTATTAAAGAGTACCAAGATGATAATGATTTTTTTCATGTCTCTAACGTCTTATGGGTTATTAGTAATAGAGTTTGTCTAGTGGCAAAAGGTCCAATTTTTTGCACAGCTTGCCAGCATCTATCGGTTTATTTTTATTTAAGGTGTCTAAAAACGCTTGATCGCTCACTAATTCAGAAATGACTTTATCAATAGCTTTGGTATAGGCCTTTTCCATATAATAATCTGGTGAGATGGTGATAGGCCCAAGCTGTTGAGCTTGTTTTTTTATTCGTGTGACTGGCTCACCATCATTGGTATAAACTCGGGCGATATATTCCGCATGATATACTTGCAGCTGCGCGTTGTAGAACATGTGAGGCTCTAGCAATACGACAACATCCGCACTGCTATCATCTTCACACTCAGTTACTTGAGAAAAATGTGACTGCATTGATGCCAAGGCTGCCTTTTCTGCAAGTGGCCCCTTCAT
Source organism: Methylophilaceae bacterium (assembly GCA_050301935.1). Lineage (GTDB taxonomy): Bacteria > Pseudomonadota > Gammaproteobacteria > Burkholderiales > Methylophilaceae. The sequence goes on along the minus strand of JBNLAC010000021.1, from coordinate 31,802 downwards.
ATGCCAGACATTTAAATAGGGGTGCAATAAAAGTACCGGGTGCAGATAGTGTGTTTTTGCGATATGCACTGAAACATTGCCAGATAGTTTATCTGGCGCCGCATGTGCAATTGATGACATACCAAAAACCAGTAAAATTATTTTACACATCAATTTCGTCATTTTGTTTTCTTTCAGTTTCTATTGTTTTTTATAAAATATGCGGTAGATAAATGCCGTTCTGTCATCCGTGACATAGAGTGCCCCATCAGGCCCTACTGCAACATCAACAGGGCGACCCCAAGCTTTATTGTCCTTTAACCAGCCAGTAGCAAAATCTACGGCTTCTAACGGCTTGCCATTTTCGAATATCAGCCTTACAAGCTTATAGCCACTCAGTTCTTCTCTATTCCAGGAACCATGTAATGCGACAATCGCATCGTCTTTAAATTCACTAGGAAAGTGACTTTTATTTAAAAAAGTAATGCCGATAGGTGTTGAATGAGAAGTGAGTGTGATTGCAGGTGCTGTTGCTTTCTCGCAAAAATCTGCTGAGCCAGGAAAGTTAGGGTCTGTTGTCATCGTTCCAGGCATCTCGGCATTAGCCCAGCAATGTGGCCATCCGTAATGCTCACCTTGTTTAATGAGATTAATGTGTTCAGGTGGTAGTTCGTCATTGATAGCACCATTTTTTTTGTCAGAGCGCATATCTGCGCCATTATTGGTTGCAAACATCTCCTTTGTTTCTGGATGCCAGGCAAAGCCTTGGCTGTTACGAAGCCCTTTTGCCCAAATAGGGGGTAGGGTAGTATGCCTACCAACTACTGCTAATGCACCAGCAGGGTTACCTTCGATGGTATATCGTAAAATAGTGGCACGTGTCGGGTCACTTTCGTTGCAGACATTGCAACTTGATCCAACATTTAGATATAAGTGACTATCTGGTCCAATTTTGACTGTTTTCAAGGTATGACCACCAGTAGCTAATTTGCTAATCAATGGCGTTGGTTTTGACCACTTATCTCCATTTTTCTCTAAAGAAACAATACCGTTTTGATTGGCAATGAGCAATTTATCACCTGAAAATGTTAGGCCATTTGGCGCATTAAGCTCACTTGAAATAATTGTTTTATTCTCTGCAATACCATCATCATTTGCATCCTCTAACATGATGACGCTGTTTGATTTGGCGGATGTAACGTACAAATTTCCATCTTGGCCAAAAGCCATCATGCGTGGCAGAACGTCAAGTTGCGCATAAATGGTTGCCTCAAATCCTGGTGGTAACTGCAGGTTGAGTGCTTCGGGTGTTTCAGCTGCACAACTCATTGATGGCATTACGCTACAGATGGCTAAACTAAAATAGCTTTTTATTTTATATATCATCACTTCGAACATATTTAACCTGTTTATCTTAATGTTATTACGTTAATACGTCAGACCAAATATTGATTGCCCAGGCATTAGCATACTGACCTTCTTGCAATGAAGGTTTTGCCGAGACACCACCGCCATCAGCAGAAATCATAATTTTTTTTCCAGCATCATAGCGGTAAACGTTAGCGACATGTATGGCTTGTTTGTCATCGACAAAACTATAACAAGTGTTGGCAAATACAGGGAAAGGGTCTGGTGTTCTCCCATGCATCATTTCAACTATTGCGCTGGCGCAAACTCTGGCTTGGGATGTAGCCATGTGGGCTGACTTGGGCAGTCCAGCTGCAACACTGTCGCCAATAATATGAATCATTGGCACACGTTTTGACTCATAGCTTAGAAAATCCACTTCACACCAGGGGTAATCAGGTTCGGTTAAATTTGCCATTTGCGCTGGTTTACCAGCGCGCTGGGGAGGGATGATGTTGAGCACATCAGCCTTTACAGTTTCAAAGTCGGTTGTGACAGTTTTTGAGGCAACATCAACATCAATAATGAGGTTGTTTGGTCGATAATCAATCATACCCGCATATTCATCTGCCCATGCTTTCATGAACAAGCTCTTTTTTGACACAATATCAGGGTTCGCATCAAGAATAATCACTTTGCTTCTTGGTTTATGCTTCTTAAAAAAACTGGCAACCTGACAGGCGCGTTCGTAAGGTCCCGGTGGGCAGCGGTAAGGCACTTTAGGTACAGTTAGTACAAATACACCACCATCTGGCATGGCGGATAATTGCTTATGAAGGTTAACGGTTTGCCATCCAGCCTTCCAAGCATGGGGAATTGCTTGCTGTGCTGTTGTAGAGGCTAGCTGAGGTAAATCTTCATAATTGAAATCAACGCCTGGCGCAACGATGAGACGATCATAACCAATTTCGCCGCGTTTCATGATGACTTTTTTGTTGTCAGTGTTGATGGCTGTAACTTCATCTTGAACCCAATTAATGCCATGGTTCTTTTGCACAATTTCGTAGCCAAAAGTTAAATCGTTAATATTTTTACTGCCACCTAGCACCAAATTACTTAGTGGGCATGAAACAAACTGAGCTTGTTTTTCAATAACAGTAACGGCTATGTTATTTCCACTCCAGAGGCGGATATACTTTGCTGCAGTTGTGCCAGCATAACCCCCACCAAGGATGACGACATGGCCAATTGGCGGTTTGTTGGCTCTGGCCCAAGTCTTGTTGGCTATTAATAAACTTACCGCACCAACCCCAGCAGTTTTAATAAATGAGCGGCGATCAATAGGTTGCTTGATAGGTTTACTCATGTTTTGCCTTCAATGGTTGCGAAACAGCAGGAGGATTTGAAATACGTTTTTGCACAGAAAAATAATCTGCTAGTTGCATTATTTCATTATCGGTTAAGCCTTTAGCATGGTGGTGCATAACCGTGCTGGCTCGCCCCCCATTTTTAAAAGCCAACATTTGATTAGAAAAATAGGTAGCATCAAGGCCAGCTAGAACTGGCGTCGTGCTATGACTATTGCCATTCGTGCCGTGGCAAGCGGCACATGATGCTGCAAGCGTGCGCGTATGAATGGCTTCTATTTGATTAACTTCTGCAGAAATTGATGCTTCACTAACTAGAAGCAACGTAAGAAGACAAAAACACCTTAAGTAAAAGAGGGGTAATCCGGTGTTGCTCGCTCTGAGGCGCATGGTGTTTTAATCCTGTCTGTTGTGATTAAAACACCATTCTAACCATAAACGAGCTTTTATTACCAGTGCTTGAGAGTTTAGCAGTACTCACCTTTGCAGCCATCATCTTTAACACCTAGACTGGTTAAGTGTTCCATCATCTCTGTGTTGTTTTCGTCACGATAGTACTGGATTAAAGAAAGGTTGTTGCGTAATTTAATGTTCACATCAGCGCCGCTTTTCGCCAATAAAGATGTAAGACGGGTATCACCGCTTAATGCTGCTAGGTGAAATGCTGTGTGCTGCGCTGTTGGGTGGATATAGTCGAGCTCAGCGCCTTTAGAGATGAGATATTTCACCACATCAACTTGGTGCGCATTGACAGCCATTTGTAGCGGACTCCAACCGAATATCTTTTCGTTAACAACCTTGGCATCAGCATTTACAAATTTTTGTACTGTTTTGATATTTCCCTCGGTAACTGCATCTCGCCATACAGCTTCTTCATCATCTGTAAGTGCTGCTGCATTAAATGATGCGCATAATATCAATGCCAGTAAGGCGGTTTTAATCCATTGCATGTTTTATTCTCCAAACTAAAATTATTATAAAAATACTATCCAACAAACGCTCTTGCATTACGGAACATTCTCATCCATGGTCCGTCTTCCTGCCATTCATCTGGGTGCCATGAATGTTGAACGGTTCTAAAAACCCGCTCTGGATGAGGCATCATAATACTAAAACGTCCATCCTTAGTGGTAAAACCTGTTAATCCCTGAGGAGATCCATTAGGGTTAAACGGGTATGTCTCTGTTGGCGTTGACGCATTGTCAATATAACGAACAGTAGCCAACTGCTTATCTAACACTACATTGACAGCTTTTGCATCAGTAAATTCCGTAAATCCTTCTCCGTGTGCTACAGCAATTGGTATTTGGCTGCCAACCATACCTTGGAAAAAGATAGAAGGGGACTCTAAAATTTCAACCATTGTAAAACGAGCTTCAAATTGTTCAGACTTATTGCGAACAAAGTGTGGCCAATGCTCAGTTCCTGGTATGATGCTATGCAAATTGCTCATCATCTGGCAGCCATTGCATACACCTAATGCAAATACATCAGAACGAGCAAAGAAAGCACTAAACTCATCGCGAGCACGCGCATTGAATAAAATAGATTTTGCCCAACCCTCACCTGCACCAAGCACATCACCATATGAAAAGCCACCACATGCGACCAAGCCTGCGAAATCTTTCAGCGTGGTACTGCCCTTAATAATATCGCTCATATGAACATCAACACTATTAAAGCCAGCCCGGTCAAACGCAGCCGCCATTTCTGTTTGACCATTTACCCCTTGCTCACGCAAGATGGCCATATTGGGTCTCAATCCTTTACTGATATAGGGTGCTGCTGGGTTTTTATTCATATCAAATGTTAAGCGTGGGTGTATACCTTTATCATCATCATTCAGGATTCGGTCATATTCCTGTTGTGCGCAAATTGGGTTGTCGCGTAGCTTTTGCATATGGAAGGTTGTTTCAGACCAGATGCGATGTAATGCAATTCGCGTTTGCTGGAAGACGGCATCAACTTTTTTGACTTCAATGCTGTTTAAGTTGGTAACCGCTCCGATACGATGCGCACAATTACAGAGCGTATCATTTAATGTTGCTAAAATAGTTGCTGTCTCTTCACGTCTGACTTGTATCACTGCTCCCAGCTCTTCATTAAACAAAATACTGACGATATCGCCATGGAGCGCAGAAAGATCAGCATTGAGTCCACAATGACCAGCAAATGTCATTTCACAAAGTGTAGCCATTAAACCGCCATCGCTTCGGTCGTGATAAGCCAGAATTTTACCTTGCGCATTCAAGGCTTGAATTTGTGCAAAAAAAGCCTTTAATTGGTCTGGGTTATCAACATCTGGTGCGTGATTACCTAGCTGCCCATATACTTGGGCTAGTGAGGAGCCACCCATGCGATTTTTACCATTACCTAGATCAATCAGGATTAATTCGGTTTCACCTAAGTCCGTTCTGAGCTGAGGTGTTAAGGTTTTGCGTGCATCCGTGGTATTTGCAAAAGCGGTCACAACCAATGAAATAGGTGAGGTCACAGCCTTTTTCTGACTACTTTCTTCCCAAACCGTCTTCATGCTCATGGAGTCTTTACCAACGGGGATGCTAATGCCAAGTGCAGGGCATAGATCCATGCCAACGGCTTTAACGGTATTGAAAAGTGCAGCATCTTCACCCTCATGCCCAGCTGGTGCCATCCAGTTAGCAGAAAGTTTTAGATTGCTAATATCACTAATGGCGCTAGCAGCAATATTTGTTATGGCTTCAGCTATAGCCATGCGACCAGAAGCAGGTGCATCAATCAGTGCGATTGGCGCACGCTCGCCTATTGCAAATGCCTCACCTTGGTATGTTTGATAACCTGCCGTCGTAACCGCAACATCAGCAACTGGAATCTGCCACGGCCCAACCATTTGATCTCGCGCAATAAGACCTGTAATCGAACGGTCACCAATCGTAATCAAGAATGTTTTATCAGCCACGCCAGGTAGTCTTAGCACCCGTTCCACGGCTTCCGTTAAGTTGATGTTATGGGTGTCAAAATCAGGTAGCTCTTTGTGAATGGTTTTAACATCACGCGTCATTTTTGGCGGTTTACCCAGTAACACAGACAAATCCATGTCGACTGGCTTATTGTTGAAATGACTATCTTGAACAGTTAAGTGACGCTCCTCGGTTGCTACTCCAACCACTGCGAATGGGCATCTTTCACGTGCACACAGCGATTCAAATAATGGTAAGTCTTCTTGTTTAACTGCTAGCACATAGCGTTCTTGCGCTTCATTACTCCATAGCTCTCGTGGGCTCATGCCAGGTTCTTCATTATGCACGTCGCGCAATTGAAAAATAGCGCCGACTTCAGCATCATTAACCAGTTCGGGGAAGGCATTCGATATACCACCAGCGCCAACATCATGAATGCTAATAATTGGATTTTGATCGCCCATTTGCCAGCAACGGTCTATCACTTCTTGTGCGCGCCGTTGTAACTCTGGGTTACCACGTTGTACAGAATCAAAGTCCAAGTTTTCAGTATTTGCTCCCGTATCCATGCTCGAGGCGGCACCACCACCTAAACCAATGAGCATGGCAGGGCCTCCCAATTGGATCAATGCTGCTCCTGCCGGAATCTTGTCTTTGTGTGAGTGGCTATCTGAAATATTACCAACACCGCCAGCCAGCATAATAGGCTTGTGGTAACCTCTAACCTCTGCATTGCCTTTGCTGTCGACAGTTTCTAATTCAAAGGTACGGAAATAGCCAGCTATGTTAGGGCGGCCGAACTCGTTGTTATAGCTGGCGCCACCAAGCGGCCCATCAATCATGATTTGTAATGGACTTGCAATGCGACCAGGCTTTCCATAGTTTTTTTCCCATGGTTGTTTAAAGTCAGGTATGTTTAGATTGGAAACTGTAAATCCAGTTAACCCAGCTTTTGGTTTGGAACCTATCCCAGTAGCACCCTCGTCTCGAATTTCACCACCTGAGCCAGTTGCTGCGCCAGCAAATGGTGAAATGGCGGTTGGATGATTGTGCGTTTCTACTTTCATTAAGTAGTGCATATCATCTTCTACATAATGGTAACTCTGATCTTTTGATGGATAAAAGCGTTTTGTTTTTTGTCCAGCAATGATAGAGGAGTTATCGGAATATGCGACGACTGTATGGCCAGGGTTTAGTCTATGGGTGTTGCGTATCATGCCAAAAAGCGAGATTTCTTGTTGCTCGCCATCAATAATCCAATCAGCATTGAAAATTTTATGGCGGCAGTGCTCTGAATTGGCTTGCGCGAACATCATTAGTTCTACATCGGTCGGGTTCCGTCCCATTTTGATGTAGTTGTCGACTAAATAATCCACTTCATCTGGCGAAAGTGCTAAACCGAGTTCATTGTTTGCTGCCTCTAATGCACCCTTACCACCTTGCAATAGATCAATGGTACTTAAAGGTTTTGGGTCTGCATGATGGTAGAGCTTTTCTGCATCTTGTAGTGATGCCACGACTGTTTCTGTCATTCTGTCATGAATAGCAGTTGTTAAAGCCGTTCTCTCTGCTGCTGATAGTGGTTGATTATCTTTAGTTGTTACATAGTAGGCGACGCCACGCTCTAGTCTGAGTAGTGTCTTAAGGCCGCAATTTTTAGCAATATCTGTGGCGCGTGATGCCCATGGCGAGATGGTGCCGATGCGTGGAATCACCAAAAACAAAGTACCTGTAGGTGACTCGGTTTGACTACTTGGGCCATAGGTCAGAATCTGTGTCAGGGTGTCTTGTTCTATATGATTCAGTTCAGCTTGAGCAAAACTAAAATGCACAAATTCTGCATAGATATGCTGAATGCTTGGTGCCGAAGTTTTGAGCGAATCGTATAGCTTATCTAGGCGAAATTGAGAGAGTGCAGGGCTGCCTCTAAGGCTTAAAAAGTACGCTTGATTTGACATGAAAGGCGTTGAGAATAAAGTTAAATTTCAATCTGGTATTTTAACAGAAAGCCGCTACCTGCTCATTAAAAATTATCTATGCTGTCATAGTGCAGTTTGCTGAAATTATTTGCATAGTTATTTTGGTAATAAACGAATTCCATTGGCTATCATTTCGATTGCATAAGTCCCTGTAAAAACAGCGACGACTCGACCAATGATTTCCACATAACGATTAAGAAGGCGCTCGTTACTTTTTTTCAATGGATCGTGAATAATTTTAAATAGTATCAACGAGACCAGAGAGCCGAGAACCGCTATGGCAATTGCCAAAATAGCAGTGTTTCTGGGTAATGATGAGCCGATTAATACACTGGCACTTAGCGTGCCTGGCGCAATCATAAATGGCATAGCAATTGCCCCTGCAATGTGTTCAGGGTCACCTCGTGTTTCAAGTAATGAAATTTGACCTGAGAAAACAGCTTTAATGCCAATCATCAGAAAAACAATGCCACCGAAAATCAGAAAGGAAGCAAAATGCACCTTAAAGACATTTTCAAAAATACTTTCGCCTGAAATCGCAAAAATAGCAAAAGCGACAAAACTGATGATGTGCGCTCGAATGACAACTTTTGTAAAGTCACTTTTCGGCAACTCTCTTATTAAGTTAATGAGATAGACGCTCATTAAAAAAGGATTTAGAAGAATAAATAAAATAGATGCGGCTTTAAATATTTCCATTAGTCTATAAATTTCGCCTATTACGATAAGTGATTTTTATATCATAACAAATCTACAATATGTCGTAAGCGTATACATTACGCCTCAGTAACAACACAGTCCTCGCACTAGTTATGGAAATTTACTAGTGATGGAGATTTAAATGTTGATTAGAGTTAAAAGCCGAGTGCTCTTGCGCCTTGATAAAATATAAAGCTAATTATCCACGCCAGAAATAATGACCATAGTATTGATAGCCACATAAAGCCAGTACTTTTAGATTCGGTTTTGAGAGTGGCAATGGTTGATAAGCATGGGGTATAAATCAAGCTAAACAGCATAAAACTCATCCCTTGTACCCAGTCTAAGTTTTGTGCCATTTGAGCCATCAATGCATCACCTTGTAGACCATAGATGACGGCTAAGGAACCTACAACAATCTCTTTTGCTACAAAGCCAAAAATGAGTGCAATCGCCAATTGTGTATCAATTCCAATTGGATTTAATACTGGCGCGAAGAAAGTACCGATTTGTCCTGCATAGGTTTGTGCGCTTGCAGCAGGCACATTACTAGGAAAGTTTGTTAGCAACCAAACCATCACTACACCTAACACGATAAATTTAGTAGCGCGCACCAAGAAGTGCTTAACTTCTTGCCAACCTCTTAACCATATCTGACGTGCAGTTGGGAAGCGATAGGGTGGTAATTCTAGAATAAATGGCTCATTGTTCTTGAAGCGGCCTTTAAAAATTAGAGCAGTCAAAAAGATGGTGAATAAACTCATCATGTAAAGAGAGAACATTACCCATGCCGCTTGGCTGGGTTTGAATAGAATGGCAATCATAAAGATAAATATTTGTAACCGCGCTGAGCAGAGCGATAATGGAATCGTTAGCATAGTTAATAAGCGCATACCACGAGAGCGCATCACTCGAGTGCCCATTAGTGCTGGCACGTTGCAACCAAAGCCCATGAGTACCATTACAAAGCCACGGCCATCAAGCCCAAGTTTGGCCATCAATGCATCCATCAGGAATGCAGCTCGCGACAAATAGCCACTGTCTTCTACCATGCTCATCACAAGGAAAAAAAGTACAATAATGGGGACAAAAGCCGCAACTGTGCTGACGCCGTTGTAAATCCCATCGAGCAATAAACCGTTTAGCCAAACGGGTACTGTGGTAAGTAATGGTTCTAGTAAGGTAGATCTGGTCTGATCAAATAGCCAAGCCATAGCATCTTGCAGCGGTGCGCCAACCGTAAAAATAAATTGAAACAGCAAAAAAATAGCGACTACAAATATAGGTAACCCGAACCATGGGTGAAGCAATACCTTGTCAATATTGTCTGTTGTTTGATTGTTGAGTGTCGTCGGGATTTGGACTGTTTCTTGTACGATTGACTGCATTTCTGATTCGATTTGCGTATCAACTTCTAAACGGCTTGCCACTTCCTTTGCGCTTACTTTTTTGGTGTTGTTTTCAATCGTTTCCGCTATTGTATGAAGCATCTGAGCCCAGCCTTCAGCATACTTTGCACTAATCTGCACAACTGGCATTTGAATTATCTGAGCCATCTTTTCAACATCAATAGTGACTCCAGCACGCTTCGATTCATCCTGCATATTAAGCAGCAGAATTGCTGGAATTTCTAAGCTGCGAATTTGTAATGCCAAAGAAAGCTGTCGCTCAATTTGTGTGGAATTAACTACAATGCAGGCTAAGTCTATCTCATTATTGCTTAGGAAGTGCCGAACGACTTGTTCATCATCAGAAAAGCCATGCAAATCATACAAGCCAGGTAAGTCGACAAGTTCAGCAATATGACCACCTGTTAGAATTTTTGCACTCATTAGGTCAACGGTAATACCTGGCCAGTTGCCTACTCTGGCAGAGGCGCCAGATAGACGGTTAAATAGCGTGGACTTGCCTGTATTTGGCATGCCCAATAAGGCAATTCTTTTCATTTAATTTAATAAGTACAATCTAAGCTGAAAGGGTGAAGTTAACTTGAAATCTGAATCAGTTTAGCTTCAGACTCTCTAAGAATGATGTCAGTACTGCCAATTCTGACATGCATTGGGCCATTAAAGCTTGCTTTACGCATGACTTTAATTTGTTTGCCTGCTCTGAACCCAAGTGCAACCAAACGCTGCAGTAATGATGGCTCGGTATGTATTGCATTGAAGCCACTGATAGTCGCAAAGTCACCAGATTTTAGATTATTGAGCAGTCGCATAACGAGTTTGATTGTTGAGAATAAGAATGGTTCTTATTATTACATGTTTTTTAAACGCTTGTCTATCCGCTAGGCATTAAAAAGGCTTGCAAATTGCAAGCCTTAATCAAGCATAAAAATTACTTTTTATCGGTAACGCCTGGCACTACTATTTTTGCCTTATCCTTCAAGCTCAACATTAGTTGTTCCAGTTTGCGTTGCTGTAATGTGCGCTTTAAGCCTTCTTTTGCTTTTTCGTAAGGAGGTACTTGTGTAGCACGTGTGTCATTCAGTTTAATAATATGCCAGCCAAACTTGGTTTGTATTGGCGCATCAGTCATACCACCTTTTTTAAGCCCCTTAACGGCATCGCTAAATGGCTCAACCATGCCTGCTGGGGAAAACCAGCCTAAATCACCACCCTTGGTTTTTGAACCTGGGTCTAATGATTTTTCTTTAGCCAATTTGTCAAAATCAGCGCCTTTTTTAATTTGGCTCAGTAAGTCTTTTGCTTCATCTTCCGTTTTAACTAAAATATGCTGTGCTTTATATTCCGTGTCACCTAGCTCTTTTTTGTATTGATCATAAGCTGCCTTGGTGTCTGCGTCTGAAACCGGGTTTTTATCCATATAATCCGCTAAAAAGGCATTCACAATCAGTTTGCGCTTACCGATTTCAGCAGCTGTCAAAATGTCTGCTTTTTTATCAAAGCCTTTCTTTTCAGCCTCTTGATAAGCTAACTCAGAACCAATCAGCTCATTGATGACCGCGTTTTTTAAGCCTTCACCTTTTTGACCTCTGTCCTCAGCATCTTTCATGATGAAATCTACCCAAGATTGTTTAATTGGCTTTCCGTTGACCGTAGCAGCGGCATCAGCTGCAGCGGCCAATGGCGAAAGTGTAATGATAGAGACTGCTGCTAGGGCTAATAATACTTTGTTCATACTCATGAGCTTCCTTAGTTAATAAAAAATTCCCCTGAATTTTTTAAATATTTATCTTGATATAGGGTCATTTGGCGCAATAGCAATAATACTAATCGCATGAATTTGTTGTGGAATTAAATCACCAAGTGCCTGATAAATCAAACGATGACGCATTATCTGCGATTTTTGTGAAAAATGCGAGCTTGTTATCTTGATGTTGAAGTGACCACCGCCCATATTTCCTTTATGGCCTGCATGTGCAGCGCTGTCATCTTCAATCTCTATTGCAGTTGGCTCTAGCGAAGCAAGTCGGTTTTTGATGACATCAATCATTTGCATAATGACTTAGGGTAGTGTTTTGCGAAAAGGTTTCACGGTAACTTGTTGATAGACGCCAGCAGATACATATGGGTCTGCTTCAGCCCATTGTTTCGCTGCCTCAATATCATCAAACTCAGCTACGATTAAACTGCCTGAAAAGCCAGCCTGACCTGGATCTTGGGCGTCTATAGCTGGAAACGGTCCTGCAAGTAGTAGACGGCCTTCATTTTTCAGTGCAGTGAGTCTTGCAATATGATCAGGGCGTGCTTCCAATCGTTTTTCTAGAGAGTTTGATATATCCTCTCCAATAATGGCATACCACATTTTAGGATTCCTTTTGGTCTTCTTTGGGTTCAATTAGGTAATCTTTGAGAAATAGTGTCTGTGCAATCATAAATACAAACATCATTGAGGTTACACCAAACAATTTAAAATTAACCCAAGTATTCTCACTGTAATTGAAGGCAATATATAAGTTTAAAACACCCAAGATAACCAAAAAGCCAACCCATATTAAATTCAGTTTGCTCCAAATCTGTGCCGGTGGATTTAGCATTTTCCCCATCATTTTTTCAATCAGGTTTTTTTTAAAAAAGTGATTAGATATGAGCAGGATAGCAGCCATTAGCCAATAGAGCACAGTGGGTTTCCACATAATGTAAGTTTTGTCATGCAGGAGCAAGGTAACGCCGCCAAGCACTGAAATAATGGCGCCATTAATCAGTAGCATTTTCTCTACTTTTCCATTGCGTACTTTGCTGTAAATAATCAGCGCAAGTGTAGCGCCGATTGCGATGGCAGTGGCTACAAATATGTCATAGAGCTTAAAGCCTATAAAAAACAAGATGACTGGGAATAAATCAAAAAATACTTTCATGCTTTCTTTCGTGTTTTTATCCAAAATAATCAATTGTGCGAATTTTGTAGCTTCGTGCTGCCTATATAGCGATAAAGTTAAGCCATATTTTGTTAAAATAAGACGCGTTTATTCTAATAAAGTTGTCACTGCGATGCCTGCAACAATCGATTTACACTGCCATTCTACCATTTCTGATGGATTATATTCCCCTGAGGATTTAGTTAAGCATGCACATAAGCAAGGTGTAAAAGTGCTGGCGCTGACCGATCATGATGATATTGGCGGGTTGGGCGAGGCTAGAGAAACCGCTAACTACCTAGGTATGCCATTTGTTAATGGCGTCGAAATATCTGTTACCTGGAAAAACCGGACACTGCATATCGTGGGTTTGAAATTTGATTCAAATTTCAAACCATTAAAACAAGCGTTGGATGCTGTCAGACAGGGAAGATTGGATCGTGCAAAATTAATGGCGGAGGGTCTTGAGGAGATCGGCATTAACGGTAGTTTTGAAGGTGCGCAAGAAATCGCTGGTAGCAGTATCATCACGCGCAGCCATTTTGCCAGATTTCTAGTAGAAGCTGGTCATGTTAAAGACGTAAAAACGGTATTTAAAAAATACCTAGTCAAAGGCAAACCTGGCTTTGTAGAACATCAGTGGATGAGTTTAGAAGAGGCAGTTACGTTGATCAGGCAAGCAGGCGGTATTGCTGTGATTGCACATCCAGGAAGGTATGATTTAGGGCGCATTAATATGCATTTGTTGATGCATGAATTCAGAAAATATGGTGGAGAGGCAATTGAAGTGGTTACTGGTAGCCATACCATTCCTCAATATGAACAGTTTGCGACAATAGCACACCGTTTCAGCTTAAAAGCATCTTTAGGGTCGGATTTTCATGGACCAGGAATATCCTATATGGAAATGGGATGTATTTCAGAATTACCAGCGCGTTGTATACCTGTATGGCAAGATTGGGAAGAAAAATCTTTTTTATAAAGATTTGGGATAACCTTTAATGAATCCGCCATCAGAGCAATTTAGCCATCCTGACACAAACCAAGCGCTAAGTAAGAAGCGACTTGCATTTGCGGATGGCCTACGTGGACTTGCCGCGCTATGGGTCGTTTTATTTCACTTATCAGAGGGTAAGCACATTGAGTCGATTAAGGCTTTAACTCCTGATTTATTGTATGCAATCATTTTTACGCATGGTGATTTTGGTGTTGCCGTGTTTTTTGTTCTTAGTGGTTTTGTTATGGCGCTGACGGTCAAAAGCATCCACATAAACTTATCTTCAGCCTTCAAATTCACTGCCAGAAGGTTTATAAGGCTAGCACCACCGTACTATTTTGCCATTGTATTTGCGCTATTTTTCATTTATGTGAAAGCAGTTTTCTTGGGAGTAGAATTGCCGCCATTCAGTTTGACTAATATAGCTTTGCACATGCTTTTCCTCCAAGAGGTTTTTTCCGTACCGCATATCAACACTGTTTTTTGGACGCTTTGTGTCGAGCTGCAGTTCTATATTGTCTTTGCAATACTGTTTCTTGTTGCTGATTATATTGCGAAGATTGGAGAATATACGCATGTAAGACAAAAACTGGTTGCAGGAATGGCAATAATCGCTTTGCTTTGGCCGCTTGGAGTGACTTCTGAGACATTCTGGCCAGGCGGTTTCATTCAACACTGGTATAGCTTTTTGGCTGGTGTGTTGTCTTACTGGGCGTCACAACATGCTGGGAAAATACGAACTTTTACACTAGCCTATTTAGCATTGATTGTCTTGACAAGCATTGTGATTAGTTCGGGTTTTGTATTCATTGTAGCGATGACTTCAGCTTTGCTCATCTATGCTGGCGTCCAAGATAAAATGAGTGACTGGCTTACACTTTCTTGGGTGCAGTTTATTGGTTTAATATCTTATAGCCTTTACCTTTTACATAACCCCTTAACAGGCGCAATTTCTTGGGTAGTACATCGACTTATAACAGCTGGTGTTGTCGCTGACTCGCTTACTCTAGTGTTGACAATTGTTACCTGTATTTTAATTAGTTGGCTTGCGTTTTTAATAATAGAGCGCCCGAGTATAAAATGGAGCCACATGATTTCCATGAAAAAATCAAAATAGGATACTTTAACTTGGTTTTTCGTAATAATGCTAATAATTAAAGTTAACTAAATTTAGATGGCGCAATATTTCGTTATTCATACCGAAAACCCGCAGGTAAGGCTTATCAAGCATACTGCGGAAATTCTGCGTGAGGGCGGCATAATCGCGTACCCCACTGATTCTAGTTATGCACTTGGTTGTATGCTTGGGTTTAAGGACGCGCAGGATAAAATTCGGCAAATCCGGCAGGTCAGCGATAAACAATTATTTACATTAATCTGCCGCAATTTGAGTGAGTTGGCTATTTACGCAAAGGTGGATAATAGTCAGTTTCGCTTATTAAAAGCTAACACGCCAGGTGCATATTCATTTATATTGAATGCAACAAGAGAGGTCCCGCGTCGATTGCAGCATCCTAAACGCAATGCCGTAGGTATACGCGTGCCAGATCACCCAGTTGTACAGGCGATTTTGGATGAGCTTGGGGAACCAATGTTAAGCATGACATTACACATTACGGGCGATGAGACGCCGATGAATATTGCGTGGGAGATTAGAGAACGTTTTGAGCATCAACTAGATTTAGTGATTGATTCAGAGATACAACATATTGGATTGACCACGGTTATTGATTTAACGGCAGACACCCCCCAGTTAATCAGAGCAGGGGTCGCAGACCCATCACCATTTGGATTGTAAATAGAAAAGCGACAATGGAACTCACTTTAGTACAAAAAATAGCCGTCTCGGCAATCCCCATCATTTTTGCGATTACGGTACACGAAGCGTCACATGGTTATGCGGCGAAGTATTTTGGCGATTTGACCGCTGAGAGAATGGGGCGTATCACATTGAACCCACTCAAGCATATCGATCCAATCGGTACGATATTATTACCAGCCTTGACTTTAATGCTAGGAGGCGTGTTATTTGGCTGGGCTAAGCCAGTCCCTGTTAATTTCGCTGGCTTGCGCAACCCGAAAAAAGATATGCTATGGGTAGCTGCGGCTGGACCCGCTTCCAATTTTGTGATGGCGATATTTTGGGTGTTAGTATTGAAATATGCCCAAATGGCGCCTGATTACGCAGCCTATTTTTTGTTAGAAATGAGTAAAGTTGGCATCATGATCAACTTGGTGTTGATGGTACTCAATTTACTGCCATTGCCGCCATTAGATGGTGGGCGCATTGCCGTGAGCTTATTGCCAATGAGTCTTGCCGTAAAGTTATCCAGGCTAGAGCAGTACGGATTTATTATTTTGATTGTTTTATTATTTACGGGTGTTTTGGGCAGAATTATTTTGCCGATTATTAATTTTTTTGGTCAATTAATTTTGGGCATATTTGCTTAAACATTCTTTGTATAATAACGTTATCTTTTATTACATTTACACATTAGGTTAATTCATGGCGGTCGAACGCGTTTTATCGGGCATGCGCCCAACAGGTAGCTTACATCTAGGACATTACAACGGCGTACTCAAAAACTGGTTACGTCTACAACATGAGCATGAATGTTTTTTCTTTGTAGCAGACTGGCATGCACTCACCACCCACTATGATACGCCAGAAATAATCGAAGAAAGTGTGTGGGAAATGGTCATTGACTGGCTGGCAGCAGGCGTTGACCCAGCCAGCGCAACAGTCTTTATTCAGTCCAAAGTGCCAGAGCATGCAGAGCTACACACCTTGCTCTCCATGATTACGCCTTTAAGTTGGTTAGAGCGTGTACCAACCTATAAAGATCAACAAGAAAAACTATCCAGCAAAGATTTATCCACCTATGGCTTTTTAGGTTATCCGCTTTTACAAAGTGCAGATATTTTGATGTATAAGGCGACGCAAGTACCTGTTGGCGAAGATCAAATTCCGCATATTGAGTTCACACGTGAGATCGCACGTCGGTTCAATCATATTTACGGCAAAGAAGCCGGTTTTGAAGAAAAAGCGGAAGCTGCTATCAAAAAATTAAGCAACAAGCGCGGTAGCCTATACCAGGAGTTACGCACTGCATATCAAGAAAGTGGTGACGAAGAGGCGCTGGAGTCTGCTCGTGCATTGATTGAAGAACAACAAGGGATGAGTATGGGCGACAAAGAACGTCTGCTTGGCTATCTCGAAGGCGGCGGAAAAATTATCTTGATAGAGCCTGAGTACAAGCTGACGCCAGCATCCAAGATGCCTGGTTTAGATGGGCAAAAAATGTCCAAATCGTACAATAATACGATTTCATTGCGTGAGTCACCTGAGGATGTAACGAAAAAAATCAAAACGATGCCAACCGACCCAGCCCGAGTCAGAAGAACTGATCCGGGTGACCCTGCTAAATGCCCCGTTTGGCAATTGCATGAGATTTATTCTGACCAAAACATTCAAGACTGGGTGCAAATGGGTTGTAAGCAAGGCTCCATTGGCTGCATTGAATGCAAGCAACCAGTAATTGATGGCGTGCTCAAAGAGTTAAAGCCAATACAAGAACGCGCAGCACAGTATGCTGAAGATCCAACTTTGGTTAAAAATATCGTATCTGATGGTTGCGAGAAAGCACGCAAAATAGCGCGTGAAACGATGCGTGATGTACGTGATGTGATGGGTCTGGATTACGGTTAGTAGATTTATACTAATACAGTTCACAGGTTTACCTAGGTATTAATTAGCAGATTCAAAATATCAGCATATTTGGTGTTTTACATTTTTATAAAATACTATATGATGTGGTTTGTTGTAAAAAATATAAATAAAGGTTTCTTTTGCTCATCACCACATCAGACATTAAAATCAATGGCGAAGCACTGTATGAGTTGCCTAAAGATTTATATATTCCACCTGATGCACTAGAGGTCTATTTAGAGTCTTTTGAAGGGCCATTAGACTTATTGCTCTATCTCATCCGCAAGAACAATTTAGATATCCTTAATATACCGATGGCTGAACTGACAGCACAATATATGCTGTACGTTGAAAAGATGAAAGCAATCAAGCTAGAGCTTGCAGCAGACTATTTACTGATGTCGGCGATGTTGATTGAAATTAAGTCACGCATGTTATTACCAAAACCTGCTGAGATTGAAGAAGAGGATGATCCGCGCGCAGAGCTGGTAAGACGTTTGATGGAGTATGAAGCCATCAAGCTTGCAGCGCGTAACTTGGACGAAATGCCAAAAGTTGGTGAAGAATTACAAGTTGCCCATGCTTACTACCATCATATTGCTGAAATCAAACCGCCAGAAGTGAGTATGGATGAATTGGTTGAAGCATGGAAAAATGTACTCAAGCGAGCCAAACTTAATTCACATCATAAATTAGGCCGTGCTGAACTATCTGTGCGTGAGCATATGAGTATGGTGTTGAGGCGATTACAAACTGAAGGTATGTGTGAGTTTTCTGAGCTATTTGATTTAAAAACAGAGGGCTTGCCAAAGTTAGTGGTTAATTTTTTAGCAATATTAGAACTTGCTAAAGAAGGCTTGGTAAAGATCACCCAGCAAGCAGCATTTTCAACTATTTATTTGCAAGCGAGCAGTGCAGAATGAGAGAGCCTGAAAATATTACAGAAATGAAGCAAATATTGGAAGCAGCACTACTGACTGCTGGACAAGCATTGAGTCTAGACGATATGCTGAAATTATTTGCAGGACGAATGGAACGTGCAACGCTTAGAATGTTGCTCGACGAACTGAAACAAGACTGGGAAGAAAAAACCTTAGAGTTGGTTCAAGTGGCTTCTGGTTATCGGTTTCAGGCCAAAGCAGAATACAGTGCATTTATTGCAAGGATGAATCCAGAACGAGAGCCAAAATATTCTCGTGCTGTGATGGAAACACTTGCGATTATTGCTTATCGCCAGCCAGTCACGAGAGGTGATATAGAGCAAATACGTGGTGTGACGGTGAATCCAAATGTTATGCGGCAGCTGATAGAACGTGATTGGATAGATGTAGTTGGTCAACGCGAAGTGCCAGGCCGACCTTCACTCTATGCAACCACAAAACACTTTTTAGATGATCTGAATTTAAGGTCACTCGCAGAGTTGCCACCTATAGAAGATTTTACCCAAAGTGAAATTCCATTAGATAGCTAAGCTATTTGCTGTAAAATCACAAACTTATCGATTTTAAGCAGGTTTCATGGCACGTCCTTTTAAAAAACCCAAAGATTCACAAAATCACAGAACAAATGTACCAGCTGAAAAGGTAATTTCTTCTGCTAGCCCTGATGGCGAACAATCACCAACGCAGCGTTTGCATAAATTACTGGCATTAGCTGGCTTAGGCTCGCGCCGTGAAATGGAAAAGCTTATTGAGTCTGGACGTGTAACGGTAAATGGGCAAATAGCACAAGTTGGCGCAGCGGTTACAGCAAAGGATGTTGTGCGTGTTGATAGCCGTCCTGTTCGCTTACCATTTAACCCTGAGCTACCACAAGTATTAATCTACCATAAGCCAGATGATGAAATCGTCAGTGCAGATGATCCAGAAGGGCGAGCCAGTGTGTTTGATAAACTGCCGCGTATCAAAGGTGCTAAATGGATTGCGATTGGACGTTTGGATATCAACACCTCTGGTTTATTAATTTTTACAACTTCTGGAGAGCTGGCTAATCGCTTTATGCATCCGCGCTATGAAGTTGAACGTGAATATGCTGTGCGCGTTTTTGGTGAGCTGACCGAGGAGCAAATGCAAATGCTGACACAGGGGATAGAGTTGGAGGACGGTCCAGCAGCATTTGATTCGATTGTTGCACAGGGTGGCGAGGGCGCTAATCATTGGTATCAGGTCACGTTAAAAGAAGGTCGTAACCGTGAGGTAAGACGTTTATTTGAAGCGTTTCAGTTGCCTGTGAGCAGATTAATGCGTGTACGGTTTGGTCCAGTATGCTTACCGTCTCGCGTCAAGCGTGGCACTATGCTGAAGCTTGAGCCGAGGCAAGTTGTTGAGCTCATGGAGTGGGCTGGATTGGATGTGCCAAACACACCTCATAAACAATTAAGTAAGCACGAGAAAGATAAAGCAACAGCTGTATTTACGCCCAAAGTACGTAAACGAAGAGGGAGCGTATTGGCGCATCCACCGAAAGAAAAAGAGTCAGATGGAAAAGTGGTAAAGGCGCGTAAATCTAATACTGTTGCTAGCAAGGCACCCAATAGAAAGCCAGCAAAGCGCCGTATTAGGTCTTAATTTAATACGCTATGTTGTTTGAATGCTACTCAGTTGTGCTTTAGTCAACAAAAACACAAATTGGTCGCCGCCACTAGTATCTAACCAAACAAAAGGTACGTGTGGGTAGGCGTCTAATAGCGCTTCTCGGTTGTGACCTATTTCTACAATCAGAATACCATCATCAGTTAAATAGTTCGCAGCTTGTTTCAAAATAGTGTGTGTATGATCTAAACCTGCTGTGCCACTACCTAAGGCTAGTTGTGGCTCGTTTCGGTATTCTTTAGGTAGCTGAGCCATACTTGAAGCATCAACATATGGCGGGTTGCTGATAATAATGTCATAGGTTTTACCAGTTAGGGCTGTAAACATATCAGATTCAATCGCTGTCACTTGTGCTTCTAAACCGTAGTTTGCAATGTTGATGTTACAGACCGCAATGGCATCTTTTGAAATATCAATGACATCAACCGCAGCACTAGGAAAGGCATGTGCAAGTAACACACCTAAACAACCACTGCCAGTACAAATATCAGCAGCACTCTGAATCATTTCAGGAAATTCAATCCATGGACTTATACTGTCATCTAGTAGTAATTCTGCGATAAAAGAGCGAGGAATAATGACTCGCTCATCAACGTAAAATTTATAGTCATGTAACCAAGCCTCACGCAACAGATAGGCTGTTGGCGTGTGTTTGGTAATTCGTTGCTCAATGAGATAGGCTAAATGCTTGCCTTCCTCTCTCGAGATGCGAGCATCTAAAAAATTATCAAGCGTATCCATTGGTAAATGTAAGCCGCTCATAATTAACCAAACGGCTTCATCGTAGCTGTTGTCCGCACCGTGACCATGGAAAATGTCGGACACTTCGAATTGGCTGACCGCATAACGTATCCAATCACGAATCGTTAAAAGCTCATTACTTAATGTGTCTGCATTCATCATGCTAATAATATTTCCATTGTTTTTTTGTAGGTTTCTTTTAGTGGCTCAATATCAGCTACAGCCACACATTCATTCAGTTTATGAATGGTTTTGTTTAGAGGACCAAACTCTACTACCTCATCACTGATATCTGCAATAAAGCGGCCATCTGAAGTCCCACCAGTAGTCGAGAGATCTGGCTTCACATTGTAACTAGCCTGAATCGCTTTAGAAATGGCGCTGGATAGCGCACCTTTAGGGGTGATATAGCTTTGGTTATGCTCCCATTCAATCCCATATTCAAGTGCATGCTTATCAAGAATATCAATTACGCGCGATTTTAGATTTGCTTCAGTACTGCCTTGACCATCGTATTCTGGGCAGTAGCGGAAGTTGAATAGAATATTCACTTCACCTGGAACAACATTTGTTGCCCCAGTACCCCCGCTGATATTGCTGATTTGCCAACTGGTGGGAGGGAAATAATCATTGCCTTCATCCCAGACGGTTTCTACCATGTCTTTAATAGCGGGAGCCACTAAATGGATGGGGTTTTTGACTAAATGTGGGTATGCGATATGTCCTTGTATGCCCTTAACTGTCAAATTGCCGCCAAGTGAGCCACGGCGGCCATTTTTAATCATATCGCCGACCACTTTATTGCTAGTCGGTTCTCCAACAATACAGTAATCAAATCGTTCTCCACGTGCTTTTAACGCTTCTACCACTTTTAGCGTGCCATTGATTGCAATGCCTTCTTCGTCCGAAGTGATCAGCAAACCTATTGAGCCTTTGTGGTTAGGATTTTCAGCGATATATTCTTCTATGCTTGTAATAAAAGCTGCCAAAGAGGTTTTCATATCAGCAGCACCGCGTGCATAGAGCATGCCATCTTTGATAGTTGGCTCAAATGGTGGTGTATGCCATTGTGCAAGCGGCCCAGTGGGAACGACATCAGTATGACCCGCGAAAACCAACATTGGTCCATCTGTACCTTTACGAGCATAAAAGTTGTCAACATCACCAAAGCGCATCCGCTCGACTTTAAAACCGAGCGGCTCTAATCGGGCAATTAATAAATCTTGGCAACCTTTGTCATCAGGAGTGATAGATTCACGTGATAGTAGATCTAACGTTAATTCGAGTGTTTTTGTCATTTTAATAGCTCTTTATACGTTTCTTCTTTAAAGCCAAGCGCAAGTATTTTGCCATCCTTTTCAAGAATAGGGCGCTTGATTACCGAGGTTTTATCTAGCATTAGCTTAGCGGCACTGTTGTTATCGACAATATTATTTTTTGTGTCATCGTCTAATTTACGCCATGTCATACCAGATCGATTGACAAGTTTTTCCCACGGCTGTTGTGATAGCCAGTTGTCGACTAAATTTTGATCTACACCAGCTTTTTTAAAGTCGTGAAATATATAATCAATTTGCTGTTCATCTAGCCAAGCGCGCGCTTTTTTGACTGTGTTGCAGTTAGGAATACCGTAAAGTTTCATGGGAATTATCTATTGAATAAATAAAACCCATTTTAACAGCTAGGTTTTGGATAACAAAGATTAAGATTTTTTGATTCGAGGCAAAGGCTTGTTAAAGTCAATTTGTAGTTGCTTAAATTGTAATTTGCGGTATAAATCAAACAAAGCATTTTTCCCAATAGGCTTGGAAAATAAATAACCCTGCATATAGTCGCAGCCTAAATCAATAATGGTATCTTGCTGTGCTTCTGTTTCTATGCCCTCAGCCGTTGCTTCAAATCCTAGAGCATGCGTGAGTTTGAATATTGCATCGACCAGCGCATGTGAGCCTTTGTCATTGTTCACTGTAGCAATAAACGATTTGTCAATTTTTACTTCATCAATGTTTAGGTCGAGTAAATAAGTCAAACTCATTGGCAAGAGTCCAAAGTCATCTAAAATAACTTTAATACCTGCTGATTTAAATTTATCCAATAATAATTTAAATTGTTTTTGATTATTGACCGCGATTGTTTCTTTAATTTCAAACGAGATGCTACTAGGGCTCAGTTGATAATCTTCAAGTTTTTGTGTGATTTTTTTAACTAAAGCAGGGTCTTGAAACTGTTGACTAGATAAATTGATGGATACATTTAAATCCAAGCCATTATCCTTTGCTTCGGCCAGCATCTGGCAACATTCATTAATGACCCAGCTATTAATGTCCTGAATTAATCCAAAGTGTTCTGCTGCAGGTAAAAAATCATTAGGCAGGATTTCTCCTTTTGTTGGATGCTGCCATCTAATCAACGCTTCTGCACCAATTGCGGTAAGCGTATTGCAGGCGATTTTTGGCAAATAAGTTAAGCTAAACTCATTATTTTCAACTGCAAGGCATAGGTCACTTTGCATGTTAAGCATCAAGTCATTTGCATTTTCTATTTCACTGTCGTAAAAGCGGAATTGGTTTTTCCCTTGGTCTTTGGCTTTGTACATTGCAGCATCTGCACAGACGACTAGCTTATCTACATCGCCATTTTTAGGGTATAGTGCAATACCAAGTGAGCAAGATAACTCTACTGTCAGGTGGTCAATAAAGTAAGCCTCTTTAATAGAGCTGACAATGCGTTCTGCAATCGGGATAACATCTTCCTCATTCTCGATTTCTTCAATTACAGCAACAAACTCATCTCCACCAATACGAGCGACAAAGTCACATCCGCGCACAGCTCGATTAAGTCGCTCTGCGGTTATTTTGAGTACACTGTCACCGACATGATGACCATAATTATCATTAATTGGTTTGAAGTAATCTAGATCAATATAAGCTAGTGCAAAAGATTGTCCACTACGTACAGCTCGTTTTTTTGCAGATTGCAAATGCGCATCAAATGCACGGCGGTTTGGCAGTTTCGTCAGACTGTCTTCTAAACTATATTGCGCCGCTTTGGTTAATGTGGATTCTGAGCTGAAGAGAGTAAAATTGAATAGTTTTTTGCCTTGCTTCTCATGTAGCAATACCAAGACAAATGCAATCAAAATAAGGCAAATCATCCCTAACGCAATCGCAATTGCTGTAATTTTGAAATTGGAGGGCGTGATGTTTTGTGCCGTACTAAATGTAGTCGACGAATGATCAGAAAATGCCGCGTTGAATACAAAGTGAATACACAAAATACCTAATGAGATCATGATCGCTGCGGTAATCTTTGCGATTATACGGTGTGATCCAGCATAATTCTTTATCCATTGGAACAGTAATAAGCTCATGGTGACAATTGCTATAGAAACCATCGTAGCAACGACTGTGATTAGCGGATTCATGTAAACATTATCGACGCCATTAATTGCTACATGGCTTGTATAAAACAAGCCTAAGTCACATAAGCCGCTGATAAAGCCCCCTATAAAAATATTCAGTCTGCTAGGGTTAGGCAATATGCTCAAGTAAATAAAACCAACCGCAATACCGATTGCAAACAAACCAGCATTCAGGAGCGCCCAAGATGCTTCAGTTGGCGCGCCAATGTTTGCGCTTAATAGAATAATTAGATGGTTGGCTAAAATCCCTATACCAAGAGCAACCGACATTAAAACTAGTGTTAATCCATTAACCTTATGTACTGCGCGCGCGAGTCTTTCCACAAGGCCAAAACTAATGAATATAGAAGCACTGGCCGCAATAGTGGATACGACAAGCAATAAAATGTCGTAGTGAATCAGCATGGCAGAGATAAATAATTTTGCATGGGTTAGTCAAAGCAATTAATATGCCACCAGGTAAAATAAAGGCTGATAATTATTTAATATATTGTTTTTATTACACTTTTTATTTAATTCATTATTTCTGTAAACGTTTCATTAATGTTGATTGTAATCACCAATGTTAACGCTATTGATGAGTTGCTGACAAAAAAATAGACGCTGAAAAAGCGTCTATTCTAAAATGTTACTTCAGAGGTTAAATTCCTCTTAGCAACTCATTAATACCGACTTTACCAAGTGTTTTTGCATCGACTTTTTTAACGATAACCGCACAGTATAGGCTGTAGCTACCATCTTTGGACGGTAGATTACCTGATACCACAACTGAGCCTGCGGGTACTCGTCCATAATGTACTTCTCCAGTCTCGCGGTCATAAATTTTTGTACTTTGTCCAATATAAACGCCCATTGAAATTACACAGTTGTCTTCGACTACTACGCCTTCAACTACCTCTGATCGCGCGCCTATAAAGCAATTATCACCAATAATAGTTGGGCCTGCTTGAACCGGTTCCAATACACCACCAATACCAACACCGCCAGATAAATGGACGTTTCTACCTATTTGTGCACATGAGCCAACTGTTGCCCAAGTGTCAACCATAGTGCCTTCGTCAACATAGGCACCAATATTCACGTATGAAGGCATCAATACAGCGTTTTTGCCAATAAATGAACCACGGCGGGCGACTGCGTTAGGTACTACACGGAAGCCGCCTGCTTTGAAGTCTTCTTCTGTGTAATTAGCAAATTTTGTAGGTACTTTATCAAAATAGCGTGTCACGCCATCATCAAGCAAGACGTTATCTTCAAGTCGGAAGGATAATAAAACTGTTTTCTTAAGCCATTGGTGTGTTTCCCATTGTTGGCTGTCACCTATTCTAGAGGCGACGCGAAGTTTGCCAGCATCTAGATCAGCCATGATACTTTCGACCGTTGATTTCAGTTCTGCTGAGGCATTTGCAGGGTTAATGTTAGCGCGATCTTCAAAAGCCGCTTCAATAATACTTTGACGTGGGTCCATAAGAGTTTCCAGATATGATAATTAAGTGTTGTAACAAAGGCGCTATTTTAACCTAAACCTTGATTCCGCCCAAAAACATAAAAACGCGCCCAAAATTACATGAGCGCGTTTTGGTTTACATCATCATCTAACTTATTTTTTTGCTGCCTTATATAGAGGCATAACCTTAGGCACAAGGGCTTTTAAATCAGCAATACGATTTTCACTTGCAGGGTGAGTACTCAAAAACTCAGGTGGTGCACCATTACTATTAGCACTCATTTTTTGCCAAAGTGTAACGGCAGCATTTGGGTTGAAGCCGGCACGTGCGGCTAATTCCAAGCCAATTCTATCCGATTCGCGCTCTTGTTCTCGACCATTAGGTAGTGCAAAAAATAATTGGGAGCCTAATCCTGCACCCTGCGCAGCCACGCTGCCAGCTGTTCCGCCTACCATAGCTGCCAGTGCTTGAAGGCCAAATTGTTGTACATAAGCCTGTGACATTCTCTCGCGCCCGTGCTCGCGCAACGCATGCGCAATTTCATGGCCAATCACAGCGGCTAACTCATCATCTGTTGCGTTTAATTTTTCAACCAAGCCAGAAAAAACCATAATTTTTCCACCTGGCATACAGTATGCATTCAACTGGTCGTTTTTCTCTACGTTAACTTCCCAATTCCACTTCGTTGCGTCTTCTCTAAAGACACCAACTTGAGCAATCAGTCTTTGGGAGATATTATTAACGCGGTTATACATCGCTTTATCTACATTGAGCGTAGATTGCTGTTTAGCTTTGGTCAGTGTTTCGGTATAAGCCTGCGCAGACATTTGATCGACTGTTGAAGCTGGCATAAGAAGGAACTGAGAACGACTAACACCAGAAACACTGCTATTAGTGGTTGTAGCGCAGCCCGTCAGATACATTGTTAGCGTAACGATAATAATGGAAAAAATGTTTTTCATAAGCCGTCCTTGTTTCGAGTCAATCAACGCATAATATTAACGCATGACAATAGAAAATGGTTGAAGCATGAATTAAAATTTTACCTGCGCACCCAGTTCCACCACTCGATTGGGTGGTAGTTTTAACTGATTGGTAATCGTTTCTGCTGAGCGGAATAATACAACGAAGATCTTTTTGCGCCACAGCGACAAGCCGGGCAGGTTGCTTGTGATTAAAATATCTTTACCAATAAAGAATGAAGTTTGCATAGGTTCTAAATCTAACCCTTGGTCTTTGCATAATAGCAAGTCTCTGGGTAGATTTGGTTCATCCATAAAACCATAATTAATGGTGACACGATAAAAAGCTTCTGGCAGTTTTTCTACAATAACACGTTCATCTAGGCTGGTATGCGGATAGTCTAGAAAGCAAACTGTCAGGATGACATTGTGCTCATGCAGTACTTTATTGTGTTTGATATTGTGTAGCATTGCTCTAGGGATGCCGTAAGCATTTGGCGTTAGAAAGATGGCAGTACCTTCCACCCGTTTAAGCATATCTGTATCTAGAGATTCAATAAAAGGATTAACTTTAATTTCTTCTTGCTTAAGTTGCCTATAGAGGACAGAGCGACCTGTTTTCCAAGTAAACATCAATGTAAAAATAATGACACCAATCATAATTGGGATCCAGCCGCCATCGGGTATTTTTAGTACATTTGCACTGAAAAAAGTGAGATCTATGATTAAAAATACACTAATAAGGATGGCTGTGCGTAATTTACTCCACTTCCATATTTCATGAAACACGATAGCTGCCAGCAAGCTGGTGATAATCATATCGCCTGTAACAGCAATGCCATAAGCTGCAGCTAAATCATCAGAGCTGCCGAAGCTGATAACCAGCAACATGGTGGCAATCATCAAACCCCAATTCACACGTGGCATGTAAATTTGTCCCTCGGTGCTTTCCGAAGTGTGTTGGATATACATCCGTGGGAGAAATCCCATTTGTAATGCCTGGCGCGAGACTGAAAAAGCGCCTGTAATGACCGCTTGTGATGCAATCACTGTAGCCAATGTTGCAAGACC
>JBNLAC010000021.1:0-4132 GCA_050301935.1 Methylophilaceae bacterium | reverse complement strand
AATGAGCGGAAATAATGCCCACTTGGGTGCCAAATAATAGAAAGGATTTTTGAGTGCAGCAGCGTCGTGCAAAATAATCGCACCCTGACCAAAGTAATTCAGTAGTAGAGCGGGCAGTACCAAGCCAAACCAGACCAGCCTGATTGGAAAGCGACCAAAGTGGCCCATGTCGGCATAAAGTGCTTCAGCGCCAGTAACTGCTAATACTACTGCACCTAATGTGCCGAATGCGAGCCATGGTGTATTCCAGAAGAAAAGAATTGCATAAGTAGGGTTCAGTGCATTTAAGATAGTGACATCATGTGCAATATTAATCATGCCTAAAACGGCTAGGGTACTAAACCACAACAGCATAACCGGACCAAACAACTTACCAACCAATGCGGTACCTTGGCTCTGTACAAAAAATAATGTAAAAAGTACAAGCAACGTAATTGGCACGATCACTTCATGTAGACTTGGTGCAGCAACTTCTAGCCCCTCTACCGCAGATAGCACTGAAATTGCAGGCGTAATCATGCCATCAGCGTAAAACATGCATGCACCTAAAATACCCAAAAACATGATTTTTTTACGTTTGCTGGAGTTTTGTTTTGCATGGCGGCTCGCTAGTGCTAATAACGACATAATGCCGCCTTCGCCATTATTATCAGCACGCATGATAAAGACAATATACTTAATGGATACAATTAAGATAAGTGACCATGTGATTAACGAGAGAATGCCATAAACATTAGTGGCCGTATGGGCGATAGGGTGATGATTAGAAGAAAAGACCTCTCTTAGGGTATACAGCGGGCTTGTACCAATATCACCAAAAACGACGCCAAGCGCAGCAAGGGCAAGAGATGGGGTATGTGGGTGCTGTGTGCTAGTTTCACTCATGTTTAAATTCAGCCCATTGTCCTAAGTTATGATTTCTTTGTTACTGCAGCGTCCACTTCTCCAATATGCAATTGAATGTGCAGGGACTGTCCTATTTCAAGTTGGTTAGCATCCGTGATGTGCTCTTGGTTGCTTGAAACAATAGCATAACCCCTAGATAACACGGCGCGTGGGCTTAGTTGCTCAATGCTCGATTTCAGTTGGTTGTAATATTGTTTATCCAATTGTAATTTATGCTTAATGCTGTAATTTAAACGATTTTGCAGTTGCTTAATATAGTCAATCTGTATAGCTAGTTTTTGCGTTGGTGAGACTAAACGCTGCGCAAGGAAGTCTAACTTCTGTGAGCGTTGCTGCAAATTGGTTATAAATAGTCGTTCGAGTTGACGGGCAAATTCTTTTAGTTTTTGCACTAAATGGCTAATATCCTGACAGGCAATTTCAGCCGCCGCCGTTGGTGTAGCTGCTCGCACATCCGCTGTAAAATCACAGATGGTAAAGTCGGTTTCATGCCCCACACCGCTGATGACAGGGATTGTACAAGCGGCAATAGCACGTGCGACAACTTCTTCATTAAACTGCCATAAATCTTCTATACTACCTCCGCCTCTGCATATAATCAGCGTATCCACTTCATGTCGTTGATTAGCAATGTGAACCGCAGATGCTATACGTTCCGCCGCACCTTTACCTTGTACGGGGGTAGGGTAAATAATAACTTTAATATTTGGGTTGCGCCTATTGAGTGTTATTAATACATCCCTTAATGCGGCAGCATCAGGTGAGGTCACAATGCCAATAGACTTAGGATGGGTTGGGATGCTTTGCTTCAGCGAAGCATCAAATAAACCTTCCATTTGCAGCTTGTTTTTTAACCGTTCAAATGCCTCAAATAAGTCGCCTAGTCCAGCTTGTCTGATTGATTCTATAGTTAGTTGAAACTCGCCACGCGCCTCATACAGGCTTACTGTGGCTCTCGCTTCAATTTTGTCACCTTCTCTAGGCGTAAAATCTGAGTAGCTATTGCGGCCTTTAAACATTACACAGCGCACTTGCGCGCTGCTGTCTTTTAATGAAAAGTACCAATGTCCGCTCGCCGCGCGTGTAAAGTTTGATACTTCACCTGATACCCAAAAAAGAGGAAAGTTGGCTTGCAGAATTTCACGTGCCAAACGGTTCAATTCGCTAACAGAAAGGATTCTTGGCTGGGGTTCGCTCTCTAACATGTAGCTATTATCTAACAATAAATAAGGTCTTACCAATCATTAAATCGCTAATAAAAAAATATTTATGCTGCATTATTGATATATAAGAAATCATTATGATAAATTGAGCTAGTATGCCATTTTGAATGGCTGATTATATTATTCAGGGGTGAATATGAAGCAAGATGCGGCCAAGCTGCCAAATGGGGTAGAGGTTATTTCAGATGTTTGTATTATTGGAGCTGGGCCGGCAGGTATGACCGCAGCGAGAGAGTTTTTAAAGACTAAATATACGGTCAGCTTGTTGGAAAGTGGTGGGCATGCCTATCACCATGATACGCAGATGTTAAGTCAGGGTGAAATCAGCGGTGATATACACGAGGCGCAAGAGAGTATGCATTTGCGCCAGATAGGTGGCACAGCTAATAACTGGATTCTACAAATGACTGATGATGAATACGGTTATCGCTACACACCCTATGATGCAATTGATTTTGAACAGCGAGATGAGATTCCATATAGTGGATGGCCAATCACAAAAGCCGATTTAGATCCTTACTACGAGCGTGTGCACGAAGTGTGTGGTGTAGGGCATTATGATTATGGTGCTGAGTATTGGCTAAGAGGCAAAAATCAGCCGATCAAATTCAACACGGACGCGGTTTACAATAGTGTTTTTACCTTTGGCCCCACCAAAAAATTCACCAAAGAGTTTCCAGAGCAAATTGCGGCATCTAAGAACGTCACCATTTATTTTCATGCAACAGTGGTGGAACTGCTGTGCAGCGAAGATGGCGAGGAAGTGACAACAGCGGTAGTACGTATGTTTGATGGTAAAGAAATATACTTTAAAGCAAAGCAATTCATCATCACATCAAATGCATTACAAACGCCAAGGTTACTTCTAAACTCCAATAAAACGCACCCTAAAGGTATTGGTAACCAACATGACAATGTTGGCAGATATTATATGGATCACAATTTAGTACCCTTTGGTTTGTTTTATCCAGACGATCCATCCATCATCAATGATTTGGGTTTTTATGACATGCAAAACGTTGATGGCTCAAGCATTTTAGGGCGCATTAGCTTTAGTCCAGAGACATTAAAAAAACACAAATTACGCAATGTGGCGGTGATGTTGTTTCCATCTACTTGGAATCAGCATGATGTCGATGCCATGACCAGTGTGAACGTGTTTAGAATGATGCCACACCAAATCTACACATGGCGTTTTCCGATGGAGCTAGTCAAGCATGTCTACAATTTAGTCAGAGAGCCACTGACGCTAGCCAGACACCTACGCAATATTTTGCGTGGTAGAAAGCGGTTGATGATTGCTGTTTATGAGAAGTTTAGATACGGTATACCTGTATTTTTAGGGTTGGGTCGCGGTGGTTGGTCAAGAGTGAGTAACAACCAGCGTAAATATGATCGTCTAGAACTATTAGGCATTGTAGAGCAAAGCCCTAATCCCGAAAATCGGATTACATTAACAGATGAGAAAGACGCGTTGGGCTGCCGCAAAACAAAATTGCATTATATTTGCGCTGAAGAGGACATCGATAGTGTCAAACGTGCACAAAAGATTATACAAGATGTATTTACCGAAACTAAGCTTGGTGGATTCCAGCCACCAGAGATAACGGCTGATGTTATGAAGTCATCCACTGGGCTGCATCATATGCTTGGCACTACACGCATGAGCGATGATCCGAAGGATGGTGTGGTCGATAGAGATTGCCGAGTGCATGGAATCAGGAACCTTTTCATTGCTGGTAGCTCTGTATTTACAACTGGCAGCTATGCAAACCCAACATTAACAAACCTTGCAATATCGATACGGACTTCTGATAAAGTGATTAGCCTTCTGGAAATGCTGGAGGTCTTAATCTAGTAGT
Organism: Methylophilaceae bacterium; assembly: GCA_050301935.1. GTDB lineage: Bacteria > Pseudomonadota > Gammaproteobacteria > Burkholderiales > Methylophilaceae. Next base: position 141 of record JBNLAC010000021.1, on the reverse strand, counting down.
TGATTATGGATGTAAGGAATAAAAAACTACGCACAACATTTTGTATAAGTAATGGCAAGTAAAGTGCTAAATTTAAGGCTTGTAGCCCGCTCAAACTACGTAGCGGTTTGACAGGAAAGAAGCCCGCAATATGCCACTACT
>JBNLAC010000020.1:0-38852 GCA_050301935.1 Methylophilaceae bacterium | reverse complement strand
GATTTGGCCGCCGAAGGTAGTTTTAAGGCTTTATATTGTGTGGGAGAAGACATTGCGCAATCTGACCCAGATACCCAACATGTGACCCATGCATTAGAAAGTATGGAGTGCGTTATCGTGCAAGATTTGTTCTTAAACGAAACAGCCATGTATGCACATGTGTTTTTCCCAGGTGCATCGTTCTTGGAAAAAAATGGTACCTTTACTAACGCAGAACGTCGAATTTCACCAGTGCGCCGTGTCATGACACCTAAGAATGGTATGGAAGACTGGGAAATTACAGCTAAGTTATCTACTGCGCTTGGTTATGAAATGCGTTATCAGCATGCGAGCGACATTATGGATGAGATTGCTGCACTTACCCCCACATTCAAGGGTGTTAGCTTTAAAAAACTGGATGAATTGGGTAGCATTCAGTGGCCATGTAATGATGAAGCACCATCAGGTACACCTACCATGCATGTTGACGAGTTTGTACGTGGCAAAGGTAAGTTTTATATTACACAGTTTGTGCCAACAGATGAAAAGGTTAACGCAAAATACCCACTGATACTGACAACGGGTCGAATTCTTACACAATATAATGTAGGGGCACAGTCAAGAAGAACGCCGAATGTGGCTTGGCATAAAGAAGATTTAATTGAAATCCATCCGCATGATGCAGAGGAACGAGGCGTGCAAGATGGAGATTGGGTTGGCATTAGTAGTCGATCTGGACAAACCGTATTGCGTGCCAAAATCACAGAGCGCGTTCAGCCTGGTGTTGTTTACACGACTTTCCACCATCCAGAGTCTGGTGCCAATGTTATTACGACTGATAACTCCGACTGGGCAACAAACTGCCCAGAGTATAAAGTGACAGCTGTGCAGGTATCAAAAGTCAATCAGCTTTCAGAATGGCAAAAAGAATATAAAGACTTTAGTAAAGAGCAAATTGAATTGACAGGTGTGTTGCCGAGTAGACCAGCAGTGATTGAATAATGTATTCATGAAAAAATGGTTTGCACAGAATCCACTTGCAGTTGGGCAATACAACGTTAGTCGGTTGCAAGCAGACAGGCATGTCAGCAACGTTACTGATCGACTAGCTGAAGAAGTGCCTATCGCATTGGTTTATAACGGTGTTTCGCATGCCGTTATGTTGGCGAGTCCGCAAGATTTGGAAGACTTTGCCGTAGGTTTTTCAATTACTGAAAGCATTTTGCAGGACAAAAGCGAGCTGTATGATATTGAAGTTAAGCAGCATGAGCAAGGCATTGAATTGCACTTAAATATTGCCACTGAGCGATTTATGCAATTAAAAGAACTTAGACGTAGCATGGCTGGCAGAACAGGTTGTGGTCTTTGTGGAACGGAGAGCTTATCGCAAGTCTTTCATTTACCAGCTTCCGCCAACGGCAATAGCAAACGACAAAATGCGCTTGATATTGACAGTGTTTTTAGGGCGCATCATGATATACAAGCCAAACAGGTGATGCAGAAGGAAACGGGCGCAACGCATGCGTGTGCATGGGCAGATGATACTGGCGCCATCCAATTTCTACGGGAAGATGTTGGAAGACATAATGCCCTAGATAAATTATTAGGTGCACTATGCAAAGCGAATGTACAAGGTGGGTTTGTGCTGACAACCAGTCGTGCTAGCTATGAGATGGTGCAAAAAATAATTATGGCTGGGTTTGATACATTGGCGGCTATATCAGCTCCAACTGGCTTAGCAGTCAGGATTGCTGAGGCGTATGGCGTTACACTGCTTGGGTTTGTGAGAGAACAGCAGTTTGTTGCTTATACGCATGTGAATAGAATTGTTGAGTATACGGAATAATAATATGGATATTGAAAAACTAATTAAGATGGCCAATCAGATTGGGGACTTTTTCGAAGCGAATCCCGATGAAGAAGAGGCAAAAAAAGAGATTGCAAGCCATTTGCATAAGTTTTGGAACTCTGTCATGATAAAGTCGATTGTGACGCATGTTAGAGAAAGACAGGGTGATGGTCTACACCCAAAAGTGATTGATGCCATCCGGCAACATCTCGCTTAGTGGCAAAACCAACAAACCATATGCTTATTGGGTTTGTTGAAATAGACGAAATGATTCTTTACGCTCGCTAATACGCTTACCTTCCCATATCTCCTGCCATTCGTTACCAAGATTGATTTTTTTGGGCTTACGTTCATCTTGAATTAAAAACAAATCGCAATTGATATGTTGACCACTTTGTATAGGGTAGGTTTTTATGTTTGCATAGTAATACAATAAATCGCGTTGAGCACTCCCTACATTTTCACTATTGATGCATGTATATTGAGTTGGAAGTCCTTTTTTTAAACTCATGAATGCATCGCCATAGCTTCGTGCAGAATCAATCATCGGTAGCCATAAGGTCATTAGCAGCGTCCAAACAAACGTCATTCCAATCGCCCAATTAGTAGCGGCAGAACGGTTAGAGTGTTTAGAGCGGAAAGCTGCGAACAGGAAAATAAGTGTCATCGCAGAGGCTATGCTAAAACTGATAATACTAAAATCCAGTTTTGTTAATCCAGATAGGAAAATGAGACGCTCTTTTAGCTTGGCAGGGTTTCCTGACATCATAGCGCCCCAGCCTAACCAGATTAAAAAACCTAAAAATCCAAATAGAATCAGTCCAAACCAGTTAAGCGCGCCAGCTGCACCGCGTCTCAATGTTTCTATGCTACCTCCGGCAACTGCTGTTAAAGGAACCAGTAATGGCATGGCATAGATGTCTTTGCTTTCACCATAAATCCCGAGTAATAAGAGTGCAACACAGAAAAAAGTAATACTCAGTTGGAATTTACGCTCATGAAATAGCTCTGCGCGATAGCGCCAAATTGCCCACAAAGCCAACGGTAAAGAGGGCCACGCGTACCACAGAAGTAAGTTTACAAAATATAGATGTAAACTTTCATCGGCGAGCATCGTAGATTTTGACCACCATGCGTTAAACAATGCAGGTGTTTCTTGATAGAAAAGCCACATCCAGCAAACGCTGATACTAATTGCAATCAGTATTGCAATACCAATTACCTTTCCATAACTACGGTTACGCCAATCACTGAATAAGCAGGGCAATATTAGGCTGGTGAGTATTAAAATGCTAAAAGGTAGGATGCCGTTGGATAAAAACGCTATCGTCATGCCAGCACTCAAAAAAGCACTTGCTCTGTAGGGTCGTCTTTTAGCAAGCGCTAGTGCATAAAAGCCAGTTGCGATACCTGTTAAAGCTGACACTTCAGGTGTGAGTGTATGGGCGGCGATGACTAGGCCGATGGAACTGATAAAAATGAATGATGTTTGTCGACCAAATCCTTTGCCCCAAAGTTCTCTGCCTGTCATGCCAATCATCAGTAAAGTGATGAGCATCCATAAGCCAGTTACAACTCTTGCAGCATCATGTCCAGGTAATATATTGCTCAGAGCTTGTGATGTTAAAGCTGCGCTTAAATAGTATAAGGGGGGGCTTGACAGTTGATCGTTACTTGCAGAAACAGGTGCTAGTAAATTACCAGTATCAATCACATTTTTTATTGTGCTGATCGCGTCTGATTCAAAAGGTTTCCATGGGTGATGTCCAATTAGCCCCATTAATAGCCAGATTGCACACAGTAGGATAAGCAGTCGTGTTTTAGCACGTTCACCTATACGGGCACGAGGTGTCGAAATGTTACCTTGCCAGTCATGGTCCAATTCAAACCGCATAATATGTTGTGTAAAGCTCATTCATATTGTTTAAAACCGATTTTAGCATTTTGAAATGCCGCATATGTAAAAAACCCATAAAAAAAGGCAGCTTAGCTGCCTTTTTAGTGAAGCACGTTTGTTGATTACATGCCATATTTCTTTTTGAACTTATCAACACGACCAGCGGTATCAAGAATCATTTGTTTACCAGTATAGAACGGGTGTGACTTTGATGATACTTCGATTTTTACCAAAGGGTACTCTTTACCATCTTCCCACTTAATCGTATCTTTAGCTGCAATCGTTGAACGTGTTAGAAAGCTAAAGTCTGCACCAATGTCTTGGAACACGACTTCTCTGTATTCAGGGTGAATGCCATCTTTCATAATATAACCTTATCTTATGTGAGCCAGATGTTTACAACATCAACATCTAACTTAAATCTTTATTTTGAGAACTCAGCATTCTATTGTTTTTTATGCTGTGAGGCAAGTAAAAAAACAACCTTTTGCTGCGAATTAATCAGATTATCCGCCACGGCGCATACTATCAAAGAAATCAGCATTGTTTTTTGTAGCTTTAATCTTATCAAGTAAGAATTCCATTGCTTCCAAATCGTCCATCGGGTAAAGCAACTTACGTAGTACCCATATTTTTTGTAAAACATCTTTATCAATGAGGAGCTCTTCACGGCGTGTGCTTGATTTGCTAACGTTGATTGCTGGGTAAATACGTTTTTCGGCCATGCGGCGATCTAAGTGAATCTCCATATTGCCCGTGCCTTTAAACTCTTCGTAAATGACATCATCCATGCGCGAACCTGTATCAACTAAGGCCGTTGCAATAATAGTCAGAGAGCCACCTTCTTCCACATTTCTGGCAGCACCAAAAAAGCGTTTTGGTTTATGTAGTGCATTCGCATCCACACCGCCAGTCAGCACTTTACCTGAGGATGGTATTACTGTGTTATAGGCCCTTGCTAAGCGGGTAATTGAGTCAAGTAAGATAACAACATCTTTTTTATGCTCTACCAGTCGTTTAGCTTTTTCCAGTACCATCTCAGCTACTTGTAAGTGACGTGCAGCAGGTTCATCAAAGGTTGAAGCGACCACTTCACCTTTAACGGAGCGTGTCATTTCAGTTACCTCTTCTGGACGTTCATCAATCAGTAGTACAATCAGCACAACATCTGGATGATTGGCTGTTATGGCATGTGCTATGTTTTGCATCATTACCGTTTTACCACTTTTGGGACTGGCAACGATTAGCGCTCGTTGGCCTTTTCCTATTGGCGCAATCATGTCAATGACACGGCTTGTTACATTCTCTTCACCTTTAATGTCTCGCTCTAGTGTTAATGGCTCAGTAGGGAAGAGAGGTGTCAGATTTTCAAATAGGATTTTATGTTTGGTATTCTCAGGTTTTTCATCATTAACGGTATCCACTTTTACTAATGCAAAATAACGCTCGCCGTCTTTTGGTGTGCGGATTTCTCCCTGAATACTATCACCTGTGTGTAAATTAAATCGGCGAATCTGCGAAGGTGATACATAAATATCACCAGGCCCAGCGAGATAAGACGTGTCTGGAGAGCGCAAAAAACCAAAGCCATCTTGTAGCACTTCTAAAGTGCCGTCGCCAAAAATGTTATCACCCTGTTTTGCTTTGTTTTTGAGAATGGCGAATATAAGATCTTGCTTTCGCATGCGGCTAGCATTATCAATGTTATCTTCAATAGCCATATCAACCAATTTGGTGACAGGTAAATGTTTGAGGTCGGATAGATGCATTAGGGGACTCTCTAGATGGGATGATTAATAAAACAGATTAGTTAAATTAAGAACATCTGACTTGCTGGGAAGCCAGATGTGTAAGTTTGTTAAATATTGCTATCAATAAAAGCCATTAATTGTGATTTGGATAACGCGCCAACCTTGGTAGCTTCAACATTGCCATTTTTAAATAGCATTAATGTCGGGATACCACGAATACCGTATTTAGGCGGTGTTTGTTGATTATCATCAATGTTGAGTTTAGCAACAATTAAACGGTCAGCATACTCTTTTGAGATGTCTTCTAGAATAGGTGCAATCATTTTGCACGGACCACACCACTCTGCCCAGTAGTCAACTAATACTGGTAATTGTGATTGTAGTACTTGTTCTTCAAAACTAGCATCGCTAAGATGAATAATTTGTTCGCTCATGGGGACCTCAAAGGTTGAAATTATAGGTTAAATCAGAATTCAACAAGCTTTTAATGCACAGCATTTTCGTTTGTTAATGGATTATTTAGTTAAATTTGTTCCAATTAATCTGGAATAATATTGATGTGACAGTATAACAATATCACAGCTGTTATATCAAGCTGTATTGATAACGCTCAAATGATGAGCTTCGTTCAATTAACTTGGTAATCAATATTGTTGTTTTTACATCATCCTCAATAAGTTCAATGGTCTCACCAGAGGTGAACTTTCCTCTAGGTAATATCAAGGTGGCCTGTTGCTTCAGTGCACTAATTTCTGGCAGTGACAATGCTTTAAATTCTGATGCATTTTTTTTGGATTTTGTCATCACGGCCTTCACTTTTGGTGAGATTAACTCAAATCCAATATCAAGTTGTTCAAGTTCATTAATACTTGCCCAGCGAATAATGCCTACTTCCCATGACAGTGTTTCATTGTTTTTAATGGCAGCAACATCACCTACTTGCATAGAGACTTGTGAAGAGTTGAATTTGCGTAGCGCGTAACCGCCTGCGCTTTGGTTTAAGATTTGCCAGCGGGAGGGTTTTACCGCCGCGCTTTTCACCACAAGGTTTTTATAATCATTGCCTATTTTAGGGGCAAAATAGTGTGCGTCATGAATGCCTATTCCAAGCTCCATGCCATCATTTTTTCTTGCTCTAGTGAAGGCGCGCAATGGTGATTTGCCAAAATGGTTGATTAAATGCAGGAGTAAGTCTTCATCATGATTGCTTATAGCATTTTCAGGTAGACTACCGTCATTAGGCAAGATGCCATCCGTCAATAGTTTTAGGTGAGTGTGTATGCGCTTAGCAACTTTAATTGTCAGTAATAGCAAGTCGGTTTCACTGTTGGGTTCATCCCGTTTTTTAGCATATGCTTGTGGCGGTTGATTACCATCCAGCTCAATCAAAAACACCCCTACACTACTTTCAATGAAACCAATAGGACTCAGTTCAGCATCTTTGGCTATTTTTTGTAAATAAGCATCTGTTTTAATAATATCTTGGCTACATAAGCGATGCGGATGTGCTAATGCCAACAACAATGCTTGTGTATATATTGCATTTACCGAGCTTTCTTCATCATCAGATAAGTTTTCGTTAACGGGTAACTCCTGCGCGTTTTGCTGCAACGCACAAAAGTAAAGCTGATGAAGTTCAGCCCAGGTAGCCTTATCTGGGGTGTGGTATGTGACGTAATTGATTAGAGCAGTTTCTTTGATTGCGTGTATGGCGCGTTGAATAATTAGTGCTGCTGCCTTGTCACTGTTGATATTGATAATTTTATTCTGTAAGTCAATTAGCGCCCACTTATAACCATACGACATTTCTTGCCAGAGTTTGATAACAGTATCAGCGTAATTTTTTTGGTTTTTAGAAATTGGCAGGCTGGCATAACTGAATTGTGGAATAAGTGCCTGTGAAACTTGGTGGGCGGCTGTGCGATATGCTTCCAATGCGTTGACTCTATTGGCATAAGCTATTTTTTGTCGATTCAGTGTTTGTAACTCTTCGATGAGGTCGGAAGCTGCCCTGTAAGGATCGCTAAAAGGCAAGTTGCGAATAAACTCACTGATTTTACTCGTACGTGTTTCCGCCAATAATACTGGGTTTTCTTCTAACTCTGGAAGCTTAAAGCTGATTGCCATACATGCTCCGTATGTTTGGGTTACTATATTACCTAGCGAGCTAGTTTATCATTTTATTTGCGTAGGGGAAATTAAAGATGTTGGCATCCATCAAAACGCTCCTTACTTATTGGTTAATGTTGTTGATTTCACTAAGTAGCTTGAATGCATTGTCACAAGATGCATTCACATTAACCGATCTAAAAGGAAAGACACATCAACTTGATGCTTACAGGGGTAAGTGGGTGATTGTCAATTATTGGGCTACTTGGTGTCCCCCGTGTTTGGAGGAAATTCCAGACCTAGTTAATTTCTATGATAGTCGTAAAGACTTGGATGTAATGGTCATTGGTGTGGTTTTTGACTATAAAACGTTAGAAGAGGTTGAGACTTATGTGGATGATATGTTGATGTCATATCCTGTTGTGTTGGGGGGTGATCAAGCCGTAAAGCAAATAGGTGCGGCTGAGGTGTTGCCAACCAGCTATATTTATAATCCAAAGGGTCAGTTGATTAAAGTTAAAAGAGGTATCGTCTCAAGAGGGTATCTTGAGACGATAATCAGAATGAAAGCCAAATAATTGAGCTTCTAATCAGGCACGGCAATAGAAACACCGTCTTCATTCAAAATGTTGAGCTGATTTTCTCTTGCAAACTCCATTAATTCTTCAAAACCCTCTGGGTTGGCAGTTTTTAGTTGCATGTCGACCGCTAAGCAGCGAATCCCATCAATCATTTCTGGCTTTAAGTAGGGTGAATAGCGCAACTTGCGGTCTTCACCAAATGTTGCATAGCTACTACAGATTCTGTCTACCCAATCACTTGGTCTGAATCGTTTGCCTTCTCGGGTTAAGCTTTGAATAATGATTTCCTCTGGTTTGTTTTCCATATTACTTTAATTTCCTGATAAAACGATTGGTTTACTATTTGTATTCAAAAACCTTGACTACTTTTGCTACGCCATCTGTTGTGCGAGCGATTTCTGCTGTTAATTTTCCTTCATAATCACTGACTATACCCATTAGATAAACAACGCTCGCTTCGGTGACTATTTTAACGTTATTGGCGGCAAAATCTTTTTCAGCTACAAACTTTCCTTTCACGACAGATGTGATGTACGTATCGTTTGCTCGGTCGCTGATGCTACTTTTAGGGCCTATCACCAGTTCATTGGTAATGTTTTTAACATTCTCAATCGCTTTAACAATATTCTCAGCTTCCTGTTTAGCCTCTTGGGTTGGTACCTCTCCAGTCAACAGTACATTCAGATTGTAGCTAGTGACATTAACATGAGCCTCTTCGGACAGTGTTTTTCTGATTTGTTGTGATGCTTTGATTTCGATATTTTCATCTTCAATGTAAATGCCAGCGGTGCGCCGATCGGCTGCTATTGCGCCACCTGCAGCAGCGCCACCAACGGCAGCTGTAAAACAACCGGTTAGTTGTGTCGATGTTGCTACAATTAATGCAGTGCTGAGAAATAGTTTTGATAAAGATGGCATTGAGGTCTCCTATGATTTATTTTAAGCACGGTTTTTTGTAAATGATACGCCGATTATGCGTCAAATGCATTACGGATCCATTCAATATGATTCAAATCGGCTTTGTTCATTAAAACAGCATCAAAACGACAATCAATATCATTATTTGTTTGTAAGTAATGATGGGCTGTCGCAATCAGCTTTCTTTGTTTTTGCAGTGTGATGCTCGCTCCTGCATCGCCAAATTGATGATTAGATCGCAGCCGTACTTCTACAAACACTAGCGTATTGGCATCTTTCATAATCAAGTCAATTTCCCCAAACCGGCAATGATAGTTTTGCGCCACAAGTTTAAGTCCTTTGTTTTGCAAAAAAGTTGCAGCTATTATTTCGGCGGCTAACCCGGCATTATTTTTATTGATTTTCATCTTTCGCACTTATTGTTGTTTTTTTATAGCTGTAATAAACGCTTCGCGTTAGAATTTCATTGATGACACAATCAATATTATATGTGGTCGCAACGCCAATTGGAAATCTTGGGGATATTACATTAAGAGCTTTAGATATCCTAAAAAGTGTAGATGTCATTGCCGCGGAAGATACCCGGCACACGGCAGGATTACTGACACACTTCGGAATTACCAAAAAACTCATTGCTGTACATGAACACAATGAGCACAAATCAGCTCAGTTGTTATTGGAGCGTTTACAGGCTGGTGAGTGCGTAGCCTTAGTGACTGATGCGGGCACTCCAGGTATAAGTGATCCTGGTGCGATTGTAGTTGATACTTTGCTTCATGCTGGTGTAAAGGTAGTGCCTGTACCTGGCGTTAGTGCAGTAATTACTGCACTATCAGTATCAGGCATTATCAAAAATGGATTTACTTTTGTTGGATTCTTACCAACAAATGGATCGCAAAGACGCAAAGTTTTGGAAGCGCATATTAATTTTGATCATACGCTGGTGTTTTATGAAGCGCCTCATCGGATTGTGGCATGTGTAGCTGATATGATTGCAGTTTTTGGTGCTGATCGCCGTATTACTATTGCGCGTGAGTTGACTAAAACATTTGAAACCATACACCGCTGTGCATTGAAAGATGCACAAGTATGGCTTGAAAGTGATGCTAATCAGCAACGTGGTGAGTTTGTTTTGCTAGTAGAGGCGGCGCCCGAAAAAGTAGAAGCTGCAGTCAGTGAGGATGCAGAGAAAAAATTGAAGATGCTATTGGCAGAACTGCCTTTAAAACAAGCGGTTAAACTGGCCGCAGAGATAACAGGCGCAAAGAAAAATGACTTATATCAGCTTGCGCTTGCTTTGAAAAATGAATCTATTTAGAAAGTTGACATAGCGACGAATGACAACACAAATTACGATTACACAGCCAGATGATTGGCATCTACATTTGAGAGATGGTGCAGCATTGAAGTCTGTGCTTGCGGATACGGCTAAACACTTTAGGCGAGCAATCGTGATGCCTAATTTAAGGCCGCCAATTACAACAACAGCGTTGGCGATTGCTTATAGAGAGCGCATTATGCAGGCGCTACCCGCTGGGGTAAGTTTTGAACCGTTGATGACGCTATATTTAACTGATAACACCAGTGCAGAAGAAATTATAAAAGCCAAAGATAGTGGTCTTATTCATGCAGTTAAGCTTTACCCTGCTGGTGCGACGACGAATTCTGATTCAGGTGTTACTAGTCTGGACAAGTGCTCAGCTGCGATAGCAGCAATGCAAGAGGTCGGGTTGCCGCTATTAACACACGGCGAAGTGACGGATGCAGATGTTGATGTGTTTGATCGAGAAAAAGTGTTTATCGATCGTCATATGCAGCCACTGATTGCGCGTTACCCTGATTTAAGAGTGGTTTTTGAACATATTACAACGAAAGATGCTGCTGAGTTTGTTGCTAGTGCAGGGGGAAATGTAGCTGCAACGATCACTGTTCATCATCTGCTGATGAATCGGAATGATATGTTTAAAGGTGGTATGCGTCCACATCATTATTGTTTACCTGTGCTTAAACGCGAAACCCATCGAAAGGCGCTAGTAGAGGCTGCGATATCTGGCAGTGCAAAATTCTTTTTGGGTACTGATAGTGCGCCACACCCGAAAAAAGCTAAAGAGTCAGATTGTGGTTGCGCTGGAATGTATACAGCCCATGCGGCCATCGAACTCTATGCGGAGGTATTTGAAGATGCACAAGCGTTAGATAAGCTTGAGGGATTTGCTAGTTTCTATGGACCTGATTTTTATGGTTTGCCGCGTAATACAGACACTATTACGTTAGTGAAAAAGAGTTGGCAAGTACCCGAAAGTTATCCTTACGATGGTGATGTGCTAGTCCCGTTGAGGGCGGGACAAGAGGTTCATTGGCAAATAAAATCGATTTGACGCGATTGAGTGGCACAGAAAAAGAGTTGTTTATACGAATAAACCTTTTTCTTTAATCACTTTGGCCACAGACTCAGGTACAGACTCTTCCCATGAGGCATCGCCCTTACGTATTTTGTCGTATACCTCTTGAGAGAAAATGCCTAAGATGTCTTTTCGATAGCCTTCTATCGCTAAAATCCTCTTTTCACCAACGAGGAAGTCAAACAGGTGTTTGTGTGGGCCCTCTATTTTAATATTGTCCAACGTTGTCATGCTTCCATCTGGATTGATGGTTGGGTAGATAAACATCCGGATATCATTTTTTAACAACCGACCGAATCCCTCTAGCATGCCGCCTTGCAGATTGCTATAGTTTTCTTGGTTAAAGCGGTCAAAAAGAGTGGGAATGCCCATTGCAATGCCAATACGGCGTTTAGTGTAGCGAGAGATATATTGTGCTAGCTGATAAAACATAGTGAAGTTGGAAATCATGACGGTATGACCAGTGGCGGCAAGCACTTCAGCACGCGAGATAAAGTCTTTCAAGTCTAGCTTGCCATCGGCGCGTAACATCGCCATGTTCATTTCCATAATTGTGATGGTTTCGCCTTCTTTGATGTCGTCTTCAGTCTCAAATTGTTTCAGTGCGCATTCCAACATATCAACATTGACATGAGTAATTGGTCTAAAACGGCCACGTTCGACTAGTACAGGTTTTTTGCGCAAAATGGATGATGGTTGTAGTACTTCACCGCTGGCTGAGAACATGGCTGCATCAGTCAAGCCTAGCTCAACGAGGTGCAATGACATAATGCGGTTATCAACATTTCTAAAGGCAATGCCAGAGAATTCAATCATATCAATTTCGATACGATTGGTGCTCAACCCGTCAAGTAGAGACTCTAATAGTTGTTCTGGTTCGTGATGTAAAAAGCATGCACCATACACAAGGTTGGTGCCAACAATACCTAATGCTTCTTGTTGAGCCTTGGCATCGTTATCCCACATGCGGACGTGAATAATAATTTGGCTTTCTTCATCACGGGGATGAGCTTGAAACTTAACGCCCATCCAACCATGACATTCGTTAGTTCCTGCAAAATTTCTAGCTGATACTGTATCAGCGAAAGCAAAGAATGCTGTGGTGTCGCCCCTTAACGCCTTTAGGTTTTGATGATTCAGTCCCTGCTCAATATCCAACATAGCTTGCAAACGCTCTCGTGAAACATAACGCTCACAATTGCCGTATATCGTATCTGAGACTTTCATGTCATATGCACAGATGCTTTTTGCCACAGTGCCTGCAGCACCGCCAGCTCGAAAAAACCAACGTACTACTTCCTGTCCGGCGCCGATCTCTGCAAATGAGCCATAGCGTCTTTCATCAAGGTTTACTTTTAGTGCTTTTTCTTGTGTATCTGTTGGGCGTACGCTTATCATTGGTAACTCCATCATTGTTACTAATTGAATGATTTGGACTGTAAGTCATGTGAGGGTTGACTAAACTTAATTAAAAGTTTGTACAAGAGTATTTTATCGCTTAAAAGGGAAACGATAAATAAGCATTTGCCTGACAATTTAAATTAATGATTATATTTCTGCCAATATTATTGATTTAGCCCAGGTCAGGTCTAATATTGAGAGGTTTAATGAATGAATATGTTAAAATTTGCCATAAGTTAGCCAGACAGTCGCCGTCATATTGTATGTGGTATTGATTGCCACATATATCAAGTAAATCCATGCGATTTGCTTGGTGAGGGAGGAAAGTCCGGGCTGCAAAGAGCAGGATGGCGGCTAACAGCCGTCCGCCGTGAGGCGAGGAATAGGGCCACAGAGACGAGTATGCCGAAAGGCGGACGTGAAACGCGGTAACCTCCATCTGCAGCAAGACCAAATAGGCTGGCATAGGCGTTGCTCGCGCTGTCAGTGGGTAGGTTGCTCGAGCGCACAAGTAATTGTGCGCCTAGATGAATGACTGTCAACCTTTACAGGTTACAGAACCCGGCTTATCGGCTAACTTATTTCAACCGACTTAATGATTTATCGCCTAGTGAGATTTGGGAAGACCTTCACGGTCTTGCGGGTGTGACCGACTTAATGCTTTCGTATCCTCCCTTGGCGCTTTCCCACACCTTAATTTTGAACTGTTTTTTATTCAAAACTAGTCTTTTAGTCAATTCAGCAAGATAGTCAATTCTTCTTATATTTAACATTCAGTATTATATATAAGTACATGATTTTTATGAAGTTTGTTTTTATGCAAAAAATAAGCTAAGTCTTTGACATATAAAGAGAAAAAGCTTGCTTTAAGCCATTTTTTACTCTAAAGTTAAAAATAGTGGGGAAAAGTGGTGTTTTGTGGGGAATAATTAACAAATTACTAAGGGGGTTAGTTATTCCTCATCTTTTACAGCCATCCTTGCAAGAATTTTAACAAACATAATGGGCGGAAAGTGAAAAGTGTTTAAGGGTGCGTCAAGCTTGAATTTAGATGCTAAAGGGCGTTTAGCTATCCCAGCTAAACACCGTGATGCATTGCAGGCGCATTCTGGCGGAGACATGGTCATTACTGCACACTCTCACCCCTGTTTGTTGTTGTACCCAGCGCCTGCTTGGGAACCTATTCAGTCAAAAATCATGGCTTTATCTAGTTTTGAAAAAAGAGCGGCTGCTTTGCAGCGTCGTTTGGTCGGGTACGCAGAAGATGTGGCTTTAGATAGTGCTGGCCGTATGCTTATTTCATCAGTTTTACGTGACTTGGTTGGCTTGGACAAGGAGGTGATGTTAGTCGGGCAGGGTAGTCATTTTGAAATATGGGATAAAGAAGCTTGGGTTAAAGAGTGTGAGAGTGCTGTGAATGCGGATGGTGAATTTGAGATGCCGCCAGAGTTAGAAGGTTTCTCATTATGATACGGGGCGCCACGCAAGCGCCCACAGTAGCATTAGTGTCACAAAATTCTGATCAGGCAGTGCATACAACAGTTTTATTGGATGAAGCAGTGGAAGCGTTAAATATTAAACCCAATGGTACTTACATTGACTGCACTTTTGGTAGAGGTGGGCACAGTAAGAAGATACTTGAGCAGTTGGGTGAAGATGGGCGCTTATTTGCTGTTGATAGAGATTTGGCAGCATATCAAACGGGACGGTCTATTTCGGATAGCCGATTCCACATCGAGCATTTACATTTCTCAGAAATTAATCAACTTGCCGCAAATAATGGTTTGGTGAGTGTTGACGGTATTTTATTGGATTTAGGTATTTCATCTCCGCAGGTTGATGAGGGTGAGCGAGGCTTTAGCTTCAGATTGGATGGGCCTCTAGACATGCGAATGGATCAGACGAGTGGGGAAACGGCAGCAGAACTGTTAGCCACAATTTCAGAAAAGAAACTAAGAGAGGTAATAAAAGATTATGGTGAAGAACGGTTTGCTAAGCAGGTTGCAAGGGCGATTATTAAGGAGCGCACTGACGGGAACGCCATCACCACTACAGGGCAGCTTGCCAAGATCGTGGCAAGTGCAGTCCCCAAGGTCGAACCGGGGAAAAACCCTGCAACGCGCACCTTTCAGGCTTTACGGATTTTCGTCAATCAGGAGCTTGAGGAGTTATCGCTAGTACTGCCAAAGTGTCTTGATTTGTTGGCAGAGGATGGTCGCTTGGTCGTGATTAGTTTTCATTCGCTGGAGGATCGAATTGTTAAGAGGTTTATTCAAAGTGAAGCAAATCGTGACGACTTGCCTGCCAATTTTCCCATTAAGGCAAAAGATTTGCCGCAGGCCAGACTATTGAGTCATGGTAAGGCGATAAAGCCTTCGGCTGGTGAAATTGAGCAAAATCCGCGTGCTAGGAGTGCAGTGATGCGGGTGGCAGTTAGGACTGATGTGCAATGACAAAACTGAATATCACATTATTTATTGTGCTGCTCTTGGTAAGTTTGGGGGTGGTTACTGCGCAACACAATGCTAGAAAGCTTTATACAGAACATGAGCGGTTACAAATGCTCGCAGGGAAATACAAAACCGAGTATGAACAGCTTCAGCTTGAGCAAAGTACATGGGCAATGCATTCACGCGTTGAAGAAATTGCGACGAAACAATTGAAAATGGAAGTGCCAGACCAAAAACGGATACAGGTAATCTTACTGGATGAAATTTACAAATAATATGATGTACGGTCAGTCAGCGAAAAGTGCTGTCAGTCTGCCTGCCTGGCGCAGAAGGTTGCTGCTCGTCTTCTTGTTATTGGGGTTTGTGTTGCTGATGCTGCAGAGTCTATATCTGCAAAATACGAATAAGGAGTTCTTGCAGAAAAAAGGTGATGATCGGTATAGCCGCACACTTAAATTGCAAGCCTATCGCGGCAAGATTAGCGACCGCAATGGTGAGATATTAGCAGTTAATAGTCCTGTTGCATCGGTATGGGCAGATCCATCGGCTGTAGAGATGGATGCAAAACAAAAAAATATGCTGGCAAAAGTATTAAAGGTCAGTACGAAGGATATTGATGAAAAGGTAGCGAATAAAAAGCGTTCATTCATTTATGTAAAACGGCGTATTTCTCCAGACTTGGCAGAGAAAGTGAAAGACTTGAACATATCAGGCATTTACTTAGAGCGTGAATACAGGCGGTTTTACCCTGCAGGTGATGTGGTTGCACATGTGGTCGGTTTCACTGGTGTAGATGGTGATGGACAAGAGGGTGTTGAGTTAAAAGAAAACGAAGTGCTGTCTGGTGTGCCAGGGAAACGACGCGTGATTAAAGATCGCAAAGGGCACGTGGTCGAAGAGTTGGAGGTGATCAGCGAACCTCGAGATGGCGAGGCTTTAAAGTTGAGCATTGATCGGCGCATTCAGTATTTAGCGTTTAGAGAGTTAGCAAAAGCAGTAGTGCGATTCAAAGCAAAAGCAGCCTCAACGGTTATATTGGACGCTAAAACTGGTGAGGTGTTGGCTATGGTTAATCTACCTACATACAACCCCAATAACCCTGTGAATATAAGAGGGAAAACACGTAATCGAGCGGTAACTGATATGTTTGAGCCTGGTTCAACCATGAAGCCGGTGGCTGCGGCTGCAGGCATGCAGTATGGTGGTTATAGTCCTTCAACCCAAATTGATACATCACCAGGATATATGACGATAGGGCCAGCAACAATCCATGATACACATCCGAGCAAAATGTTGAGTGTGGCAGAGGTGGTTAAAAAGTCCTCGAATGTCGGTGCGGCCAAAATAGCATTAAGCTTAGATAAAGAAAAGTTATGGAACACATTTAGAGATTTGGGCTTTGGCGCAAGAACACAAGTGCGTTTTCCCGGAGAGGCTCGCGGCATGGTCAGGGATTACAAAGGTTGGCGCCCGATAGAGCAAGCCACAATGTCGTATGGCCATGGTATCAGCGTGACACTTTTGCAGCTTGCAAGGGCTTATACCGTATTTGCAAACGATGGCAGACTGATGCCAGTAACGCTTCATAAACTGGATAAAGCGCCAGAGGGTGTTGAGGTCTTTACGCCAAGAGTGGCGAATGACGTAAAAGACATGTTGGAGATGGTGGTCCAACCTGGTGGAACGGGTGTAAATGCACAAATTCCTGGGTATCGAGTAGCTGGAAAGACAGGAACTGCTCATAAACTTGGTGCACATGGTTATGAAAAAGATAAATATGTTGGTTCATTTGTTGGGATGGCACCAGCATCTAATCCACGTCTAATAATGGCGGTGATGATTGATGAGCCTAAGTCAGGTCAATATTACGGAGGTACTGTTGCTGCGCCTGTTTTTAGTGCTGTTATGGCAGATGTATTGCGATTGTTAGCCGTGCCTCAAGATGCACCAAATGATAATGTTGTCATTCCAGCAGTAGATAATCCAGATGATGTCAAGGAGATGGTATGACACGATACGTCATTAAATCTAAACCAACATCAATTGTTTCTGATAGCAGGCAAGTGACGCCAGGTACATTATTCCTTGCTTATCCTGGGGAGCGTGCGGACGGTAGGAATTATATAGCCGAGGTAATTGAAAAAGGGGCTAGTGCCATTTTGTGGGACCCGCAAGGTTTTGATTGGAATCCAGACTGGAAAGTAGAAAACACTCCTGTTAAGCAGTTGAAGCTGCAAGCAAGTGTGATAGCGGGTCAATTTTATAAAAATCCTTCAGATAAGTTATGGGTCGTTGGCGTGACTGGTACAAATGGCAAAACGTCTGTTAGTCAATGGCTGGGTCAGGCATTCAACTACCTCAATAAAAAAACTGCTGTTATTGGTACTTTAGGAAATGGGCTGCTAGGGAGTTTAACGCAAACACAAAATACGACTCCAGATGCTCTGTTGCTTCAAAAATTATTGGCAGACTACGTTGAGCAAAAGGTTGAGACAGTTGCGATGGAAGTATCTTCTCATGGTTTGGATCAAGGGCGAGTAAAAGGTGTTCATTTTGATATTGCTGTTTTAACTAATTTGTCACGCGACCACTTGGATTATCACAAAACTTTTGAAGCGTACGCTGCAGCTAAAAAGCAATTATTTCTCTCAGAAGGCTTGAAGTTTGCAGTAATCAATGAAGATGATGCTTTTGGAAAAGCATTAAAAGCTGAATTGCCAGGGCTGGGGACTAAAGTGCTGTCTTATGGTATTGGACAGGGTGATGTTAGTGCATCACGTGTGCAAATAGAAAATGGACGTATTAATTTTTTCGTAACAACGCCCTTTGGTCAATCGGATGTAAGTGCTCGATTAATAGGACAGTTTAACGTTTATAACATTTTGGCTGTATTAGCTACATTGTTGCTGTCAGACGTGCCGCTTATTGATGCTGTTGAAGCAATAGCTCATCTTCAGCCCATCAATGGGCGTATGCAATTGTTTGGCGGGGATGGTCTGCCGCTAGTGGTTGTTGATTACGCACATACTCCTGACTCGCTAAAAAATGTATTGGAAGCTCTAAAGGGTGAAGTGAAGGGACGTTTGGTTTGTGTGTTTGGTTGCGGAGGCGATCGAGATCAAGGTAAACGGCCATTGATGGGGCAAGTAGCAAGTGAGTTAGCGGATGCTGTTGTAGTTACTTCGGATAACCCCCGTAATGAAGACCCTGATGTAATCATACAGGCGATTTTAGCTGGTGTTACAGGGGAGTATGCGCTAGAAGAGAACCGTGCTAAGGCAATATCAATTGCAATTGATAATGCAGCTTCTGGAGATGTCGTACTGATTGCAGGCAAAGGGCATGAGGACTATCAAGAGATAGCGGGTGTAAAGCATCATTTTAGTGATGTAGAGCAGGTTGAGAAAGCGTTGAAGCGTTACGAGGTGTCTGTCGCATGATGCAGCTATCTGAAATTGCGAAAGTTTTAAACACAGTCCATGTTGGTTTGGATACCACTATTACATCCATAGGGACGGATAGTAGAAATATTAAATCCGGGCAGCTTTTTGTGGCCATTAAAGGAGAGCGCTTCGATGGTAATCAATATGCCAAGGAAGCGATTGAAAAAGGCGCATCAGCTGCCCTGATTTCGGATCACTCGTTAAGCGTTGAACCTTCAATTACGGTAAATGATTCGAAGATTGCTTTGGGCGAACTTGCACATTATTGGCGGCATCGATTTGCTTGCCCTGTCGTTGCAGTGACTGGAAGCAATGGAAAAACTACAGTTAAAGAAATGATAGCTTCAATTATGACAGCAGCAAATGCTAATGTGCTAGCGACTAAAGGTAACTTGAATAACGATATTGGCATGCCACTCACTTTATTACAAATGCGTGAGCAACATACATGTGCCGTCATTGAAATGGGAATGAATCATCTGGGAGAAATTAGTTATCTAAGCAAGATTGCAAACCCACAGGTTGCAGTTATTAACAATGCTGGCACAGCACACATTGGCGAGCTTGGTTCCAGACAGGCTATTGCTCAAGCTAAAGGTGAGATTTTTGATGGGCTAGATGAAGATGGTATTGCGGTAATAAACGCAAATGATACCTATGCCGAGTATTGGCAATCATTGAACACCAACAGGAAAGTCATCACTTTTGGTATTGATGTAAACGCAGATGTGACTGCGCAATATGCTTCTCATCATGGCAAGATGGATATTCAGCTGACAACACCCAATGGCAGTACTCAATTTCAACTGTCTTTACAAGGTCGGCACAATGCCATGAATGTATTGGCTGCAACAGCAGTGGCGGTGGCGTTAGGCGTCAGCAATACCGCAATTGTAAATGGATTAACTCGATTCTCAGGGGTACAAGGGCGATTAAATAGGTTGCCTGGCCAACATAATGCAATGGTTATTGATGATACCTACAATGCAAACCCAGACTCCATGAAAGCTGCGATTGATGTTTTAACTGCAGAAAATGCAGAATCAAACAGCAATCTAATTATGGTGATGGGTGAAATGGCCGAGTTAGGAGGGGCTGCTGAGTCACTGCATCAAGAAGTTGGAGCGTATGCCAAGCAAAAGGGCGTGAATCGATTATTTGGTTTTGGTCGGTTAAGTAAGTTAGCTACAGATTCATTTGGAGAAAATGGTCAATGTTTTGATTCAATAGAATCATTGATTTCGGCCACACTAGCAGAGATGCAATCAAACACAACCGTGTTAGTTAAAGGTTCCCGCATGATGAAAATGGAGCGGGTTGTAGACGCCATAAAAGCAAATCAGGAAATAGGGGCAAACACTAATGTTACTTGAGCTAGCACGATATTTAGCAGCAGATATACATGGTTTTAATGTATTCAACTACATCACTTTACGAGCCGTGATGGCAACATTAACAGCACTGATTATCTCATTTGTTGTAGGGCCTAAAATGATTAAAAAGCTCACGCAATATAAGGTTGGACAATCAGTGCGTGATGATGGACCGCAAACCCATTTGATTAAAGCGGGTACTCCAACAATGGGAGGCGCACTAATTTTGGTGGCAATTGCATTATCAACTTTGCTTTGGGCAGATTTAGGTAATCGATTCATTTGGGTAGTGCTAGTAACAACGTTGGGGTTTGGCGCGATAGGTTGGGTAGATGATTATCGAAAGGTCGTCTATCGAAATCCAAAAGGGTTGTCAGCAAAAGCAAAAATGTTTTGGCAGAGTTTAATTGGTCTAGGCGTTGGATTGTTCTTATTTAAAACTTCTGTATCGCCAATAGAGACAACCCTGATTTTCCCATTTTTCAAAAATCTTGCTTTGCCTTTAGGTTTGGTTGGATTTCTAACACTAACCTATATGGTCGTGGTTGGCAGCAGTAATGCAGTGAATCTTACCGATGGGCTGGATGGGTTGGCCATTCTTCCGACAGTGATGGTAGGAAGCGCATTGGGTATCTTTGCTTATGTCGCTGGGCATTTGTATTTTTCAAAATATTTGGGTGTGCCTTATGTGGCAGGCGCTGGTGAGCTGCTGGTGTTTTGTGCGGCCATGGCTGGTGCTGGGTTAGGTTTTTTATGGTTTAACGCATATCCAGCTGAGGTGTTTATGGGTGATGTTGGTGCATTGGCACTGGGTGGTGCGTTGGGTGTTGTTGCAGTAGTAGTTAGGCAGGAAGTTGTCTTGTTTATTATGGGTGGTGTGTTTGTGGTTGAAACGTTTTCTGTAGCGATACAGGTACTGTATTTTAAGTTTACAAAATATAGGACAGGTGTAGGCAGACGCATATTTCTGATGGCGCCTTTACATCACCATTATGAGCAAAAAGGCTGGAAAGAAACGCAAGTAGTCGTGCGATTTTGGATTATTACTATGATGTTGGTGTTGGTTGGGCTCTCAACGTTGAAAATTAGATGATAGAAACGCTAAAAAATAAACGGGTAGTTGTACTTGGGCTTGGTCATACAGGTCTATCAGTCTTGCGCTGGTTGACAGCACAAGGCGCAAATGTTGCTGCTGCGGATTCGCGAGAAAATCCACCTAACTTAGATGTCATCAATAATGAAATGCCCGATGTGGAGGTTTTTCTTGGTAGTTTTGATGCTGCACTATTACAAGCGGCAGAGCTATTGGTGCTTAGCCCAGGTATTGCAATATCAACCCCTGCCCTTCAAAGCGCAATTGATGCAGGTGTCCCTGTTGTGGGAGATGTTGAGCTGTTTGCACAGTATAGATCGTCTGATGCAAAAGTAATCGCAATTACGGGATCAAACGGAAAAACGACAGTGACAACACTGGTTGGAGAAATGTGCAAGGCAGCCGGATTAACAACAATCGTGGCAGGTAATATTGGATTACCCGTGCTTGATGCATTAAGTATGGATGTGCCTGACGTGTATGTATTAGAGCTTTCTAGCTTCCAATTAGAGACAACCAGCAACTTAATTGCAGATGTTGCTACTGTACTGAATATAACTGAAGACCATATGGATCGATATCCAGATTTGTCGACCTATGCAGCCGCAAAAGCACACATTTTTTATAAAGCAAAACATCAGGTGTTAAACCGAGATGATGCTTGGAGCATGGTAATGGAAAGGCCGCATTTGGCCCTGACGACTTTTGGGTTAAGTCCGGATGCTGAAGGGTTTGGTGTAGAAGATAAAAATCATGAAATCTGGTTATGCGATAAGGGCAAACACCTGATTAATGCAGCGGACTTACATATCAGAGGAGCACATAATGTATCTAACGCGCTGGCTGCGCTAGCTTTATGTCGAGCCATAGGTTTGGAATATGCGCCTCTACTAAATACTTTGTATAACTTTAAAGGATTGCCTCATCGAGTCGAGTGGGTTGCAGAAATAGACAAGGTAGATTTTTTTGATGACTCAAAAGGTACGAATGTAGGTGCAACTTGTGCTGCTATATCAGGTTTGCCACAAAAGGTCGTGCTGATAGCAGGTGGTGATGGCAAGGACCAAAATTTTTCTCCGCTCGTTAGCCCTGTTAAAGATAATGCGCGTGCAGTTGTCTTGATAGGTCGTGACGCACACATCATAGAGAAGGTTTTGCTTGAAACGACAGTACCTATTTATCATGCGCAAGATATGCAAGAGGCAGTGGCGATTGCGAAGCGAGTAGCGCGGGCAGGAGATGCGGTATTACTCTCCCCGGCGTGCGCAAGTCTTGATATGTATGAAAATTACATTAGAAGAGCAGAGGCATTTGTTGCGGCAGTGAATAAGCTAGAAGTGGAGGTGGCATGTTAACTTCTAGCGCTTTACAGTCAAGAGAACGGGCAATGTCAGATCGTTATGATCAATTACTGATGTGGGTAACTTTGATTTTACTAGGGATAGGGCTTGTTATGGTTTACTCAGCTTCTATTGCAATAGCAGAAGCAAACGCCGCTATTGGTCATAACAGTACCTACTATCTAACAAGGCAAACAGTCTTTATTACGGTGAGCCTGGTAGCGGCATATGTTGCGTTCCAAATACCAATCGATTGGTGGCAAAAAATGGCACCACATTTGTTTCTAATAGGCATTGCACTATTAATACTGGTGTTGATACCAGGAGTTGGCAGAAATGTTAATGGTAGCCAACGCTGGTTGTCATTATTTGTCATTAACTTGCAGCCATCAGAATTTATGAAGTTATTTGCTGCAATGTATGTTGCCGATTACGCAGTTCGTAAATCAGGGCAAATGGACAGCATTGTAAAAGGGTTTCTGCCAATGGTAGCTGTGATGATTTTGGTCGGCTTTCTATTGCTCAGGGAGCCTGATTTTGGTGCCTTTGCTGTTGTGGCTGCCATCTCGATCTCAATATTGTGGTTGGGAGGCCTGACGGTGAAAATTATTGTCGGCTTATTGTTGATGCTGCCAATCGCGATTTACTTCCTTATAGTCAGTTCACCATATCGGTTACAGCGCGTTATCGGTTTTATGGACCCTTGGGCAGATCCTTTTGGCAAGGGCTACCAATTATCACATGCGCTAATTGCATTCGGACGCGGCGAGTGGTTTGGTGTTGGATTAGGGGCTAGTGTAGAAAAATTGCTCTATCTTCCAGAGGCACATACTGACTTCTTGCTTGCTGTAATAGCGGAAGAGTTGGGTTTCATTGGTGTAGTGACTGTACTTGGATTGTTCTCATGGCTCGTGATCAGGGCTTTCGGTATCGGCAAGGAAGCTATTGAGAATGAACGATATTTTTCAGCCTTGCTGGCACAAGGCATAGGCGTTTGGCTAGGAGTGCAGGCTATTATCAATATCGGTGTCAATATGGGAGTGTTACCGACTAAGGGGTTAACGTTACCGTTTCTGTCGTTTGGTGGTAGCGGTATTTTGGCAAATTGTATTGCAGTTGCTGTCTTGCTAAGAGTGGATTATGAGAACCGCCGGATTCAGAAAGGTCTGCCAGTATGATGACAAACATTTCTGAAACAAATCAAGCAAAATCGACGCTAATGGTGATGGCAGGTGGCACAGGTGGCCATGTCTACCCTGCTATTGCAGTCGCTGATTATTTATATGCACTTGGTTGGAAAGTAGTCTGGCTTGCTACGGAAGGCGGAATGGAAAATCGCCTGATTGTTGATAAGCCCTACAGCAAGGCAATGATTACGATGCGCGGAGTCAGAGGGAAAGGATTAATTGGCTGGTGTTTGCTGCCATTTAAATTACTCGTCGCATTTAAACAAAGTTTAAATGCGATCAAGAAGCACAAACCAGATGTGGTGTTAGGTATGGGTGGTTTTGCTGCATTTCCAGGTGGAATGATGGCAAGTCTACTAGGTAAGCCGTTGGTTATACATGAGCAAAACTCTATTGCAGGATTGACTAATAAAATATTGAGTCATATTGCAGACAAAGTATTGGCTGCTTTCCCTGCTGCTTTTGGTCATAGGGCTACACTAGTTGGCAATCCTGTGCGTGATGAAATTTGCCAGTTAGACCCACCGCAAAAACGTTACGGTAGCAGAAAAGGAAGGCTCAGATTGTTAGTTGTAGGAGGTAGCTTGGGTGCTGCGGTATTAAATGATGTTATTCCTAAAGCAATAGCCAATATGCCAGAGGCGGAAAGGCCTGAAGTGGTACACCAGTCAGGTGAAAAACACATTGCTACGCTGGAACAAAACTACAACAAAGTAGGTGTAGCAGCTGATACGAAGTCCTATATTGAAGACATGGCATCACTCTATGCATGGGCCGATATCGTATTTTGTCGTGCGGGAGCGCTTACCGTTGCAGAGTTAGCATGTGTAGGTGTTGCTAGCGTACTAGTCCCATTTCCACATGCGGTAGATGATCATCAAACATCTAATGCGCATTATTTAAGTGAAAATAAGGCAGCAATTTTGATTCAGCAAGCAGAGTTAAGCATACAGAAAGTTAATGACTTACTTAGTAATCTGACTAGAAGACAATGTCTGGAAATGGCTATTAATGCACACGCATTGGCTAAACCAGAAGCAGCTAAAGCAGTGGCAGATGTTTGCGTTTCATTAGCAGGAGTAAAAGCGTGAAACATAAGGTCAAAAATATACATTTTGTTGGTATAGGTGGGATTGGTATGAGTGGTATAGCCGAGGTTCTCATCAACTTAGGATTTAATGTCAGTGGATCTGATCTTGCCTCTAATGCTACGACAAAAAGATTAGAAAGTTTTGGGGCAACAATTTATCAATCCCATGCCAAAGAAAATTTAGGTAACGCGGATGTAGTAGTCGTTTCAACTGCGGTAAGACAAGATAATCCTGAGGTAATGGTCGCTAGAGAACGTCATATCCCAATAGTACCCAGAGCGATGATGTTAGCTGAGTTGATGCGATTCAAACAAGGAATAGCTGTCGCTGGCACGCATGGTAAAACAACTACAACGAGTTTGATAGCCAGTATTTTAGCTGAAGCGGGTATGGATCCGACCTTCGTGATAGGTGGCAAGTTAGAGTCCGCCAGTAGCAATGCCAGATTAGGTGCTGGTGAGCATATCGTGGTTGAAGCTGACGAGTCAGACGCATCATTCCTGCATTTAAGTCCAATTCTAGCAGTCGTAACGAATATCGATCAAGATCATATGGAAACATATGGACATGATTTCGATAAACTTAAAAATGCATTTGTTGAGTTTTTACAGCAACTGCCTTTTTGGGGTATGGCTGTTTTATGTATCGATGATGAAAACGTGCGCGAAATATTACCGCGCGTGACCAAGCCTGTGACTACCTATGGCTTTAGCGAGGAGGCTAGTATTCGAGCAAGCGAAATACGCGCAGATAATGGAAGGATGCATTTCAAGGTTACTCGGGTCAATGGCGTAACGACTGAATTTGACGTGACACTTAATCTGCCAGGTCATCATTATGTATTAAATGCGTTGGCTGCCATTGCCATCGCCAGTGAATTAAATGTTCCAGATGTAGCAATTATCAAAGCATTAGCTGAGTTCAAAGGTGTAGGCCGAAGGTTTGAACGGCATGGTGAAGTAGCGACTGGTAAAGGCGGTACATTTACATTAATTGATGATTATGGTCATCATCCTGTAGAACTAAAAGCTGTTATTACTGCTGCTAGAGATGCATTTCCGAATAGAAGGCTGGTATTGGCTTTTCAGCCTCATCGTTATACGCGGACAAGAGATTGCTTCGAAGATTTTGTACAGGTAATTTCAAGTGTCGATGTCGCTTTACTTACAGAGGTGTATTCCGCAGGTGAGGCACCCATCGTGGCAGCTGATACAAGAACCCTGATCCATGCAATTCGTGTAATCGGAAAGGTTGAGCCAATATTTGTAGAGTCAAAAGATGATTTGCCAGCAGCCATTATCAGTACGGTACAGCCAAATGATGTTGTGCTAGTGATGGGTGCAGGTAGTGTTGGACAGGTCGCACAAGAAACTAAGGCGATGATGACATGATGCAAGCAGAATCAATTACAAGACTGTTTGAGAACGAGCCGCTGGCAAGATACACGAGTTGGCGTGTGGGAGGTACAGCTGACCGTTTATTTATACCGACAAGCCTAGATAAGCTGGTTGAGTTTTTGCAAAGCGTAGACCCAGATGAACCTTTCTATTTTATAGGGTTAGGAAGCAACTTGTTAGTGCGTGATGGCGGTGTGCGAGGCACTGTCATTGTTATGCATCAGGCATTAAAAGAGTTAAGAGTAGATGGAAATTATATATATGCAGAAGCGGGCGTAACCAGTGCCAAACTGGCTAAATTCTGTGCTGCCAATAAGCGCACAGGAGCAGAGTTTATGGCCGGCATTCCAGGAACAGTCGGCGGTGCCTTAGCCATGAATGCTGGATGTTATGGTGGCGTGACTTGGGATATCGTTTACCAAGTTTTAACAATTGATAGGCACGGTAAAACACATGTAAGAAACGCCAGTGAATTTGTAACAGGTTATCGGACTGTTGCCATGCCGATGCCTGAAGAGTGGTTCTTGGGGGCTTGGTTTGCGCTAGAAGTTGGCAGCGAACAAGAATCTACAAGAAAGATTAAAGATTTATTGGCAACGCGTTTGGCAAGCCAGCCGCTCAATTATCCGAGTGGTGGCTCAACGTTCCGTAATCCTGAGGGCGACTTTGCCGCCAGATTAATCGAGGCAAGTGGTTTGAAGGGTTATCAAATAGGTGGTGCGCAAATATCGCCTAAACATGCAAATTTTATTGTCAATGTCGGTAATTGCAGCGCACTCGATATTGAGTTGTTGATTCGGCATATTAAAGAAGTTGTTTTGGAGAAACAAGGTGTGGCTTTACAGCAAGAGGTGAAGGTGATTGGTGAATATGCCTAACAAGGATTTCAGAAATTTGACAGCTAAAGACTTTGGCAGGGTAGCTGTATTGCTTGGTGGTGAGTCTGGCGAACGCGAGGTTTCATTACTAAGTGGCCAAGCTGTACTGAATGCATTAAAGCGCCAAGGCGTGATGGCTGAGGCTTTTGATCCACGCGACCGCCACATGGATGAATTAATTACATTTGACCGTGTGTTTATTGCGCTCCATGGGCGGTTTGGAGAGGATGGTACGGTGCAGCGTACGCTGGATAGTATGAAGATTCCATATACAGGCAGTGGTGTGACAGCCTCTGCGGTTGGAATGGATAAGTGGCAAACAAAACTCAAATGGGCCGAAGCTGGTGTCGTGACGCCGGCTTATGAACTGGTCAACGCAGAAAGTGATTATTCAGCTATTGAACAAAGATTAGGTTTGCCACTATTTGTAAAACCAGCTAACGAAGGATCAAGTATCGGTATTACTAAAGTGAAAAAAACTGGTGAGCTCGCTAAAGCATATGCATTGGCAGCAGCTGCAGATCCATTGGTGATAGCGGAGCAATATATTGGAGGCGGTGAATATACCGTAGGTATTTTAGGTGACATAGCGTTGCCCATCGTAAAAATTGTGCCTCAAACAGAGTTTTATGATTATGAAGCAAAGTACATACGCGACGATACGCAGTATTTGTGTCCATGCGGTTTAAGTGAAGAAGTCGAAGCTAACATTCAAAAAGAAGCATTAGAAGCGTTTCATGCTATTGGCTGCACTGGATGGGGTCGAGTTGACTTTCTCATGGATGAGGCAGGTAAGCACTACTTTTTGGAGTTGAATACCAGCCCTGGCATGACTGACCACAGTTTAGTGCCAATGGCAGCAAAAGCGGCTGGTATAAGTTTTGACGAGCTAGTTATGGCGATATTGGCCATGACAATAAAAACTGAAAATGCGGAGCATGCTTATGTGGGATAAGCCAGCTTTACTGAATTGGTTGGCGAACCTTTTCTTCGCTATTTCAGTTGTACTGTTAATTTATGGTTTGTTATTTGTGTTCGTACATTTACCTATTTTTCCTATACGTGAAGTGAAAATTAATGGTGCATCAGAGCATGTGAATCGTGACCAAATACAACTCATTGTAGATGCGCACCTGAAAGGTAATTTCTTTACATTAGATTTAGTAAAAACTCGAGAAGCATTTGAAAAATTACCATGGGCACGATCAGTGACTGTAAGACGCCGCTGGCCAGATGCACTGAATGTTGAGATTGAAGAGCATGTTGCATTGGCTCGTTGGGGCGACATTGCCTTGGTAAATACGCGTGGAGAATTATTTCATGCAGCATCAGATGCTGAGCTACCCATGTTTTATGGTCCGGGAGATGGCGTGAAGGAAGTTACGAAACAGTTTGCAGACTTTAGCAAAATTTTAAGTCGAGCTGATGTTAGGGTGAAGCAGATTACGCTATCGCCTAGACGTGCATGGGAGATTAAAACAGATAAGAATTTAATTATTTCATTAGGTCGCCTAGATATGGCAGCTAGGCTGAATAAGTTCACAGCGGTGTATAGGGCTGTGTTGAGCCATTTGAATGCAGAAATCACCTATGCAGATTTACGTTATCCGAATGGATTTGCAGTGCGTAAGCCTAAAAAGTTATCAATGAAAGTATTACCAAAAGCGCAAAAAAATGCGCTCACATTTGGTGTAAAAGGGAGTGAAGATGAGCAAAGTGCGTGAAGAAAAAAACCTTATTATAGGGTTGGATATCGGCACATCTAAAATTGTGACCTTGGTTGCAGAACTGTTACCGGAAGGTGCTATTAAAGTGATAGGGCTAGGTCAGCATGCCTCAAGAGGACTTAAAAAAGGCGTGGTTGTTAATATTGATTCAACAATGCAAGCAATACAGCGTTCGCTGGAAGAAGCTGAATTGATGGCTGATTGCAAAATTGAAAGTGTATTTACCGGCATTGCTGGAAGCCATGTCAAAAGCCTCAACTCGCACGGCATGGTCAAAATTAAAGACTCAGAAGTGACACAGATGGATGTGGATCGCGTTGTGGAAACAGCACGCGCGATAGCATTACCTGCCGATCAGCAGATACTACATATCCTGACCCAAGAGTTCATTATTGATGGGCAGGATGATGTGCGTGAGCCGCTAGGGATGAGTGGTATGAAGCTAGAAGTAAAAGTACATATAGTGACTGGCGCTGTAGCAGCGGCACAGAACATTGTGAAATGTATCAAACGCTGTGGGTTAGAAGTAAGCGATTTGATTTTACAACCATTAGCATCAAGCATTGCCGTGCTAACCGAAGACGAAAAAGAGCTTGGCGTTTGTTTGGTCGATATAGGCGGGGGCACTACAGACATTGCTGTGTTTAAGAGCGGTTCCATTAGGCACACCGCTGTAATCGGCATTGCTGGAGATCAAGTGACGAATGACATTGCTGTTGCGTTCCGTACACCAACCCAATCTGCTGAAGACATCAAGGTTAAACATGGCTGTGCATTGCGACAATTAGCTGATCCACGTGAGATGGTGGAGGTGCCGGGTGTGGATGGCCGAGAGGCAAGGGAGTTATCCTTGCAAACACTGGCAGAAGTTGTAGAGCCAAGAATTGTTGAGCTATATGAACTTGTTTTACAGGAGCTAAGACGGAGTGGTATGGAAGAGTTAATTGCTTCAGGCATCGTCATTACAGGTGGTTCGTCGATGATGCGCGGCATGATAGAGCTAGGAGAAGAAATTTTCCATATGCCTGTTAGGTTAGGTATGCCACGTTATGTTGGTGGACTGTCTGAAGTCGTCAGTAACCCAAGATATGCAACAGGTGTTGGCTTGGTGTTAATGGGTAAGCAACAGTTAGAACAAAAGCTGACTGGGCAAATGGAGCTTAATTCTTTTGTAGGTGTTTTCAAAAGAATGAAAGCTTGGATTCAGGGAAATTTTTAGTAGTAAAAAATAGTAGTTAAGGGCAGAGCTTATGCAAATAGGCTCAAACATTTAGGCAAAAAAGGAGATAGATAATGTTTGAAATTATGGAAAAAGATTCACAAGAAGCAGTCATTAAGGTGATTGGTGTCGGTGGATGTGGCGGTAATGCTGTTGATCATATGATCAGCAAAAATGTGAGTGGCGTAGAATTTATTTGTGCGAATACTGACGCACAAGCGCTACTTAAAAGTGAAGCTGCAACCACATTACAAATTGGTTCAGATATTACCAAAGGATTAGGTGCAGGAGCTAAGCCAGAGATTGGACGTGAAGCAGCAATTGAAGACCGTGATCATATCGCTGAGATGATAGAGGGTGCTGATATGCTATTCATTGCAGCAGGAATGGGTGGTGGTACTGGTACAGGTGCTGCTCCTATCATCGCAGAAGTAGCAAAAGAAATGGGTATTCTAACTGTTGCTGTAGTCACCAAACCATTTGCCTTTGAAGGCAAACGCACTCAGGTGGCAAAAGCAGGATTAGAAGAACTTTCACAATATGTAGATTCATTAATTGTGATACCAAATGAGAAGTTAATGGAAGTGCTTGGTGAAGATGTGCCATTCATGGAAGCATTCCGTGCTGCGAACGATGTGCTACATAATGCTGTCTCAGGTATTGCAGAAATCATTAATTGCCCAGGCCTAGTTAATGTGGACTTTGCTGACGTGCGTACTGTCATGAGCGAAATGGGTATGGCGATGATGGGATCAGCTGAAGCAAGTGGTGACAATCGTGCCAAAATTGCTGCAGAACAAGCAGTTGCGAGTCCTTTGTTAGAAGATATTAATTTAGCAAATGCTCGTGGCGTTTTGGTGAATATCACAGCTAGCACTAGTTTCAAAATGAAAGAGTATTATGATGTGATGAACACCATCAAAGATTTTACAGCTGATGATGCAACAGTGATTGTTGGTACTGTAATGGACGAGGCGATTGGAGATAAGCTACGTGTTACGATGGTTGCAACAGGCCTTAATGGGTCAATTGCTAAGCGTGAGCAAAAACCAGAGTTACGTGTGATGACAACTGTGCGCAATGGAACGACAGATATTCCAATGTTCCCAGAGGAAGATGCTGTTGATGCTGAGCCTGCAGTGTTTAGTTCAAATAGTCGTCGCGCACAAGTTGACGCGATGAAAATGAGTGGTGTTGAGGAGTATGATATTCCTGCATTCTTGCGTAAACAGGCTGACTAAAGTCTGTTTGCTGCAGACATTATGCTAATATATCAAACACCTACGATAATTGTTTGGTAGATTTGCCATATGTTTATTGCGGCAAAGCGCATTGAAATTTATAGGAATGATGAGTGTTAAAACAAAGGACATTACAGAAGAAAATAAGTGCGACTGGTGTTGGCCTTCACAATGGTCGTAAAGTCACCCTAACACTTAGCCCTGCACCTATTGATGCAGGGATAGTATTTCGGCGTATCGATTTGCCCGGCATGCCAGAAATACAAGCAACGCCCGATGCAGTGAGTGACACGCGCATGTGCTCTGCCCTGGAGAAAAATGGTGCGCGCGTTGCTACTGTCGAGCACGTAATGTCAGCCTTAGCTGGTTTGGGTGTTGATAATGTAATTGTTGAAGTTGACGCATCAGAAATTCCAATCATGGATGGGAGTTCTAGCCCGTTTATATTTTTACTGCAGTCTGCTGGAATTGTGGAGCAGCCTGCAGCTAAAAAATTCATCCGTGTCAAAAAACAAGTAAAAGTCACCGAGCAAGATAAATGGGTGATGTTTGAACCCTATCATGGCTTTAAAATGGATTTTACAATTGATTTTGCGCATCCTGTTTTTGAAGGCAATGGCAACAATGTCAAAATCGATTTTGCTGATAATTCTTATATCAGCGAAATTAGTCGTGCACGTACATTCGGATTTATGCATGAGGTTGAGTATTTGCGGGCAAATGGACTGGCTCGAGGAGGTAGTTTAGATAATGCGATTGTACTCGATGAATTTCGTGTGCTAAATACAGAAGGCTTACGCTATGAGGACGAGTTTGCAAAACACAAGGTTTTGGACGCGATTGGTGATTTGTATATGCTAGGTCATCCGCTGCTTGGTTCTTATATTGCATACAAGTCTGGGCATGGTTTGAATAATCAACTGATTCGTGCATTGGTCGCGGACGATACTGCTTGGGAATATGTTACGTTTGATGACATCAATGAAGCACCAGCAGGCTTTCAAGCACAAACACAGCACTTTACGCCGAACTTAATGCCACACTTTAGCTAATCAAGGTCGGCTAGATTGTTTATTTTACGTATTCTTATCGCGATAATTATCATTGCTATTTTTGTGCTAATTGCGGCATATGTTGTCACGAGAAATCGAAAATACATAGATGCAGTTAAAAAGTTAATTCTTTTTACAACTTGGGCAGCTGTGTTGCTTATATTATTTAGCATTGTCGCGCGCGTGATTAGGTTATAGGTTATGAGAGTATTTAGTCGTTATCTTTTGTGTCTGTTAATCTTTCTAATTAGTGTTACTTCAGTTGTTGCTAATGCCGATACTAATGACAAAATCTTTCTAAAAGCAAAAGAAGCCTACGAGAAAGAAGATGCTAAAGCATTAGATCAATATCTTAATCAGCTAGAAGCTGAGAATTATTTACTCGCGCCCTACGCAAAATACTGGCTTATTCGCTTAAGACTGGAAGAGACTGACAATCAGCTTATTTCTGATTTCATTGCACAACATCCAGATTATGCATTTACTGAAAAGTTAAGGATTGAGTATTTAAAAAAATTAGGTAAACAACGCGACTGGCAAAAGTTTACAGAAGCATACACGAACGACCAATCAGAAAATACCTCAGTTGCCTGTTACGCCGCCGAGGCCTATGCTGCGCAGCCCAACACAGGGTCATTGATGTACGCAAAACCATTATGGCTGACTGATAAAGAGCAACCCAATGATTGCAATCGACTATTTGATCACTTGCAAAAAATTGGCATTATTGATGAAGAGGCTATATGGCAAAGATTTAGAATGACATTAGCACACAACCGAGTTAATGTAGCCAAAGCCATTATTAAACGCAGCAAACAGTATCGATCTAACTTTGATAAGTTACTTTCTAGTACATCTCAATCTCCCGAGCGTATGTTAAAAAAGAAACAGGTATCTTTGAAATCTCAGTTTGGTAGAGAGTTAACCTTATATTCTCTTATTCAGGTTGCAAAAAAAGACACATGGCAAGCATTGACTGCGTTTAAAAATATTCAAAACAGTTTTGATGCTGATGAGCACAGCCATTTCTATGGCATGCTAGGCTTGTATGCTGCAAAGCGACATGAGCCAGAAGCACAATTATGGTTTCAAAAAGCGGACTTCGATGCATTAAATGAAGAACAAATGACCTGGTTTGCACGTGCAGCGCTTAGGCAACAAGATTGGTTGGGATTACTCAATGTGATAGAAAAAATGCCATCAGAGCTTGCAAATCAAGCTAAGTGGCGATATTGGAGAGCGAGGTCACTCATAGAACGCAAGCGTCAAGATGAGGCAAATGCGATCTTGGTAGAACTTGCTACAGAAAGACATTATTACGGTTGGTTAGCACAGGATGAGATAAAAGGTTTTCGTCCACCTAAGCTGCTGTATTACAAACCTAAACTGAAAGAAATATCTCACGTTGGTACAATACCAGGTATTCAACGTGCAGAAGCATTGTTGGCAATGGATTTGCGTTGGGAAGGCAAACATGAGTGGGTCTTGGCAGTGAATGGAATGAGTGACAAAGAGTTGCTAGCCGCTGCGGAGTATGCCAATCAGCATCACTGGTATGATTTAGCTATCAACACAGCTGATAATACAAAAGAATATCACGATTTTTCGCTCAGATATTTAATGCCATACCAGAGTTTGATGCGACAAGCTGCTTATAAGCAAAATATTGATTTAACATGGGCGCATGGTATTGTTCGGCAGGAAAGTCGATTTATGCATTATGCTAAATCTCATGCAGGTGCAGCTGGTTTAATGCAACTCATGCCCACAACGGCAAGATGGGCGGCCAAGCGCGCAGGCGTTAAGAATTACAAGCGCAATATGATTGATGATTTAGATACTAATGTCACTATCGGAACCTATTACTTACGTTATACATTAGATTTAATGAAGGGCAACAAAGTGATGGCGACAGCTGGTTATAATGCTGGTCCGAGCCGTGCCAGAAAATGGCAAGCGCAAGAGCCGCTAGAAGGTGCTATTTATGCGGAGACTATCCCTTTCAATGAAACAAGAAACTATGTGCAACGTGTAATGGCAAATTCGCATTTGTATGGGCAGCAATTAGGTGATCTGCGTACTACGCTTAAGCAGCGCATGGGCACAATTCCAGCAAAATAACTTTTTAGTAAAACGTTCGTTTATTAGGTATAAAGCATGATGATTAATAAAGTAGCGGTTATTGGTGGCTCGGGGTTTGTAGGGTCTAGCATAGTCAATAAATTGAATGATGAAGGCTATCAGGTCAAGGTGTTAACTAGAAATAGAGAGCGTGCTAAGCACTTGATTTTATTGCCTAACGTGGAAGTTGAAACGTGTGATGTAAGCGATAGCAAGGCACTAAAATCTGCGATTGCTGGGTGTGACGCTGCCATCAATTTGGTTGGGATTTTACATGAAGGTAAAAATTCGACCTTTGATAAGGTGCATCACCAATTGCCAAAGCGTGTAGCCGAAATATGCCATGAACTGGGTATCAAACGTTTTTTACATATGAGTGCATTGCGCGCGAGCACTAAGGCACCAAGTCAATACTTGCAGAGTAAGGCTAGAGGTGAAATTGCATTAAACGCATTCAATGAATCACTTAATGTAACGATTTTCAAACCTTCGGTTATATTTGGTCGTGATGATAGCTTTTTAAATTTATTTGCAACGATGATTAAATACCTGCCAGTCATCTTTCTGGCAAAACCAGAGTCTAAATTCCAACCAATCTGGGTAGAAGATGTAGCAAGTATATTTGTGAACAGCTTGCAAAATGACGACACTTATCACAAAACCTATGAATTAGGCGGACCATCAGTTTATAGCTTACAAGAGTTAGTTGAGAAAGTAATGCATTTATTGAGTAAGAAAAAACCAATCATAGGGTTGAGTGACCGGTTATCTTATTTGCAAGCTTGGTTTTTAGAGTGGCTGCCTGTTAAATTAATGACACGAGATAATGTACGTTCAATGGAAGTTGACAGTGTCACATCAAGTAGTATGCCAAGCGAGATTGCCTATTCATTAACGCCACTAGAAGCCATAGTGCCAAGCTATATTCTCAATAAGACCCCTAGAGCTAAATATCATCAATATAGAACGGCAGCTGGCCGCGCCATTAATGCCAGAAGATAATCGCCTGAAAGTATATTGCGTAGGCGGCGCCGTCAGAGATGAGTTACTTGGCCTGCCTGTAAAAGACTATGACTATGTCGTCGTAGGTGCTACGGTTGATGAGATGCTAAACCTAGGATATCGGCGGGTTGGTAAAGACTTCCCAGTTTTTCTTCATCCAGAAACACAAGACGAGTATGCTTTAGCTAGAACTGAACGTAAATCTGGTAAAGGTTATACTGGATTTACTATACAAGCATCGCCCAATGTCACACTTGAGGAAGATTTGGCAAGGCGGGATTTCACCATTAACGCAATTGCAAAATCAGCAGATGGTCTATTGATTGATCCCCATAACGGTCAAGAAGATATTCAGCAAAAGATTTTAAGGCATGTGAGTGAAGCGTTTGTAGAGGATCCTGTGCGTATTTTAAGAGCAGCCAGATTTTTAGCTCGCTACACAGACTTTTCCATTGCATCGGAAACGATGGCCTTAATGCAGCAAATGGTTGCAAATGGTGAAGTCGATGCATTGGTTCCAGAGCGTGTTTGGCAAGAGTTATCGATAGGGCTGATGGAGAGTCAGCCTAGCCGCATGTTTGATGTGTTAAAAAATTGTGGTGCATTACAAAAAATACTGCCAGAGCTATCCTGCTTGTGGGGTATTCCACAACCAGAAAAACATCACCCTGAGGTAGATACTGGTGTACATGTCATGATGGCTTTAGATTACGCTGCTAAGAAGAACTTTGGTCTATCTGTTAGATATGCTGTATTGATGCATGATTTAGGAAAAGGGACGACGCCAAAGGAAATGTTACCGCGGCATATCGGGCATGATGAACGCAGTGCAGAACTTGTGAAAGTGGTTAGTGAGCGCTTACGAGCGCCGAATCACTGCAAAGAGCTAGCCTATATT
The DNA here is from genome assembly GCA_050301935.1 of Methylophilaceae bacterium. GTDB lineage: Bacteria > Pseudomonadota > Gammaproteobacteria > Burkholderiales > Methylophilaceae. The sequence goes on along the minus strand of JBNLAC010000020.1, from coordinate 2,453 downwards.
GTGGCTAAATTTCATATTAAAGCACACCAAGTAATGGCAATGAAACCTGCTACATTACTCAAATTTTTGATTGATTTAGATGCAATCAGGCAACCAGAGCGTTTTGAAGAATTCTTAAAAGCATGTGAAGCAGATTCTAGAGGTAGGCTAGGACTGGATAAAATAGCGTTACCTGAGGCTGAGCTTATGCTTAAAGCCTTAGGCGCTGCCAGAAGTATCGATGCTGGACAGATAGCTAAGCAATTCAGTTCAACGGAAGCTATTAAATCTGCTATCTTTGATGCTAGATTAGAAAAAGTAAAATCAGTCATATAAATTCTCGCGTAAAATAGCGTTATGAATTTATATAAGCTAGCGAAACCCGTTTTATTCCAATTAGATGCTGAATGTGTGCACGATTTAACCCTTAAGGGATTAAAGCTATCAGAAAAGTTGGGCTTACTAAAATCAGCCCACATTCCATCCTGTCAGACGAGAGAAGTTATGGGACTGTCATTCCCCAATCCAGTTGGTTTGGCTGCAGGATTAGATAAAAATGGTGCTGTGATTGATGGTATGGCAGCACTGGGGTTTGGCTTTATTGAGGTGGGCACAGTAACGCCTAGACCTCAAGCAGGTAATCCAAAGCCTCGCCTATTCAGACTGCCCGAAGCTCAAGGTATTATTAATCGTTTTGGTTTTAATAACATGGGAGTGGATCAGTTAATTGAAAATGTTAGAGCAGCAAAGTATCGGGGTATTTTAGGGATCAATATCGGTAAAAATTTCGATACGCCAAATGAGCTGGCAGTACAAGATTACTTAATTTGTATGGAAAAAGTGTATGTTCATGCAAGTTATATAACAGTTAATATCTCCTCACCGAATACGAAGAATTTACGAGATTTGCAGGAAAAAAAAGCTTTATCCAGTTTGCTTAGTCAGCTAAAACAAGCACAAAATAGATTAGCCAATCAACATCAGAAATATGTGCCGTTAGCATTAAAAATTGCACCAGATTTAACAGATGAGCAGATTGACGAAATTGCTAGTTTATTGATAGAGCATCAAATTGATGCCGTTATCGCTACCAATACGACATTGGCTAGAGATAAGGTGGCGGGGCTTGCGCACGCGGATGAGATCGGTGGACTTTCAGGAGCGCCTGTACGTAATCAGTCAACATTGGTGATTCAGCAGTTATCTAAAAGTCTCCAAGGTGCATTACCCATCATTGGGGTAGGTGGTATCGCTAGTGGCGCCGATGCCTTGGAAAAGATTGCAGCTGGCGCAAGCCTAGTCCAAATCTATAGTGGTTTAATTTATGAGGGGCCTGTACTGGTCCGTAAAATCTGCGAGGCATTGGGTTAGTGGAGTTACCTATACTATATTCCTACCGTCGCTGTCCTTATGCGATGCGTGCGCGTATGGCGCTTAAGTATGCAGGCATTGGGGTAGAAATTCGTGAGATATCATTGCGCGACAAGCCAAAGCATTTGATTAGTGTTTCGCCGAAAGCGACAGTGCCAGTTTTAGTCTTGCCTGATGGACGAGTAATTGACGAAAGCTTAGATATAATGGACTGGGCATTGAATCGGCAGGATCAAGATGGGTGGCGACAAATTAACCTTGACGCTGCAAAAGCTTTAATTGCAGAAAATGATGGTGCGTTTAAACAAGCTTTAGATGCATATAAATATGCAGAACGGCACCCAGAGAAAACACAAGTAGAACATCGACAAGATGGTGAAGTTTTTTTGTCTAAGTTAGAGGGTAAGTTAGCAATGAATGGCGATGGTTTATTCGGTCAATTACCAACTATGGTTGATGTGGCTATTTTCCCTTTTATTCGCCAATTTAAAGGGGTTGATAGCAAATGGTTTGAATCGTCACCATACCCCAGACTCAATACTTGGCTTAACTCGCTGATTAATTCTAAGTTATTTATCAGTATCATGGAAAAACGCCCAACTTACGTTGAGTCATAAGTTGGGCGTAGTGGTTTGCTAAGATGAAAGCACTTAACTATTCTGTTTCTGCAGCCAAATCTTTTTTCTTGCTTGGTTTGCCAGATGGGAAAGTAAGCTTAATTTCCTCTTTATCATCAATGTCTACATGGACACTGCCGCCATTCACTAGGCGACCAAATAATAATTCATCGGCCAACGCTTTGCGAATGGTATCTTGAATCAAGCGTGCCATTGGTCTCGCCCCCATCAGCGGGTCAAAGCCTTTTTTGCCGAGGTGAGCTTTTAGCTCTTCGCTGAATGTCGCATCTACTTTCTTCTCATGTAGTTGATCTTCTAGCTGCATTAAGAACTTATCGACTACTCGAATAATAATTTCTTGTGAAAGTGGCGCAAATGATACTGTGGCGTCTAAACGGTTACGGAACTCAGGCGAGAATAAACGTTTTAAGTCTGCTTCTTCATCACCCACTTCTTTCGTATTGGTAAAGCCAATACTTGCTTTAG
>JBNLAC010000019.1:0-38957 GCA_050301935.1 Methylophilaceae bacterium | reverse complement strand
GGCAAGCCCAATAATGACGCCATAGAACCGTATTGAGAAACGAACGATTGAAGACATCATAATGAATCTGCCTCATTAGATGAGTCCTTTAGCCAGTAGGTATGCCGTTTTACTAAGCTAATCATCATTTTCATTTTTAATTAGATACTTGAATTCTTCTGATAGTAATAATTGTGCCCCTCTGACGACCACTTCACTATCACTATCAAAGCCTGTATTGAACCATCCAGTATCGACTTCTTTGTCTGCCAATATTGGTTTACGTATAAACTCATCATCACCATGTTTAAAGTACGCCCATGGTGTTCCTGCATACCATACGACAGCACTACTTGGAATGATGATGCCATTATTAATCGTGTTTCTATTAGCATTCACCTCAACAGCAACACGCATTCCTAAACGCAAGTCTTTGGCAGGCGCACTAAAATAAAATGTTTTACCTGCTCCATTACTATCGGCTTGGGTTGCAGCAGATATATACTGTGCCTTAATTAGCTGCTTTCCATTTAACGGGCTGATTCTAACAATGTCACCTAATTTCGGTTCTGGTGCTGTAAATGGTAGGCTTATTTGAATCAGCATATTTTCTCTGGCAATGAGCTTTTTGAAAACACTCGCAGACTGATTGTTGAGTGCTGCTTTTGCTAACGGAGCACCCCATTGGAGTTTTGCGTTTGCTAGTAGGTTTTCTATCTCCAAAACCTTGCTATTGATTGCAGCCTTATCTGTATTGATTTGTGCAAATGCTTGTTGAACAGCAAGGTCTGACACATTCTTATCATCCGCATTAAGCGTCTTTAACCGTTCATATTGAGTCTGATGTTGTTGGCTGTTAGCTTCTAGCGCTTTTAGTTCCGCATTTAAATTTAATAAAGTGGTTTTAGCTGCAATCAGACTATCAATAGGTGTAACGATACCGAAACTCTTAATTTCATCTTGATAAGCCATTTCCTTGACTCTTGCGGTGCTAATACCACTGTTTTTTTGCACTGCCGGCGATAGGCTAACAATGCTGATACCTTCTTCTTCAGTGACACGATCCAAGCTTTCTATCTCTTCTTCTTGCTCAGTACGAAAATCTTCGTATTCATCTTTTCCATAGAAAACAAGCATCCAAAATAGAATGACTATTATTAAAGCTTGCAACCCAATAATAATGGCAGATTTTTTATTCATCATCATTCACGCTCAATTGTGGTTGAAGAGGTATCTTAAGATTACTGTAGAGTGGTTTGTGCATTGCGTTTTCTAGTGCATTAGCTGCTTTTAATTGAGCAAATTGAGAAGCCAGTAACTGCTGTTTTGCTGCAACTATATTCAGTTGATAGCTGGTCAAATCAAATTTGCCAATTAAGCCATTGTTAAATTGCCGTTGCATTTTATCTGCTATTTCTTGCTGCTTATGTAAGGCATTAATTGCTTGTTCTGTATTTTGCAAGGCAGCTTGATACTCTGATTGGGTTTGAGCGACGGTAGCAATGATGTTTGCTTGCAGGTTTTCAAAAGCAGCACCCTCAATCGCTCTTAATTGTTTGGCTTCTTCAATTAAAGTAGAGTTCTGATTTAACATATTCAATAAGCTAGAAAAACCTAGTGACCATATTTTGTCACCAAACTCGAATAATATGCCAGGGCTTAATGTAATGTCAGGTATCTGTTTGGCCGCTTGCAGCTTTATCTCAATTTCCGCAGCATTATATTGAGCCATACGTCGTCTAAGGTCGATTCTATTGAGTAGCGCTTGTTCTCTCAATGTCTCATATTTAAATTCATTTTGCAGAGTCGCTTTTTGATGGGAGAGTGTTTCAGCTAAAGAAAGATTCTTGATATTAATTTGTGAAAACCGCTCCGATGTTAAGCCAGCATCAGACGCTAACCGTATTTCTATCTGCTTGCTAAGCGCTTGCTTATCATTAACTTGATGTTGCGTTTCTAATGCGGCTAAACGCGCACGGCTTAATTCAGTACTTGATGCCATGCCAATATCAAAACGCTTTTGTAACATATTAACAATGCTGTTTTGAATTGATAACTCTTCTTCTAGTAGAGTGATTTCAGCTTGGCTTTGATAGTAAGCAATAAGGTCATCAGCAATCTGGCTGCGAAGTTGCCATGCTGTTTCGGCAAGGTCTAGTTGAGCAATATCAACATTTTTCTCTGCTTTTTTAATTTTATAGCTACGTTTATTGTTTGTTTGGATGGGAATGTCTATTGTTAAGCCGTAAGACCATGGTCTTATGTCCCCATTTGCTTGATTACTCCTAGCAAGGTCAGCATTTAGTGTCGGTAAGGGTTTGGCACCGGCGGTTTGTACAGACAGTTTGGCGAGCGCTAATTGTTGTTTTGCTACATCAAGCTTACTGTGAAAAAAAAGGGCAGATAAAGTTAATGAGTCAATATCCCAAACCTGAAGTGGTAGGGAGTTCTGGTCATATCCATGTTTTATCAAGAAAGCATTAAACTCAGAGCTGGTAGGGTCTTTTGCTACAATGCTTGCCGTCGTTGATTTGACGCTCAAAGGTTTTTCAGCAGGTGCCAGTGTGCAGCCTAGCGTGACCAGACAAAACAGCGTGATAACGAGTTGTTGTGATTTAATAAGCATGTCGCAAGCTAGCTAACCAACTTCAGCCCCCTTGGATGAATTGGACAGCTAACTATGCTGCGATACTTGCATGTACGGCATTAAGGGCATCTTGCAACGACTCTTCAGGAAGCTTGTTAATAGTTGTTGCGAGTAAATCTGCTGCCTCAACTGTACGAATAGGTAAGTCGCTCGTATTTATTTCAGCAATCAAGCCAGCTGCTGCGCCTGCTATCACCAATAAGATTTCTCGTTCTTTCATGAGAAGCTCCAATTCAGAACGTAGCATATTGTTTTCAGCTGAGTGATTTGTGTTTTCCATCATTCTATTATCTTTAAGTAATCGTTACGCATTATATTGCCACAATGCATTGTTAATGCACACTCATACTTTAACGACCATGGTTAAAAAAGTAAAATCAAAAAGAACTAATTTTATAAAAAAACAGATGGAATCATCAAAGCAGTAAAAATAGTTATTTTTTTATCATAATAATCTTTGCCAGACGTTATCATTGATATACAATGTCGCCTTTGGTATTTATGACATTGATATTTCAATGTGATAAAACAATGCGAGAGTGGCGGAATTGGTAGACGCACTGGATTTAGGTTCCAGCGCCGCGAGGCGTGAGAGTTCGAGTCTCTCCTTTCGCACCAACCCTTTTAATGGGTTGTTATAAAAGTCGTTAGAACATATCGTTCATCTTTAGAACAAAAATTAATCAGGAATCGCAACATGGCAGTATCTGTTGAAACAATCAGCAATATCGAAAGACGCATGACAGTCACTTTACCACTAGCTGACTTAGAAAATGTGATACAAAGACGTCTCAAAGAGATTTCGCGCACGGCAAAATTTTCAGGTTTCCGTCCAGGTAAAGCTCCGATGAGCTTGGTCAATCAGCAATATGGCGCTCAAGCCCGTGACGAGGTGTTTTCTAAAGCGGTTGAGACAAGCTTTAGTGATGCAGTTGTAGAGCATAAATTAAGAGTCGCTGGCTACCCAAGTATTGAGCACAAGCCATTTGCCGAAGCGGCTACAGAACTTGAGTACACCGCTACTTTTGAAATTATTCCTGAAGTTGAAGTCGGTGATGTTAGCAAGGTGAAGGTAGAAAAGCCTGTACTTAGTGTTTCAGATAAAGATGTTGATAAAACAATTGATGTGTTGGTAAAGCAGCGTGTTAGCTATTCACCAGTTAAACGAGCGTCTAAAAAAGGTGATCGTATTAATATTGATTTGACTGCTTCTATTGATGGCGAACAAGTTGAAAGCACTAATAATAAGGGAATGGATATTGTATTGGGCGAAGTTGGCCGCATTGAAGCCTTTGACAAGGAGTTGACCGGTGGTAAAGCAGGGGACACAAAGACGTTCCTAATTGAATATCCTGAAGATCATAATCCAGCGCAGCTAGCAGGTAAGAAGGTTGACTATACAGTTACTTATAATAGTGTATCGGAACCAATTTACCCAGAAGTAGACGAAAAATTTGCTAAAAATCTGGGTGTAGCAGATGGAGATGTAAATAAGCTACGCGATGAAATTAAATTAAGTCTCGAGCAAGAGGTGGAAAAGCGTATCAACGCACGTGTCAAAGAGCAAGTATTTCAAGGGCTAATTGATGTGACAAATGTTGACCTGCCAAAAGCGCTGGTGGGAGAAGAAATTAGCCGTATGATGCAAATGACAGCGCAAAATTTACAGCAACGTGGAATGGATCCTAAAGCAATACAACTCAAACCAGAGATGTTTGAAGAACAGGCTAAGCGTAGCACAGCGTTGCGACTCATTCTTTCACAGTTGGTGAATACAGAAAAATTGCATGCAGATGCTGACCAAGTTAAAGCTATGGTCGAAACATTCGCGCAAAACTACGAGCAGCCTCAACAAATGATTGATTGGTATTATGCCGATGTAAAACGGCTTGATGAGCCTTCAGCACTCGCCACAGAAGAAAATGTGGTTAAATGGGTACTAGAAAAAGCACAAGTCAAAGATAAAAAAGTAAAATTTGATGAGTTAATGGCAGGATAGAAAAGGGTATTATTGATGAGCAAACATGCAAACCTGATTAGTCAAGCACAAGAAACGCAAGGTCTCGGGTACATCCCGATGGTAATTGAGCAAAGTGGCCGTGGTGAGCGCTCGTTTGATATCTATTCTCGCCTGCTTAAAGAACGCGTTATTTTCTTGGTTGGTCCAGTTACGGACGCTTCAGCCAATTTGATAGTTGCACAGTTATTGTTTTTAGAGGCTGAAAATCCAGATAAAGATATTTCTTTCTATATTAATTCCCCAGGTGGTTCTGTAACTGCTGGCATGTCAATTTACGACACTATGCAATTCATTAAGCCTGATGTAAGCACTCTATGTATTGGTCAAGCGGCAAGCATGGGTGCATTTTTGCTAGCATCTGGTGCAAAAGGAAAACGTTTTAGTTTACCTAACTCACGTGTGATGATTCATCAACCATCAGGTGGTTTCCAAGGCCAATCGTCTGATATCCAGATTCAAGCCAAAGAAATCATGTATTTGCGTACTAAATTAAATGAAATTCTTGCAGGCCATACAGGTAAGTCACCAGAAGAAATTGATTTAGATACGGAACGTGACAACTTTATGAGCGCAGAAGAGTCTGTTAAATATGGCATGATTGATCGTGTGATTGCCAACCGCAAAGAAGCGGCTTAAGATAGAAGCTTAATAATTGAGCTACAGGAATTTTTAAATGGCAAAGTCTGAAGACGAAAAACTACTTTACTGTTCATTTTGTGGTAAGAGTCAGCATGAAGTGAAAAAGTTGATTGCTGGACCATCAGTCTTTATCTGTGACGAATGTGTTGATCTATGTAACGACATTATTAAAGAAGAGATTCAAAGCCTTAATGACATCCAAACAGCAGAGAAGTCATTACCAAGCCCGCAAGAAATATCAAAAATTTTAAGCCAATACGTGATTGGACAAGATAAAGCGAAAAGAAATCTTTCAGTTGCTGTTTATAATCATTACAAACGTTTAGAGCACAATCATATTGCTGATGATGCGACAAAAGATGATGTTGAAATTCAAAAAGGCAATATCTTGCTGATAGGGCCAACTGGTTCTGGTAAAACGTTGCTAGCGCAATCTTTAGCACGTTTATTGGATGTTCCTTTTGTAATGGCTGATGCAACGACATTGACTGAAGCTGGTTATGTCGGTGAAGATGTTGAAAACATTATGCAAAAATTGTTGCAAAAATGTGATTACGACACAGAAAAAGCACAGCGTGGTATCGTCTACATTGATGAAGTAGACAAAATTTCACGTAAATCTGAAAACCCATCCATTACACGTGATGTTTCTGGTGAGGGCGTTCAGCAGGCATTGCTTAAATTAATTGAAGGTACAGTTGCTTCTGTCCCGCCTCAAGGTGGGCGTAAACATCCTAATCAGGAGTTTGTACAATTAGACACAACGAACATCCTGTTTATCTGTGGTGGCGCATTTGACGGCTTAGAGAAAATCATTCGTTCGAGATCCGAAAAAGGTGGCATTGGTTTCGGTGCAGAAGTAAAAAGTAAGGATGACCAGAGTGCCGTCGGCGAAGTTTTATTAGATGTTGAACCTGAAGACTTAATTAAATTTGGCTTGATTCCAGAGTTTATTGGTCGTCTGCCTGTAGTGGCTACTTTAGAGTCTTTAGATGAAGATGCTTTGATGACGATCTTAACTCAACCGAAGAATGCACTTACAAAGCAATACAGCAAGTTGTTCAAAATGGAAGGTGTTGAGCTCGAATTTAGAGAGTCTGCACTAAGAGCAGTAGCAAAAAAAGCGCTTGAACGTAAAACAGGCGCACGCGGCTTGCGTTCAATATTAGAACAGGCGCTGCTAGACGTAATGTACGATATTCCTTCTATTGAAAACCTATCTAAAGTTGTGATTGATGAAGGTGTCATTAATGGTGATACACAACCTATCATGATTTATGAAGACTCACCCAAAAGAGCAGAGAGCGCTAGTTAGCAACTTTATACAATAAGACTATTTGCAATTAATCTGCAAAGGCTTATAGTTAACATGTATGCTTACTCACGCGCTCTAAGCGTCAAATAAATATACATAGCACTCTTGAACTATCGAAGAATGTTCCCATTCTAATAACATAGGGTTAATAACCCATGTATACATTAAGGTAACTATGACTGAACAAACTTTGACTAATAAACCTACACAATCAGAATCAGCAACTGAAGGCAAAATGCCACTGTTGCCGCTACGTGATGTAGTTGTATATCCACATCTTGTTATTCCGTTATTTGTCGGAAGAGATAAATCCGTCAAGGCGCTAGAAATAGCATCTGATGCGGATAAAAAAATTATGCTAGTAGCGCAAAAGTCTGCGACAAAAGATGAGCCAGATGCTACAGATTTGTATGAAATTGGCACGGTGGCAACAGTATTGCAAATGTTGAAACTGCCTGATGGTACAGTTAAAGTGTTGGTTGAAGGTTTACACCGTGTCCGCGTAACCGAGTTTGAAGAAATTGATGGTAGCTTTTGGGCTAAGCCGCAGAACGTCGAACAATTGAACGAAGAGGATGATGAGGTTGAGGCATTGATGCGGACAGTGCTGACACAATTTGACCAGTACGTTAAGCTCAATAAGAAAATCCCACCAGAAATTTTGACATCACTTGCTACTATCACAGAAGCAGGACGTTTAGCAGACACAATATCTGCGCATTTGACTTTAAAACTGGAAGAGAAGCAAAAGGTCTTAGAAATGCTCAGCGTTACCGAGCGTCTGGAGCACCTGCTCCATTTAATGGAATCAGAGATTGATATTTTACAAGTCGAAAAACGTATCCGCGGACGTGTAAAACGCCAAATGGAAAAAAGCCAGCGCGAGTATTATTTAAACGAGCAAGTAAAGGCGATACAGAAAGAACTTGGCGAGCATGATGAAAACGCTGAAATGGAGGAGCTTGAAAAGCGAATTAAGTCAGCTGGCATGAGCAAAGAAGCATTAGCAAAAGTAAACGCAGAACTTAAGAAACTCAAACTGATGTCTCCTATGTCCGCAGAGGCTTCTGTGGTACGTAATTATATTGACACTTTAGTGAGCTTGCCTTGGAAGAAGAAAACTAAAATCAGCCGTGATTTGACAGTAGCAGAGCAGGTTTTAGATGCAGATCACTATGGACTTGAAAAAGTTAAAGAGCGAATTGTAGAATATTTAGCTGTTCAGCAACGAGTAGGAAAAGTAAAAGCACCTATTCTTTGCCTTGTTGGCCCTCCTGGTGTTGGTAAGACATCGCTTGGACAAAGCATTGCCAAAGCAGTTAACCGTAAATTTGTACGTATGGCGCTAGGTGGAGTGCGTGACGAAGCAGAAATAAGAGGGCACAGACGTACATATATTGGATCAATGCCTGGCAAGGTATTACAAAGCATGACCAAAGTTGGGGTTAAAAATCCTCTGTTTTTATTAGATGAAGTAGACAAGATGGGACAAGACATGCGTGGTGACCCCTCATCAGCGCTGTTAGAGGTGCTTGATCCAGAGCAAAATCACACTTTTGCAGATCACTATGCAGAAGTCGAATATGATTTATCCGATGTTATGTTTGTTGCCACGGCGAATAGTATGAATATTCCAGCGCCATTATTGGATCGTATGGAAATTATACGCTTAGCGGGATATACAGAAGACGAAAAGGTTAATATTGCTGAACGTTATTTATTACCTAAGCAGCTAAAAGCACATGGGTTAAAACCTACTGAGATCAATGTGGGTGAAGATGTTATCCGACACATTGTGCAATATTACACGCGTGAGGCTGGGGTGCGACGCCTAGAGCAAGAGTTGGCAAAGCTTTGCCGCAAAGTAGTTAAAGCTTTATTGTTAAGCAAGACAGACGCTAAAAAATATCATAGGGCAGATGACGGTGTAGACTTTAATCCAATTGAAAAAGTTGAGGTGACTGTCGATAACATCAGTGATTATTTAGGCGTTTACCGCTACGATTTTGGTGTGGCAGCCAAGGAAAATCAAATTGGTCAAGTGACTGGTTTGGCTTGGACTTCAGTTGGCGGTGAATTATTGACGATTGAAGCTGTAGTATTGCCAGGTAAAGGAAAGATGATTAAGACTGGTAAACTTGGTGATGTGATGCAAGAATCACTAGAAGCTGCAATGAGTGTGGTGCGTAGTCGTGCGGCGCGTCTAGGTATTCCTGAAGATTTTTATGAAAATAAAGATATTCATATTCACTTGCCGGAGGGTGCTACTCCTAAAGACGGACCAAGTGCAGGTATAGGACTTACTACGGCATTGGTTTCTGCTTTGACAGGTATTCCTGCTAGGGCGGATGTTGCAATGACGGGTGAGATTACGCTTCGAGGAGAGGTCTTAGCTATTGGCGGTCTAAAGGAAAAACTACTTGCAGCACATAGAGGTGGTATAAAAACTGTGTTGATTCCTGAATCAAATGTAAAAGACTTAGCGGAAATTCCTGATAATATTAAAAGCCAACTCAGTATTCACCCAGTGAAGAGTATTGATCAGGTGCTTGAATACGCGCTTGAGAGCTTACCAAAACCACTGGAAGTAGGACCTAAAGAGGTAACTGCTTCTGTATCGGAATCAGCAAGTACTGATAAAACAGTCATTCGGCACTAGTTGATTACTAATTTAGCCTCTTTTTAATAATAATGCGGCAAAATAGCGCTGAAACCCTTGACAGGGGCTTTTGTCGCTTGTTATAAAGGCATAGCAGGATTGGCCTGCTATCTTAATATCTTAGAGGGGATTACTGTGAATAAATCAGAATTAATCGATCAGATTGCAAAGTCAGCAGACATTTCTAAAGCAGCTGCTGGGCGTGCACTTGATGCAACAACAGATGCAATTACTAAGTCACTTAAAAAAGGTGATTTAGTAACTTTAATTGGTTTTGGTACATTTTATGTAGGTAAGCGTGCAGCACGTAATGGCCGTAACCCTCGTACGGGCGCTACTATCAAAATTAGTGCAGCAAATTCACCTAAATTCAGGGCTGGTAAAGCACTGAAAGATGCTGTAAACTAGCGCACTTTCCTGGTTGAGCAATCAGCCATGATGCACTGCTAGTTTTATAGAATATCGTTTGTAAAGTGATGCAGGGTGCTTAGCTCAGTTGGTAGAGCGTCGCCCTTACAAGGCGAATGTCAGCGGTTCGACCCCGTTAGCACCCACCAAAGCTTTTAAACATTTGCCTTAAAATAATAAAGAGTGCTTAAATGAAGCGCTCTTTATTTTTGGGATAGAAACTAATAGTAAACGCGAATTAACTGGAGTGGTAGTTCAGTTGGTTAGAATACCGGCCTGTCACGCCGGGGGTCGCGGGTTCGAGCCCCGTCCACTCCGCCAACATATCCAAATTACCAATATTAGTGATTTGGAAAAAAGCCCCGCATTATGCGGGGCTTTTTTTATTACGTTTTATCATTTATCATAAAATCGAGCTATCACAACTGCACCAAGAATATGCAAATGCACATTATTAGAGCGGAGAATTTATATAATTAAAAATTGTTCTGCAGCTAACTAATTGATTATATATGTTTTATTAAGTTGGCATGTAATCTGCTAATAGTGAGCATCCAAAGAAGGACCACTATCCAAAGAAGGATAGGTCTGTACTTATTTCAGACCATACATCCACGATTCGATTAATTAAAGAGTCGGTTTTAACTAACAAATTAGGGGGTCCGTTCATGTCAGCAGACAAGTTCAATATCTTTTCATTCACTGGCAAGATGAAAATTCTTCATCTAAGCTGGTTTACATTTTTTGTTTCATTCGTAGTTTGGTTTAACTTAGCGCCAATGCTACAAGCTATTCAAAATACTTTCGGATTAACCAAACCACAAGTTGTGACGTTATTAATACTTAACGTTGCCTTGACGATTCCTGCTCGAGTCATCATCGGGATGTTAACCGATAAGTATGGACCACGTTTGGTGTATTCCACATTGATGATAGTGATGGCTTTACCATGTTTTGCCTTTGCGTTTGCTGAGACGTATACACAACTTGCGATTGCACGTTTCTTGCTCGGGTGTATTGGCGCTGGTTTTGTGATTGGTATCCGTATGGTAAGCGAATGGTTCCCACACAAAGAGCTGGGGACTGCCGAGGGTATTTATGGCGGATGGGGTAATTTTGGCTCAGCAGCAGCAGCTTTTACACTACCTACAATTGCTTTGATCTTTGGTGGCGAAGAGGGCTGGCGCTATGCAATAGCGATTACAGGCGTATTAAGCCTATTTGCGGGCGTTATGTACTATTTTAATACCTCAGATACACCTAAGGGTTCAACCTATTTCAAACCAAAGCATATGGGCTCTATGGAGATTACTAGCAAGGGTGACTTCTTCTTTCTAGTTTTAATGAAAATACCAATGTATCTTGCACTAGGCATTCTGGCATGGCGGTTATCCCCATCTAAAGTAGATATGTTGTCACAAGATGTAGTCAATATCATTTATGCAGTGTTAATCGTCATCTTTATGTATGACCTTTCTGTGATGTGGAAAGTGAACAAGAAAGTGTTCACTGAAACGATCCCATCAATTCATCAATATAAATTTAAACAAGTAGCTGTGTTGAATGTGCTTTATTTTGCGACATTTGGTTCAGAGTTAGCTGTTGTTTCTATGTTGCCTTTATTCTTCTCGGAAACGTTTAGTTTATCGCCAGTAATGGCTGGTATGCTTGCATCGGGTTATGCCTTTATGAATTTGATGTCGCGTCCTGGTGGTGGCATTATTTCTGATAAATTTGGACGTAAAAAAACGCTATTGGTTTTAACGGCAGGTTTGGCTGTAGGTTACTTCCTGATGTCACAAGTTGAGTCCTCATGGTCACTCGTTATTGCAGTAGCTGCAGTGATGGCATGTTCATTTTTTGTGCAAGCAGGTGAGGGCGCAGTATTTGCAGTTGTTCCGTTGATTAAGCGTAGTCAAACTGGGCAAATTGCAGGTATGACTGGTGCTTATGGTAATGTAGGTGCCGTGACTTATTTGTTGGTTTATTCAATGGTTGATGCGCACACATTCTTTATGGTGATTGCAGCAACTGCTGTGCTTGGGTTCTTAGCGCTGTTGTTCTTGGATGAGCCCAAGGGTGAAATTGCAGAGATTGATGAACACGGTCAGGTACAGATGATTCAAGTTGGTTAGTAAATCTACTTTGAGAATAGGGCTATCTAAGCTATCTTGGATAGCCCTTATTGATTATTATGCTGTTATCCTAGAGTATCCCAGATTAATTGGAGTCAAGATTGAGTTCTGAGTTAGCTGTTGTTTATGGTGGATTTAGTACCAAGGGTGTCAAAAAAGAAAACCAAGACTCTTTTGCTGCCTACCAGCCTACTTTAGGAATCACTCGCTATAAAGGGATAGCAGCGTGTATTGCTGACGGTGTAAGCTGTAGCGAAAACGCACAGCATGCTAGCACAACAAGCGTGACAACATTTTTGAAGGATTATTATAGTACGCCCGATAGCTGGGATGTTAAAACAGCAGGACAGCGCGTACTGGGCCCTTTAAACGCTTGGTTGTATCATCATGGACAACAAGCATCGGCGAGGCACAATGGCTTAGTAACAACATTTAGTGGAATAGTTTTAAAGTCTAATACAGCGCATATTTTTCATATCGGCGATAGCCAAATTCTAAGATTACGTGGCGATACATTAGAGCCCTTAACTAGAGCTCACACACATCAACATGGCAATGGACAAGCCTTACTCAGTCGTGCATTAGGAATGGATAGTAATCTTGATGTCGATTACAGTACTACGGATATCAAGGTTGGAGATTTGCTGGTAGCTACAACAGATGGGGTCCATGGTTTTGTCAGCCATCAAGAGTTAAATCAGTTATTGAACCCTCTCAAAACAATCAAGAAAATCAATCAGTCTGCCGTTGAGCACGTCGCAAAGGCAATTGTGGAGCTGGCATTAGCGAATCACAGTGATGATAATTTAACTTGTTTCATTCTGCGAGTTGAGAGCGTTCCAGAGAAAAATATTGAAGAAGCGCATCAAGAGCTGACAACAAGAGTTATTCCACCTGTATTAAATGTAGGTGATAAGATTGATACCTATCAAGTTGAAAGCGTTATTTACAATGGAACACGTAGCCATTTATACAGAGTGATTGATAGGCGCAATAAAAAGCACTATGTATTAAAGGCACCATCATTAAGCTTTAGAGACGACTTGGTTTATTTAGAAGGCTTCGTCAGAGAGCAGTGGGTTGGTAGTCGTATTAATCATGAAAATATCATGCGTATTGAACCAGCAGAGCCTAATGGACGGTTTTTATACCATACCTGTGAAGAGATTAAAGGTAATACACTGAGGCAGTGGATACATGATCATCCACAGGCAAGTTTGCATGATGTGCGCACAATCGTTAAGCAACTGATTATAGCGCTGCGCACACTTCAACGCGCAGGCATTATCCACCGTGATTTAAAACCTGAAAATATCATGATAACAACGGATGGTCTGGTCAAGTTAATTGATTTTGGCACGGTATCTGTTCGTGGGTTGGCAGAAATTAATTCACCAGTTCGTGAAGATGCACCAGTGGGATCTGTGAATTATATTGCGCCGGAAACAGTGGTGGATGGTACAGCGATTATGCAAAGCGACTTATTTTCATTAGCCGTTATTGTTTACGAAATGTTTGCACAAGCATTACCTTATCAAATGGAAAAAGTTCAGCGCAGAGGTGCAAAGTCTGTCAGCGAGTGGAAATACGAATCTATGCGTGTCCATCGACCCGATTTACCATTATGGTTGGATTTGGTGTTACAAAAGGCAAGTCATCCAAGTTACAGCCAGCGTTATGACGCTTATTCTGAATTCTGGAACGATTTGCTCAAGCCAAATGCTGAGCTGATGCAAAGCTATCAACGCAGACCGTTAGTTGAACAGCATAATGACCGCATATGGCAAGCGATCAGTTTTGTTTTATTGATTATCGTGATTGTACAATGGTACTTTTTGGTTCACCGCTAACGATTACTGGTAGGTAAAGTAATTATCCCAAACGGCATCTAGCACTTGCGTTGCTTTATGGAGCGGAATAGCTTCATAATGTTCGTCAGGTATTAATTTGACTAAGCCAAGTTTTAATAACTTTTGTAATGCGTCATCGATTTCAAAATCAAGAACTTTGTGTTGTTTTCGCTCAAACCAGTTTTCAATTTCTTGATCGAGCTCTAGAGCGCTAAGTGATTTCCCTGCTACGCTTAGAAAGTAATAAGCGAGTATTGCCTCTTTACACTCTTCTTCTTCCGCGGTATCAATGAGTCGATGGAACACGCCCATATTATTATCCAGGTTTTTAAAGTACAGATTGTCTGCAAGTGTTTTCATAAATCGGATTTTACGATTTTTGAAATTGCTAAATTGTTTCCATAGAAAGCCACCCAGCGTGCCAAAGCCAATGGCTAAAGCGAGCAGATTTGTCTGATTCAATTGAACAGGCTCATCGCGCATACCTAACCAAAATGCGATGAGGGAGCCGCATAGTAATAAGGTGCCCCCAAGTTTAGTAGCTAACATGATGATGCCTCCGACCGTGGCAGGGATACCTATCATCATTTTGTCTATCATTTTCATCCCAACTTCAGTATTGGGGAACAGCATTTCAAGATCATTACGTGGGATATTTTGAAAAAGCTTAACAATGATTGAACCTGGTTCAAAATACAGATTTTTGCGCTGTTTTCGGCTGAAATAAATTTGTGGTTTGAACTTAACAATAACAACAACACGGTCATAATTGATGAAGCTAATTTCTTTTTTGCGAAGGCCAAAAAAGCTGACTAACGTTTCTTGTCTGATGGACTCACCGCGTCGGAAAAACAAAACTTGTTCGAAATCATTAAAATCAACATTAAGTTTAATATTGAATAATGACTCTTCAGTCATCGCTAGCGCGACATCTTCTTCTGTTATTTTTTCAAAATTGGCTTTATCTAATAATATATTTAAAGCCTCAAAAAGCTGCCGTTCTTTGTTTTGTAGTGTATCACTATCCACATTGAAAACCTGATTTGTATCAGCATCTGGATTGACCGGCGCATAACAAGCTTTTAATGTTTCCAATGATTGGTGAAACTCAAAATGATAAATATGCGATAGCAATTCACATACTTGTCTGAAGGTGTTGTTATCACTCTTATTGAGTATTGCCTCATTTAGTAATAGTTGAATAATGTCAGCTCGGCTATATGGTATGAAGCGTGCTCTTTCTAAAGTCATTTGATGAGTGTTCATTTTAGAAAGCACCAATCCCGATTATTTCTCGGAGAGTATAGCCAACAAGATAAGCCATACCGGCTGCAGTACCACCCGTCAGTAGCGTACTCAGGCCAGCACGAAATAATGGCTGGTTGAGCACAATGCTTTTTAAACTGCCAATTAAGAAGAACATAAAGCCTGCGATGCATGTACTTAAAAAGAATTGATGGCTTTGTTTTAAGTGAGGAATTATAAAAGGTATTAAAGGCATGCTGCCAACGATAATAAAGGCGGTAAACGTTGCTGTCGCTGATTTAATAGGACTTTGGTTGCTTTTTTGTAATCCGTATTCTTCCGTCAGCATAGTGTCAATCCACAGTTGTTTATCGCTTGTAATGGTGGTTACGATTTGTTCTAGAACTTCGCCTTTAAATCCTTTTTGCTTATAGATCTGTCGAATTTCTTCTCGCTCTCCAATTGGTATTTTTTCTATATGTTCTGATTCAATGCGGCGGATATTGTTGTTAAAATCTTCTTGAGCTTTAATTGACTCGTAGTTACTAATAGCCATGCTAACGGCATCTGCAATTAAATTTGCGAGGCCAAGTATTAGTGCAACACTAGATGGGAAGTGCGCACCAATTGCTCCAGTAACTACTGCAAATGTAGTGACGCAGCCATCTATTCCACCTAATACAGCATCAGATAATATGCTCTGTCTAGGTTTACTTTTAAGCCGCTCGCTAATGACTGCAGGGCTGTGATTGTCAATGAGTTCTTGCGTGTCTTTTTGTTTCATCTATTAGAATTAACTAAACTTAATAAAATCATGATGTTATAAATTTAAAATGGCTTGTTTTAATAAATCTGTTAATGGGATTTGATTGCTAGGGTGGGTAACACTATCCGTACTCCAGATGTTGTTAGCACCAGCTTTTTTCAAAATTTGATGTACATCATCGCCAAATAAAGCGTGCGTTACCAGAATATTCACATGCGTTGCTTTTTGCAAAAAACAGAGCTTAATCGTCTCAACCAGCGTTTGTCCGCTACTGGCTACGTCATCAACTATAATAACTTCACGGCCACTTATGTTGATATCAGGTAATGTTATTTCGACTTGTCTATCCCCAGTGCGTTTTTTTTGACAGATACCATATTCCCAATCATTCGGGTTCGCAACTGCTTTGACCCATTGTTCAGCTTCACTATCAGGTGCTAGCAAGACTGGTGTTTTAAAGCGTTGTAACAGAAATGTTCCCATGAGTGAAGTTGCACTAAGACTAATCGCATTTTTTGTTGGTACGGCCTGAGACAAATAATGAATTCGGTGTAAGTGAGGGTCAACAGTAATTAGATTATCAAATAGATTTGCCAGAAATTTACCGATGATAGTCTGACTTATTGCTTCACCCTTATGAAAAGCAATATCTTGACGCATGTAGCACAGATATGGGGCGATCAATGTCAGAACTTTTACCCGAAGCGCTCTAGCTGCTTCTGCCGCTAGTAATAGAGCAATCAACTTCTCATTAGGATTGTTTAGGCTACAATAGATAATGACATGCTCTGGCAAGTTTTCAGGCAGTGTTAGCTTTATTTCTCCATCAGGAAATCGATGGATATTGATTATTTGGCAAGTAATATTTAATGCGTTTGCTAATTGCTGAGATTGTGTCTGATACTCAGTAAAGTATAGTATTGTTTCGGGTGAGATCATCGCTTTTTTCATTAGAACTCTACATATGCTTTTGGTATTTGCTCTGTTTTTCCAATTGAGTAACCACTATTACGTTGCGCAAGCCCCTTGGAAAATTCAAAGTCTGCTGAGAATTCAGAATAGATGCGATAGAGTGGGTCACCTTTTTTAACTTTGTCTCCAAGTTTTTTAAATAAATCGACACCAGCACCTTTATCCATTGGTGCACCTGCAAAACGTGCGATATGAGCCATTTGCAAATTATCAATATTGATGACAACACCTTCAGTAGGAGCAAGCACATCGTATGTTAGCTTGCCTAGCTTAAACGCTGTGCTTTGTTCTCCTTGTGCGGAGATAATGTTGTTCATCATAGTTAGCGCACGGCCAGAATCTAATATATCTCTTGCAATAGAAAAACCCTGACCGCCTCGAACATCAGGATCGAACTCCAAAATTCGGCCTGCTAGCCGAAGTGATTTTTGTCTTAAATCATTAGGTGCGTTCGGTGCATTTTGCAATACTTGCATCACATCACGACATTCTAGGACTGGCCCAATACCAGAACCTACTGGCTGGCGACCATCAGTGATGATGACCTCCATATGAATATTAAGTTGGTCCGCTACGAACTCGAATAATTTACGTAATCGTTGCGCTTGGCGCATGTGTCTAACTTTAGCTGATGGACCCACAGGGATATCAATGAGTAAATGCGTAGCGCCTGCAGCAAGTTTTTTCGAAAGAATGGATGCAACCATTTGACCAATCGAGTCAATACCTAGCGGTCGCTCAACGGCAATGAGGATGTCGTCTGCGGGAGATAAGTCGGCCGTGCCTCCCCATGCAAGACATGCGCGATGTTTACGAACGATGTCGTGTAGTTTCTCTATATCCAACTCAACATTAGCAAGTACTTCCATGGTGTCAGCTGTACCTGCTGGCGAGGTGATAGCGCGACTTGATGTTTTAGGCATCAGCATACCGTGAGCCGCGACGATTGGCGTTACAAGCATAGAAGTGCGATTGCCTGGAATGCCGCCAATGCAGTGTTTATCTGCCACTAATGCCTCATTCCAATCAAGTTTTTTGCCTGCGTCAAGCATGGCGCGTGTTAAATAATAAACTTCATCTCGATCCATATCGGTTTGACCAGCGGCTACCAAGAATGCAGCGATTTCAGTCTTCGAATAACGCATGGCCGTAATATCACTAATAATATGAATGTAGTCACTTTGATCAAGGCGCTCGCCCTCTATCTTGCGCCTGACAGCATTCATTGATTGTGGTGCCTCAGCATGTTCAATACTAACTAAACGACCTTCTTCAACACCTAATTTGGCAAATGCTTCTTCAGACAAGCCCAGCTCACTTGGTTTCACAATACTGTGATCGTCTACAACATTAAGCACAGCCAATATGCGTTGCCCATTAACGCGAATCTCTACTTTAGATAAAGCTTGAAAGCCTTCGGCGCGATAAAGAGCACACTCTCGATGCAAGTAGGCAACATTTTCACGATAGGTATCAATTCCTAGTCTACGCACTTGTAATGTGTTGCATGGCACATTTGTTTTTCGTGTATTAGCTTTCTGTTTCATATGAATATCAATTCACTTAAAAATATATTATCTATTACCATGGCAGTATAAAGCGCCTAGCAAAACTGCCCAAACCAGTTTTGTTACCACGCTGACTGTCAACATCTACAATAACTTGCCCACCGCCTGCTGGACTGACGTAAGCTGTGCTTAAATAAATATTGATAATATCAAGCTCACTATCAATATGAAAACGGGTATCTTTTTGCATCGCGATTAGTCGCTCTGGAGGGAGGCTAGCGCTTTTACTGCCAGCTTCGATAACTTCAGCTCTACCTTTTGCCATTAGAATAAGTTTGCCAGGGCCTGTGGCTTGAGAGTAAATCATTTTTCCTAGCAATAGTGAGGATGCGCGCATGCTAATCAGGGTTGAAAGCTCAATACTCTCACTCATACCAACAAAATGGTGGAAGTCAAATATAACTGATTCACTCTCGCGGAGTGACCATTCGAAGAACTCCATCCCTTGTGTGGCAGTACAACTTATTTCACCATCACCTTGTTTAATAATCACTTTATTCATACCATATGAACCGTGGTAGAGGCGAGCAATTGGTGCACGAAAAGGTTGTGGAATGCTGAATTTAGGCGCTTTACCTCGACATTGGTAGCGGCGAGAGATATAGTAGTATTGATTACTCTCACCAGAGATCAAGTACTGATGACCAGTTGGTTTAATCATTGATGGTGATTGGTTATGCTTGCTTTCAGTATCTCCCAGGGTGACAAAAGTACCTGTGTGCAGATTAAAACTAACTCTGGAAAAGACGTAAAGCAAGCTTTTTAAGCAGACAAATGCAAAAATAAAAATGGCTAATTGGTGCATCATTTGCATATAATTAATAGTCCACCATAGTGTATTTTGTGCCTGTTCATTAGCATCTAAAATGATTGCTAAACCGCTTTGGTGTGCAGCGTCAACAATATGTAGTGCTTCTGTTTTGCTCTGATTAATACTGGCTTTGAATTCTTGATCGTATTGCGCGGTGATTGTTATTAATTTGCTGCGTATGCTTTTACGTAGATTCTTAAACGCTTTATTAGTCGATTTTTGTGACTCCCTCACGCCAATATCAATAGCCCAACCTATTACAGGGACGCCAGTATCAACATCGTCAAATATCAGCGATTCAGGCATTATTTGATCGAATGCTTCAGTCATTTTTTCAGATAGTTTGATATTTTCCCACTTTGTTGCTTTGTTATAGATATCTCGCTTTATACTCTCTGCACTCATATGCCATGAAAAGGCGATATCGTCTGCTTTTATTGCCGTTGATATAAGCGCATTGTCTAGAATGTCATGCTCTGCAGTGTAATTAAGTACATTAGCTGTATATAACTGATTGACTGTATGGTATGGAATCAATACCTCAGTAATGTAAAAAAAAGGTACAGCTAATAACCCCAGTGGTAGCCACAAGAGCAATGTATACAGGGCTTTACGCAGGTTATTCATCCTGCCAAGCTTATTAAAAAGATAGGCGTTTTCAGCAACACCTTTGACCACCAGTCTTGCCAGCGCAGCAGCCATTAGAAAAACAATGATAGGTAATAGTGATTGCATGGCTGGATAGTCCAGACCGCTGAAAAGGATTGGCCATAAAGCACAAATAGTAATTAACAGTATAAATAGACCAAATGATCTTGATTGCAACTTTCCACGCAGTGCAAACCATAGAAAAGCGACTTGTGCTGTGATAGTGCTATTGATTTGCCAAGTAAATAATGTATTTAAATCAGTAGTTAAAGAGAGTAAGAACGTAGCATAATTGATAGCTGGAACGGACAAGCCAAATAATAGCAATCCCCAATGTCGACGTTTAATCGCCAGCCAAATAGTTGGAAAAATCAGTAATAAACCTAGGAGCCATGCTGGTGTTGTGATGTGTTGCCAAGTATTGACTGCAAGTGTCGAATTGACCATTGCTGTAAGTGAGCGGTTTGAATATCTTTTAACGACAACGTCTTCTGGCATTAATGCTGGTTTGGATGATAGCGTTGGATTAAAGTTTTGATAGGCAGCTTCCACCTGTTTTGACTTAATCACCTCGTTTCTGTACTCAGTCATTGCTTTATAGTAATTCGCTAACGCTATGGTGTATTCTTTCAGCTTCTCAAAGTAGGCTGCATTTTTCTTAGCAAGTGGTGGGCATACCTGGTCATGGGCAATCCATCCGGCAATAGCCAAATATTTGATGTGTTTTGTGCCATTACAGATGTTTAATAGCTTTTGTTCATCTTTAGTCAAAGGCTGTGGTGTTCTTGGCATTACCGGTGGACTAGATATACCAAGGTATGGCGGTAAAGATTCAAATCGATCAGGCTTGATTTCATAATGAGCCGCAACTTCAGTTACATCACTCAAGCGGTACAAGCTGAGGTCGAAAAGGAAAGGTGTTAATGAGAGTAATAAAACAAATTGACCTAGGCCAAATAGTTTCTTTTCATGACTAGGGTTTGTGTGCGCTAAGCTTTTAGCTAACCTTACAAGACGTGTCCTAATTAATTTTAGTATATGTTGCATGCGTTGGCGTTAACTTATGACAGATTTCCAATACCTTTTGCCATTAGTGTCGCTAATAATGGAATGATGCAGAGTAAAAAGAGCTCAACGCGTTTAATCAATATAATCTTTGGCGGAAGCACAATAGCGCCAATTTCATTATTTCGATTTTTGAGCAAGAAACGTGTTGGGAAAAATGAAATTAAAGCTATGAAAAAGAAAAGGCCAATTTTAAAGTGAAAAACGACATTGTTCTTATAGAAAGTACTAGGTTTACCCACTACCAGCCATAAAAAAAGCCCAGCTCCTAATGTCAAAACTGCGCCTGTGGCATATAAACCGTCAACTTTAACTAGCGTTTTGATTGCACCCACTTTTAAAGGAGAGGTTAGTAATAGGTTTTCAGCAACTAACATTGCAGACAACAGAATAATACCTAAAAAGTGAATATATCTGACGATTGCTTCTTCCATCGATCAATCTCCCATACCGTCCTTTTGCTTATCGAATTATAGAATATGTATACTAGTAATACGGATAACTGCAACAGTAGCAGGCAATCATCGCTTAATCAATAATACTTGACGATTCAACACAGCTTGGCTTTAATGGTTAAGCGTCATTAAAGATTATTTTTGTGATGTAAAGACCAATTTTTTTCAATCAATAGTGTAATTTCTATGAATACAATTAAAAATCTGATCGCACAAGAGCAGCTATTTCCAGCATTTGAGCAAGAAGTACTACCACATTATGCGCAACTAGCAACTTATCTAGCAGACCAGCAGATGAGAAAAAGTGCACCATTACTTGTGGCTGTTAATGGGGCGCAGGGTACTGGAAAATCAACAATGGCTTTGTTTCTGCAAGCACTATTAAAAAAGCAAGGCAAACAGACAGCAGTCATCTCGATTGATGATTTGTATCATACTTTTCAAGCGAGGAAAAAATTAGCTAAGGATGTCCATCCTCTACTCGTTACACGTGGCGTGCCAGGCACACATGACATAGAATTAGGTCAGTTGGTCATTCAGCATTTGCAACAAGCAAAAGTAGGAGAGGTCATTCAAATACCCGTCTATGACAAAGCGGTTGATGATCGTGCACCACAGTCACAATGGCCAAGTATTTCTGCACCAGTAGATATTATTATATTAGAGGGTTGGTGTGTTGGTGCAAAGCCAATGTTAGATGCGGATCTACAGCGTCCTATCAATCAACTGGAAGCCGATGAAGATCAAGACTTTGTCTGGCGTCACTATATTAACCAAGAGTTGAAAGAGCGGTATCAACAGTTTTTCAGTCAGTTTGATTTATTGGTGATGCTGAAGGCGCCAAGTTTTGATTGTGTTAGAGAGTGGCGCGCGTTGCAAGAGGAAAAGTTGGCAAGAAAAATGCAAGTACGTATGACAGATGCGCAAACTAATGAAAACGGTAAGGTTAATGCACCATATAAAGGATTAATGGATAGCAGCGCACTAAATCGGTTCATGATGCATTATGAACGTTTGACCAAGCATATGCTGGAAGAAATGCCGAAACGTGCTGATGTGCTAATTACATTGCAACAGGATCATTCAATAGAGTCGGTAGATTACAAAGCATAATGGAGAATAATGAATAAGCAGATGGTTGTTTTTAGTGATCTTGACGCAACTTTACTCGACCATCAGAGTTATCGTTTCGAGGCTGCGAATCAGGCCTTGGACAAGTTAAAAAAGTGCAATATACCACTGGTTTTAAACTCCAGTAAAACCAAGCCAGAGATGCAGAAAATAAGGCATCAACTAGACAATCAACATCCTTACATTGTAGAAAATGGCGCTGCATTGGTTATCCCAGCAGATTATTTCCAGAATGAAATGGAAGAGATTGTTAATTTTTCTTCAGAATACAGTTCTATCTTAGCAGTGTTGGAGGTGCTTAAAGCTGAGGGTTTTCAGTTTCGGCACTTCAATACATTAACAGTAAGAGAAGTAAGTGAGTTAACCAATTTAAGCGAGACTGATGCGGAAATGGCTAAATCAAGATTCGGAACTGAGCCATTACTTTGGGATGATAGCGAAGAGAAAATAGCAGAATTCACGATGCGTCTCAATGAACAACAACTGAAACTTATTAAAGGCGGCCGTTTCTACCATGTGATTGGTTTATTTGACAAAGGAAAGGCCGTTGAGTATGCGCTGGGCCTATACAGAGACAAGTATGCACCGAGAAAGCTACTGTCCATTGGACTGGGTGATAGTCCCAATGATATACCCATGTTGGAAGTCGTTGATATCGCCATTATTATCAAATCAGGCCGTACATCAGAAATGCAATTAAATAACAGAAATACTATTTTCAGTCGGCTAGAAGGACCAGCTGGCTGGAATCAAGAAATCTTAGCGCTATTAAATCAAAAAGGGCAATAAAAATGGGAGATTTTTACCAGAATGGTGTAATCACAACTTTACACAATTTAAACAGAAGGCCTGTAGAAGAGTTAGAAGCAGAACTAAAACAATTTAGCCAAATACGTCCATTAGCACTTATTTTGCCTTCATTATTCTCAGAGCTGGAAGGCCCAGCGCTTAAAAATATCGTAGAAGAATTGAAAAAGGTTGATTATCTTGATGAAATTATCATTGGCTTAGATGCAGCCGATGAAGCGCAATATCGATACGCACTCAAATTTTTTAGCGTATTACCGCAGCGTAAAAAAATCCTATGGAACGATGGGCCACGACTCAAAGCGATCGACGCAAAACTTAAGTCTGAGGGGATATCTCCTGTTGAAAAAGGCAAAGGACGCAATGTTTGGTTTTGTATGGGATATGCACTAGCATCTGGGCGTTCAGAATCAGTGGCTATGCACGACTGCGACATTTTGACTTATAAAAGAGATCTATTAGCTCGATTAATCTATCCAGTAGCTAACCCAAATTTTAATTATATGTTTTGTAAAGGCTACTATGCGAGACTAGCTGATGGCAAAATGAATGGTCGGGTGAATAGGCTATTAGTTACACCGCTGATCAGAGCACTGAAAAAAACCTGTGCACCAAGTGAAGTCTTAGATTACTTAGATAGCTTTCGCTACTCACTCGCAGGAGAATTCTCATTTAGAACAGATGTTATTAGTGATATTCGTATCCCTACAGATTGGGGTTTAGAAATTGGAGTCCTTTCTGAATTAAAGCGTAATTATGCGACCAGTCGTATCTGCCAGGTGGATATAGCAGATACTTATGATCACAAACACCAAGATTTATCGCCTGAGGATGCAAGTAAAGGGCTGTCTAAAATGAGCACCGATATTTCAAAGGCTCTGTTTAGAAAATTGGCTACTAATGGCGAAATTTTTTCTACTGAATCTTTTAGAACAATCAAAGCTACCTATTACCGTATAGCTTTAGATTTGATTGTTACATACCAGAATGATGCCATGATTAATGGACTAAACTTTGATCGTCACAAAGAGGAGCAGGCGGTGGAAACTTTTGCTCAGTGCATTATGGCTGCAGGCGCTTCATTTCTTGAAAACCCTATGGATACACCTTTTATACCGAGTTGGAATAGGGTTATTAGCGCCTTACCTGATTTACAGGAAGACTTTTTAGCGGCAGTAGATGCTGATATGGAGCAATATACGTAAATGACAGCTGCACACCAAGAATTCAGTGAATTGCACCACAAATTAGTGACACACTTAGAAAAGGTGTACCCTAGCGATGATGTAAGCAGTCTTGGACAATCCTTGATTAAAACAATGCACTTGGATGGTGGGTATCTAAATCCAATAGCGCACCACAATAATTGGAACGAACAAGATGTTGCGCTAATCACTTATGCTGATACGCTACTAGATGAAGATAAACATCCATTAAAAGTATTGAGCAACTTTTTACATGCCTATCTTAAACAGGCTGTCAGCATAGTCCATATATTGCCATTCTTCCCTTACAGCTCAGATGATGGTTTCTCGGTTATCGATTACTTAGCAGTCAATCAGTCGCATGGTGACTGGGGCGACATTCAGTCTATTAGTAAAGATTTTAAGTTGATGTCTGATTTAGTCTTAAATCATATGTCATCGCGTAGTTGGTGGTTTGATAACTACAAAAAAGGTCTATCTCCTGGCAAAGGTTATTTTTTTGAAGCAGATAAAGACCTAGATACCAGCTTAGTCGTTAGGCCAAGAACATCACCTTTACTGAATGAGGTAGAGACAGTAGAAGGAAAGCGTTATGTCTGGTGTACTTTTAGCCCAGATCAGATTGACTTGAATTTTGCTAACCCAGAGGTATTGGTTGAATTTGCCAATATCATTTATGAGTATTTGCAAAATGGGATACAAGTATTTAGATTGGATGCCGTTGCTTTTTTATGGAAAGAGCCAGGTACTACCTGTATTCATCTGCAACAAACCCATGAAATCATTAAAATTTTACGATTGCTGATAGAACACTATAACCCGAATGCAATTGTCATTACTGAAACTAATGTGCCAAATCGAGAAAATTTAACTTATTTTGGTAATGGTAATGAAGCGCATATGATTTATAACTTTTCATTACCGCCATTATTAATTTACACCCTAATTACGGGAAACTGTCGACATTTAAAATCATGGCTAATGAGTATGCCGCCAGCACAAAATGGTACAACTTATTTTAATTTTATTGCTTCACATGACGGTATTGGCTTGCGACCACTGGATGGTCTTTTAAATGATGAAGAAAAATATCGCATGTCTGAAACATTAGTCAACTTTGGTGCCAAAATCAGTCATCGCCGGACACAAGAGGGTGAAGATAAGCCATACGAGATTAATATTAGCCTCTTTGATGCCTTGAAGGGGAATTTGGACGGCGAAGATGCATATCAAATAGACCGTTATCTATGCGCGCATACTATCATGTTGGCGTTAGAAGGTGTGCCTGCGTTCTATATCCATAGTTTACTGGCTACTGAGAATGATTATGCACGCGCAGAACATACGGGTAATAACCGATCTATCAATCGTTCAAAATGGGAAATGAGGGAGTTGATTAAAGTCTTGGACAATAAACAGAGCCATCATCATCAGATTTTTTCAGTCTTAATCGAACGCATTAAAATTAGGAAGGCGCAAAAAGCTTTTCACCCAAATGCGACGCAATTTACCTTGCATTTTGGTACCGAAATCTTTGCATTTTGGCGCCAAAGTATTGATAGACAACAATCTATTTTTTGCATTAATAATATTAGTAATAAGCCTCAAACTATTCCATTAATTGATATTAATTTAATTGGCACTGATGAATGGTCAGATTTAATTACTGGAAAGAAATTTAATGACCTTCAACAGGTTGTTGAACTAAAGCCGTATGCCAGCCTATGGCTAAGTAATAGATAGACAGTTACAGCTTGCCAGTAGGTGACGAGTTTGCTGAACAGTTATCTTGCAGCTCTTCCAAATACGATTCTATTTCCCACTCACAACCACCACAACCAGTATTAACTCCAGTTTTACGCGATATGGCGTCAAAATCATATCCTTGCAGATGTAAGTTTCTGATCTTCTCACGGGTTGTGCCTGTACAGTCACAAACTATTTCGGTTAAGTTATCTTGATTATCCGTCATGCGTTATCAGCTTAAACTTGTTTCATTAATCTGTATTTTAAGACATACAAATTAAAATTAGTTCGAGTTTTATCATATCAGTGTTTTGGCTTTGAGCGTGAAACACCTTTTTTCTTTCCTAAATTGATTACCGATGTTACCTTTAGTGTTAGCGAATGTGACAGACTGATAGAATGAAATGAGATAATGGGCGCCTAATGAATAATCAAAAAAAATGGGATATTTTCTGCAAAATTGTGGATAACTTCGGTGATATTGGCGTTTGTTGGCGTTTAGCTAAGCAACTTCAGATAGAGCACGGTTTACAGGTTAGGTTGTTTGTTACGCACTTGGAAGTTGCATCGAGAATTTTAGTTGGAATCTCTAATTGTGCGGAACAAACCTATGAAGATATATCCATTATAAGATGGGACGAAGAAACGATTTTTGGGCCCCCCGCTGATGTTGCAATTGAGACGTTTTCTTGTTCGTTACCAGAAGCGTATCTAGCACGTATGGATGAGAAAACAGTGTGGGTTAATGTTGATTATTTGTCAGCTGAAGATTGGGTGCCAGAATTTCATGGCCTGAATAGTCAATTCCAGCAAACAAAATTGTTGCGACATTTTTATTTCCCTGGATTTTCTGCAGGAACAGGTGGTCTTTTGCGAGAAAAAGCATTAATGGAAATGAGAGATAGTTTCCAGCAATCAGCGCAAAAAATGCATGATTTTTGGCAGTCATTATTCATCAATAATGACCAGATTGATTTAAAAATCTCTCTCTTTTCATATGAAAATGCGCCCGTGGAAGAACTCTTACAAACCTTAACCAAAGCAAATCAATCGGTGAGTGTTTTTATGCCAATAAGTGGTAAGTCAGCTTCATTGTTAGGACATGAGGGACTACAAGCAGGCGACTCTATTGCATTAGGAAATTTGAATTTACATCTTTTACCGTTTTTAAACCAAGTCAATTATGACAAACTATTATGGGCATGTGATCTAAACTTTGTGCGAGGTGAGGACAGTTGGATTAGAGCGGTATGGGCTGGGAGGCCATTTATATGGCAACCATACTGGCAAACAGATAATGCGCATCTTTTAAAATTAAACGCATTTTTAGACCGATTTTATGGTCAAGCAGCTTTTAAAAAAACCTTGACCTATTTGCATGAAACTTGGTCAACTCAGCAATTCCAAAATGATATATGGGATGATTATTTGGCAGCGCTACCTGATGTTGCCAAACTAACGAAGCAACAGTCTAACTTGCTGATACAACAAAAAGATTTAACAACTAATCTTGTCGATTTTTGTGCTAATTTAATAAAGTAGCGTATAATCCGCGTTTGTTAAATTTTACTCACTTTAAATCAATATTATGAAAACAGCACAAGAACTTCGTACGGGTAATGTCGTCATGGTTAATGATGAGCCATTAGTTGTCGTTAAATCTGAATATAACAAGTCTGGCCGCAGCTCAGCCGTCGTAAAAATGAAGTTTAAAAATCTTTTAACTGATGCCCCTAGTGAAAACGTATATAACGCTACTGATAAGTTTGATGTTGTAGTGTTGGATAAAAAAGAAGTTACGTACTCCTATTTTGCAGATCCAACTTATGTATTTATGGATGCTGAATATAATCAATATGACGTAGATGCGGAGTTTATGGAAGACGCGCTACCATTCCTGGAGGATGGTATGCCATGCGAGGTTCGTTTTTATGAAGGTAAAGCTATCTCCGTTGAACTTCCTAATATGGTCGTGAGAGAAGTTACATACACAGAGCCAGCAGTAAAAGGCGACACCTCAGGTAAAGTACTGAAGCCAGCAAAATTAGCTACTGGACACGAAATTGCAGTGCCATTATTTGTCTCACAAGGTGATAAAATCGAAATTGACACCCGTACAGGCGAGTACAGAAATAGAGTCTTAAAATAAAGGTTATATTGAGTTGAAAAAGGTGCAAATTGCACCTTTTTTTGTAGAAAGCTAATATTAATTAAATTAAGTAAGTTTCTTGTTAATTTCCTCTTCGGCAGCAATCCAGAAGTCAATGGCATTTCCTTTAAACTGATGATGTTCAGCAATATAGTATGCTGCAACTTCAACCATTTTGTAACGTTCTTCAGGGCTTATTTTGCGCGCTTTCGGCGTGGCTTTTTTCGCAGCAGGTTTTTTTGCGGCGGGCTTTTTGGTTGTTGTTGCTTTTTTTGCTGTTGTTTTGGTTTCAGTTTTTTTCGTCGGGCTAACAGCCATAGTAATGCTCCTTTGGTAAAGTAAAAGCTGGTGAGGTTTTTGAGGCTTTTGGCCTCGGAAACTCAATAATATTAAACCGTACCACCTACTGTCAAGCCATCTATTTTAAGTGTTGGTTGACCTACGCCGACAGGTACGCTTTGACCTTCTTTACCACATGTGCCGACACCACTATCCAAGGCTAAATCATTCCCTACCATGCTGACACGCGTTAAAACATCAGGTCCGTTACCAATTAAGGTTGCACCTTTGACGGGATAAGTAATTTTTCCATCTTCTATCATGTAGGCTTCTGCTGCGCTGAACACAAATTTTCCGCTGGTGATATCAACTTGCCCACCACCAAAATTGGCAGCATATAGGCCTTTTTTGACTGATTGAATGATTTCTTGCGGATCTTTGTCACCATTGTGCATATAGGTATTTGTCATGCGTGGCATTGGTATGTGCGCATAACTTTCTCGTCTGGCATTGCCTGTTGTTGGCATGTTCATTAAACGTGCATTCAATGTATCTTGAATATAGCCTCTTAAAATACCGTCTTCAATCAGTACGGTACTATTAGTTGGGTTACCCTCATCATCCATGCTGAGAGAGCCACGCCTGTTTGCAATCGTACCATCATCAACAATGGTTATACCCTTAGCTGCTACTTGGCGACCAATCATTCCAGAGAATGCAGAGCTACCTTTACGATTAAAATCACCTTCAAGACCATGTCCAATTGCTTCATGTAGCAATATACCAGGCCATCCCGGGCCAAGCACAACCGTCA
Source organism: Methylophilaceae bacterium (assembly GCA_050301935.1). Classification (GTDB taxonomy): domain Bacteria; phylum Pseudomonadota; class Gammaproteobacteria; order Burkholderiales; family Methylophilaceae. The sequence continues at coordinate 9,644 of JBNLAC010000019.1, read as the reverse complement.
TGTTCCCCGCGGGAGCAGGGCGGGCGTCTAAATTAATAATTGCTTGATGCACCGCTTTTTGCGCATAGCTTTGCAAGATTTCATCGCTAAAATAGCTGTAATCATAACGACCACCGCCCCCAGATGTACCTTGTTCACGACGACCACCTTGCTCTGCAATAACCTGAATAGAAAGGCGGACCAAGGGCCTGATATCAGCTGCCATTACTCCATCGCTTCGTGCTACAAGTACAACCTCATATTCACCAGCGATAGACGCCATGACTTGCTTAATTCTTGGGTCTAATTCTTTTGCAAAAACTTCTATCTTTTCTAGCAGCTTTACCTTGGCATCAGCAGATAGTGATGCGATTGGATCGTTAGGTAGATAAAGTGGCTTCGTTTCTGGCGTGATGATTTTGTTTGCTGTTTGATTACCGCCGATATTGGCAATTGCTTTTGTAGCTTTTGCTGCTTGTTCCAAGGCAGGTAAATTAATTTCGTCTGAATAGGCAAATGCTGTTTTTTCACCGCTCACTGCTCGCACGCCAACACCTTGGTCAATGGCAAAAGCGCCAGATTTTACTTGACTCTCTTCTAAACTCCAGGATTCGCTGCGACTATACTGAAAATACAAATCAGCATAATCAACTTGATGCGTCATGATGTTTCCGAGCACACCTTGTATTGCTTTTGTATCTAAACCTGTAGGAACAAGCAGGGTATCATTTGCTATATCGAAGTGATGTGCTTTATCTAAAATCGTTTGGTCTATTTTCATGAATGCTTAATCATCATCCTTGCTACTGTTTGTTTCCATAATAGTTACTATACTCTTCGTCTGAAGAGTAGTAATTAAGTATATTCTTTAAATGTAACTTATCTACAATCAAATAGATTTAATAGTTTTGTGTTTAAGAGCAGGTAAACTTTTGCGTAGGCTTTCTTGATAATGCCGATTGATGCTAGCCATAACAACACCAGAACCCCTTGGCAGTCTGTCTAGCACTACTCCCCATGGATCTACAATCATACTGTTGCCATGCGTTTCTCTTCCTGAAAGATGGTAGCCACCTTGTGCGGGTGCAATCACGTAACATAAATTTTCGATAGCACGTGCTCGGACCAAAGTTTCCCAATGAGCTTTACCAGTGGTTTCTGTAAAAGCAGAAGGTACAACGATTATATCAACTTCCCCCATTGCACGATAAAGCTCAGGGAACCTCAGATCGTAGCATGCAGATAAGCCAATTTTACCGTAAGGTGTATCGACAACTATAATTTGATCGCCAGGCTCTATCGTATTTTCTTCATGATAGTGCTCTATACCAAGGTCAAGACCAAATAAATGGATCTTATCGTAGCGTGCTATTTGCTCACCTTTTTCGTTAAATACTAGGCAAGCATTGCGAACTTTATTTGGATCTTTGCAGACCAGTGGAACAGTACCACCAATTAGTAGGATCTTATGTTTCTTGGCCATTTTTGACAGAAAACGTTGGATTGGCCCTTCACCTTCTTTTTCTCTCACACTGACCTTGTCAGTGTCATGTACCCCTACAATGCAGAAGTACTCAGGTAGAACGACAATCTTTGCATCTTGCTCTGCTGCAATTTTAATTAGTCGCTCTGCCTCAATCAAATTAGAAGATACACTTGGGCTTGAGGCCATTTGGATGCCTGCAACTTTTATCATATTACTGGTTTTTTGATGGGTTTTCTTTGATGACATAATTATTTCACTGTGCATTTAATGGTGAAGGGGAAGTTTTCTTTGTTTCATTTTCTTTTTTTGCATCAACTTCGACTGGTTTATCCCAAGTGCCAGTTATCACATACTCACTTTGTGCAATTTTATTTAGTGGGTCTTTTAATAGTTTTTGCGCTACAAAGGCAGCAGCGCCAGCGATTGGCCCACCAGCCAATGCAGCCAAAGAGAACGTGTCGCTGATATGAGGGACTACTTTAACTCTAAGGTTCTGAGTTTCTTTATTCAAGTTGATGTCGCCTTTAATCTCAGTTTCGGCGGCGGGACCAGTCATGAAAAAGTCGTCACTGTGCATGACACCATTTTCAATTTTGGCTGTCGCACTAATTACATCAAATGCAAAGCCTTCACTGAATAAGTCACGGAAGTCCAAGGTTAAGCGCCTAGGTAAGCTTTGCAAAGTCAGTAGCCCAAGCAACCTACCTACACCGGGTTGTATTTTAATAATCTGTCCCTTGGAGGCTCCTAGCGTAAACGAGCCACTAAGGCCATCTTTCTTAAATTGATGTGGGCTTCCAGGCCATTGCAGCTTACCCGAAATGAGTGATACACCCCCTTTAACCGTGTCTGGCTGTCCAAATCGCTTCATTGTTTTACCAATATCATTCGCAGCAAGAGAGAACTCTAAATTAGTATTGGGGTTTCTTGTCCAGTTGTGCCAACGTCCCTCGGCGAGTAAAACATAATCAGGGTTATTGATTTTTAGCTGCTCAATAACCCAGTCGTCATTAGCTTCAAAAGCTTTCAGTTCTAATGTACCTAATGCCTTTTCAGACAATTTAAAATCTTCAGCTTTAATATCAAGTGCAGGATATTTTTTATTTAATCTTTTAACTTCTTTATTTTCAGCATTTGCTTCATCTTTGTTGTTGCTAGCAGGAATGTGCAGTTTTTTGAGATTAGCAATGATTTTACCAGTATCTTCATTAGTTTTTGCAGCATACCACTCAATGTCGCCGGCGATTTCCTGACTATTTATATTAAGCTGAAGATATTTATCCTGTGGCGTTGACTTAATACTAATAGCATTTAGCGTGCGATTAAAAATCTCTAACTGTTTGATTGAGAAATTAGCGGTATCGATTTTCAACTTGGTTGACGGGTTTTTAGTGTTTGCTGTGCCTTTGTCAGATGCTTCGGCTAAGTCCATCCATTCATCAGCATTGATATAATCAAACTCCCCATTTAACGACAAACCTGCCCCATCAGGTAATCTCGCTGCCGTATTGATTGCAATATTTCCTCTGTCAAATGCTAACTCACCATTCTTCTCATTTCGTAAAATAATCGCTGAGATGGCATCATTATATGCGAGTACAGTCTTATCTTCTGTCGCTGTCGACTGTACTTTTTTAACAGAAAGCTTAGACTCTGCTGCACTGCTTTTTCCGATAGGTGCAGGCAAGTTTATTGCAAGTCCTTTTAAATCAGAATATATAGTCATATTCATCACAGGTTTTTTAATCGCAATGTTTGCGAGCCATTGAGCGCTGCCATTGAGCGCTTCTGTAAACATATTTGATGAAAACTCTCTAATACCTGTATCTGTGAAGGTGCCTTTTGCATCAATGTTGATCGTTTGGTCAGATGCTGTATTAAGATCAAACTGCACTGGACCTCCTAAAATTTCAGCATGAATTTGCTCAGCACTAATACCTGACTGATCAAAGTTGAGTTGTCCTACAAGATTATCAATTTCGGGTAAGCCCATACGTTCGTTGGCGTGTATCACGCCATTTTGTAAAGTGTATTGGCCTTTATATTTGGCATCTTCAATGTTATTTAGTGGAATGCGCAAACTTAAATTAAGTTTACCTGTACCAGCAGTTTTTAAATCATCGGTAAACCCTAAAGTTACCTCTTTAACAGGGCTGTTATTGATAAAATCGATGCCGTCTGCGGTCGGCCCTTCTGCTAAACCTTCTACAATAAGTACTTGATCATTTTTGCCATAGGTATTTAGTTCAGGGATAGTCGCTTTTCCTTTAACAATTTTGATGCCATAAATATTTCCTTTGTCGGCGTTTAATTTCATGCTATTGCCTTCAAAAAGCATATCTAATCCTACGCCTTCAATTTTTGGCCAGCTTTTTCCATACTCTAATACGGCATCAGTGATTCTAGCACTGACTTTAAAAACGCCAAGGTCTGGGTCTGGTTTGTTTTGTTTATTAACATAAGGGAAGTCATTCAGGTGACCTTTGACAGTCAGTTGAACATCATTTGCATTACCTGCCAAAATGGAGCTATCTAACCAATCCATGGTTTCTTTACCCATAATCAATGGGTAATAAAAGGGAGCAAACTTTGCATTGCCTTGATCAAATTGACCGTTGATATCAATATATCCACCTTTGATGCCATTCATGTCATAGCTTGCATTAACAGTGCCATGAATGTGTTCATTTGTAAGTTTGATATTGTTTGCGACAACCTTTAGTCGACCTTTATTGGACCAAGTGAGTTTACCTGAGAGTGTTTGTAATGGTACAGGCCAGCGAAGTATCTCTGGTAGTTCAATTGCTGCGTTTTTGGTATCTAAAGTAATGGTTCCATAGTCTTCATTCGCATCAATTTCACCACTCAACTGACTAATGCCTGGAATGTTTTGATAGGGGTTAACTGTCAGATTGTCGAATGTAGATGCAATACTGTAATGGATAGGTTTAGCAGGATTGCCTTGTAAACTCAAAGATAATGCATTGAGCTTCCCTCGTGGCGATAGCGTATTCAATGCTTGATTGAAGCGCTCTGGGATAGTAATAACTTGTTGTAGTTTCTTTAGAAAATTTAAATTAAAGGTATTTAGTTGTAATGACGCATTAACCCATGGCGCCCCATCTTTGTGTGTATAAGAAACAAAGCCGGCTCCGCCATCTATGTTTAACTCATTTTCAGCATTGAGTTTAATGTTTTGCGCTGTAATTGTTGTTGTGTTTTTAGCTTTTTCCCAAGAAAGTGTTCCTGACAATAAGTTAGCATTGAATGGCTCTTTATCCTTGTTTAATCTACCTACTACATTTTTCAGCTCAACGTCTGTTTTTATTTTATCCAATTCTGCATTAGAGAAATTAAGTGAGATGTTCGTGTTACCTTTTCCACTATGCAGATCGATTGGATAATCTAACCAGTCTTTCCAAGCTGTGAGGTCAATGTTGTTGGTTTCAATATGAGCAGTTCCTTTCCATGTTTTGATTTTACTGATATCGCGACCAAAAAAATTGCCGCTGATTTGGATAGGTTTATTGGTACCAGTAGATGGTTGTGCAGAAATGTTAAAAAGATGTTGGCCAAATATCTTACGCCAAGCCGGATTCCTTAGTGTTATATAGGCTTTATTGAGGGATAGTGGTGGTGCCTGGCGTAGGTCATCCTGCCAAACAATCGTTGCGTTTTTGATGCGAATATGGGCTTGGCTCAGTATCCAGTTCGGAAAGTCAGGGCTGCCTTCACCACCCAGTGCTATGCCAGCAACAAATAGCTTGCCATCTTCAGTACGCTGTATCTTGAGTCTAGGATCACTGATTGATATATAAGAAAGGTGTGGCTGTAGGGTAGGTATGCTCAACCATGAAAAAGTCCCTTTAACATTGTTTAGATGTAAGGCCGAGCTGTTGCCTCTGTCATAAATATCAATTTCGCTAATGACTATTTGTGGCGAAATGCCATCCCAACCTGTGATGATATTGCCAATTGTCGTTTTTAGTCCGATTTTTTCTGTTATTTTTGTTGCAATATCATCTTTGTAAGCATCAATATTTGGGAAAAACACAAAGCGAACTACTGCCGCCGTGATAATCATTAATGACAACAATACTAAGATTGCGTAGATAAGCCAGCGAAAAGTTTTTTTTATGATTATCACGATTGTTTTAATTCAGTTGTTGCTGTTGCATGTATTTAACGTTAATTAATGATTTTACTAGAGTTTGGACTACAAGATAGCGAATAAATTCTTATTTTATATTCTTTAACAGTTATGCTATTTAGCTGTCTTTGTTAGCAATTGAATAGATTGCTTTAAAATAACACTATTCATCAATTGTTGTTGGTAGTTTAGTCTTGATTCAATTTAAAAATGTAACCATTACGCGTGGTATAAAAGTTTTAGTAGAAAATGCTTCTTTACAATTACACCCAGGTCACAAAATTGGCCTAACAGGAGCAAATGGAACAGGTAAGTCTAGCCTCTTTTCTGTACTGAGAGGCGAATTGCATGTTGATAAAGGAGATTTGGAAATTCCTGAAAACTGGTCGATTGGACATGTTGCACAGGAAACACCTGCTCTGACTTTATCTGCAATTCAATTCGTGAAAGAAGGCGATGAAGAGTTAACCAGAATTGAGAAGTCATTAGTTAGCGCACAAGCAACTAATGATGGAACCTTGATAGCAGAGTTGCATGGACGGTTGTCTGATATTGAGGGTTATGCAGCACGAGCACGTGCTGCCGAACTCATGCATGGTCTAGGTTTTCAGCAAGAGAATTTATCACAGCCCGTTTCATCGTTTTCTGGCGGATGGCGTGTTCGACTAAATCTAGCCAGAGCGCTCATGTGTAGATCGGATTTACTACTACTGGACGAGCCGACTAACCATTTGGATTTGGAAGCCGTTATTTGGCTGGAAGGGTGGCTAAAAAATTATAACGGTACGCTATTACTGATTTCTCATGATAGAGATTTTTTAGACGCGATCGTAAGTCACATTGCGCATATCGAACATCAGACTTTGACGCTATACAAAGGTGGTTATAGTGATTTCGAACGGCAACGTGCTGAGAAAATGTCGCTGCAGCAAGCAATGCATGAAAAACAGCAGCGTAAAGTTGCACATTTGCACAGTTATATTGATCGATTTAAAGCGAAAGCAACTAAAGCAAGACAGGCACAAAGCCGTATCAAAGCATTAGAGCGCATGGAAATCATCAGTGCAGCACATGTGGATTCACAATTCAGTTTTAGTTTTAGACCTCCATCAAGCGCTCCTGAGCCGCTCATTGCTATCAATAGAATCAATGTAGGCTATGCAGATAAACCAATACTGACGGATATATCATTAACATTACGCCCTAGAGAGCGCATAGGCTTGCTAGGTCCGAATGGCGCAGGTAAAACTACCTTGATTAAATTATTAGCAGGGGAGCTGGCTCCTCTTTCTGGCAAACGTACACTAGGTAAGGATTTAAATATTGGGTATTTTGCCCAGCATCAATTAGAGCAATTACGTGCTGATGAATCACCGTTGCAACATATGCTACGTCTGGACCAAAATGCAAAAGAGCAAGATTTGCTCAACTTTTTAGGAGGTTTTGATTTTCGTGGCGATATGGCGCGGTCACCCTGTGAAAACTTCTCTGGAGGTGAAAAATCAAGATTAGCGCTTGCCTTATTAATATGGTCTCGCCCTAGTTTATTATTGTTAGATGAGCCGACCAATCATCTTGATTTAGAAATGCGCCATGCATTGACGTTAGCGTTGCAAGAGTTCGAAGGTGGCGTAGTGCTCATATCACATGATCGCTCACTGCTGCGAACCACGTGTGATCAGTTCCTATTGGTGGCTAATGGAAAGGCAACTGCTTTTGATGGAGATATAGACGACTATGCAGCTTGGGTCGCAGAGCAACGTAATCAGACTAAATTAAAAGCAAATACTGATCCCGCCTCTGAAAACAAGATAAACAGCTATGCGCAGAATAAATTAGATAGGCAAGCAAGAATTGCTGAACGCAGACCATTACTCAAAGCAATTGAAAAATTAGAGCTAGAAATAGAGGCTTGGCAACGCGAGAAAGCCAACTTTGATGAGCGCTTAAATGATACTGCGCTATACGAAAGTAGCGATAAAGAGGCCTTGCAAGCTTTGCTAAAACGGCAATCTGCGTTAACGTTACATATTGAGCAAGCAGAAGAACGCTGGTTAGAGCTTCAAGAGCAACTTGAAGCGCTACCAGAAATTAATTAAAACGAAATACAGGGTGCGCATGGAGACATTGAAATATTCAGAACGATTGAAACTTTTACAAGGTATTTGCTTAGCTGAAACTCACGCAGACGGAGGCAAGCCGAGCGCTGATTTGGGTGATTACAATGCGTTGGACGCAGCGTATTATTTAGCTAGTTATATTACTTTTACTGCAATCTCACGCGCTGGTCGTCAGCCAAAAGATGAATTAGCAGAAAATTTTGATATGCTGAGTGTTTATCAAGCCTATGGTTTGTTAACCTTCGCATTTTTAACTACACCACTTGCGGCTGAAGAAATAAAACCTGATTATCAATCAGCACAAGTAACAATCGCAAAAACCTTGTTTGCTGGTGTTTCAGACGAACAGATGATCGAAATTATCAATTCTGGCTTAAATAAAGTGAAACTTATCAGTGATGCTAATGTTGAGCATTGGCAAGAGTTCAGAGAGAACTTAGATAAGCTGACCGTTAGTTTTGTTGTTGCTGGCACCGATGATGAAAGCCCACATACCAAGGAAGAGGTGTTGCCTCTTTTTGGTCAGTTGTTGAGTCAGTTATGTGAGGCCTTTGAGGCAGTCTAATTCTTATTGTAGAAATTGCTCAGTTGTCCAAAGCTGTAAGATAGTACCAACGGTCTAAATGTTTAAACTGGCTAATTTCATGCAGTCTCTGAGCTTTCTCACCGCCAATCTTGTAACGCGCTATAAATTCCACGGTGGCTGTGTGTTCATCAATAGCTTCTACGCGTTTAATGTCTAAACCTAACCATTTGATTGTTTTGTCGTCAGCAAGGTTAAGTGAGACAGGACGCGTGCTTTGATGCCATGTATCCAAAAGATACTGCTCTAAACCCATCGTGTAGGCCGTATATCTTGACCGCATAAGTGCCTCAGCATCATGTGCTGTTGCACCAGCATGCAGTGGTTTGCAACAATCAGTATAGGACTTACCACTTCCACAAGGGCAGTTGGAAAGCGTTTTACGCAATTTCTCTGGTCTCAGCAAACGTGATGTCGGGGTAACGCTCTTGCGCCATTTGAAGGTTGACACGGTTGGGAGCTAAGTAGACATAATCATCTGCGCTGTCCATACCCACATTAAACCCGTACTTATCGGCAATCGCTTTTAGGTCTGCATCGGAACCATGTAACCAACGTACGGTATAACAATCGTAAGGTTCAAAAATCATATCCACGCCATACTCATTTTTGAGTCTATGTAAAACCACATCAAATTGCAGCATGCCTACGGCACCAAGTACTAAGTCATTTGTTAATAATGGCCGAAAAAGTTGTGCAGCACCTTCTTCAGATAGTTGTTTAAGACCAATCTGTAACTGCTTCATTTTCATAGGATCTTTGAGTCTTGCTCTTCGAAAAAATTCGGGCGCAAACGAAGGTATGCCAATAAATTTTAGACTCTCATTCTCAGTAAATGTATCACCTAGTTTAATTGTGCCATGGTTGGGTATCCCAATAATGTCGCCCGAATAGGCTTCATCCATCACAGTGCGATCTTGAGCCATAAACGTTATGGCATTATTTACACTAATGTTTTTGCCTGTTGCTACTTGTTTGATTTTCATACCACGTTCAAATCTACCTGAGCAAAGGCGTAAAAAAGCAATTCTGTCCCGGTGTTTGGGATCCATATTGGCTTGAATTTTAAAGACAAAGCCGGAGAATTTATCTTCACCAGCTTCGACGACTCTAGTCGATGTTTTGCGTGCTTGTGGAGCAGGGGACAAATCAACTACAGCATCTAAAAGTGATTGGACACCAAAGTTATTAACAGCGGAACCAAAAAACACAGGGGTTTGTTTTCCACTTAGATAGCGGGCTTTATCAAAACTGTGCGATGCACCTCTAACTAGCTCAATATCAAGCCGCAAATCATCAGCTTGTGCCTTGAGGAGTTCATCTAAA